>JANLPL010000080.1:0-21639 GCA_031367195.1 Bradyrhizobium sp.
CCAGAAAGCAAAAACAGCCAATGCCTTCCCGCCCCCTCCTCTCAAAGAGGGAGAATGAAGCCATCGTCTAGATCATACCAATCCGACCCGCCAACCCAGCGGCGTCGCCGTCGGTGACGTGCTTCTAAGACAACACACCCAATCATGTCAAACACTATTTCAGCAAAATGTCATTCTAACGTCACAGGGGGGACATCTGGCGTTGGACTACGACCAAATATACCAATTTTTCAATAAGTTATGTTCCAAATGCCGCAACGGGCGGGCGCCCTTCCGCGCCGCCCGGGCGCGGGCGCCTCTCAAAATGACGAGCCCCAGCGCGGTCTTTTCGACCGGCCGGGGCGTTTGGCTCATGAAATGCCGGCCCTGGTAGGCCGCCCTCCTCACATGCCCATCATCAACTGGCCGCGGATTTCGCCGTCCTTATGCGCGGCGGTATGGATGTTGAGATAGACCATACCCTCGCTCAGCGCCTTGGCTTGGGCGTCGGTGAGCTTGGCGGAGCCTTTCATCGGGCTGGCGGTGTCGCCCGAGAGCGGAACCAAGACTCCCGCCGCCTTGCCGGCGGGCGCGGGACCATGGAAGTGAGCCGCTGCCGCCGCGCCCGTCAGCCCCGAATAGGTGGCGGTCCAGGTCAGCGTCTTGGACGCGGTGTCGAACGTGGCGTCCACCATCCCCGTTCCCTTACTGTCGTTGGGCGGGGTTTCGGAGGCGCCGTCGAGCTTTGCGGAATATTTGACCTCTTCGGCATAGGCCACGGTCAACCCCGCCAGAGCCAGGGTGGCGGCCAGCGCGGCGCGGCGTGAAAATAGCAACATTGCATCCTCCTCGTTTCCCGCATGAGCGGGGGACTCGGAAGAACGCACAAACCGTCGGAGCGTTCCCGTTAGGCGTCGAGCCGCATGGCGATGCCGGCTGCGGCCATGTGCTCCTTGGCCTGCCGGATCGTGTATTCGCCGAAATGAAAGATCGAGGCGGCCAGCACCGCGCTCGCATGGCCTAGCAAAACGCCCTGCGCGAGATGTTCGAGATTGCCGACGCCGCCAGAGGCGATGACGGGGATCGGAACCGCGTCGGCCACCGCCCGCGTCAGCTCCAGGTCGAAGCCGATCCGCGCCCCATCACGATCCATCGAAGTGAGCAGGATTTCGCCGGCGCCAAGCTCCGTCACTTCGCGCGCGAATTCCACCGCATCGACGCCAGTCGGCCGCCGTCCGCCATGGGTGAAGATCTCCCAGCGCGGCGGCTCGCCCACTTTGGACGCGCGCTTGGCGTCGATGGCGACGACAACGCATTGGCTGCCGAATTTCTCCGCCGCCGCCCGCACGAATTGCCGGTCCGCCACCGCCGCCGAATTGATCGACGCCTTGTCGGCGCCAGCCAGCAGCAATTGCCGTATGTCCTCGATTTTGCGTACGCCGCCGCCCACTGTCAGCGGCATGAAGCAGACCTCCGCCGTGCGCCGCACGACATCGAGCAGGATGCCGCGGTCCTCGTGGCTGGCCGCGATGTCGAGGAAGCAAAGCTCGTCGGCGCCGGCTTTGTCATAAGCGATGGCGCATTGCACGGGATCGCCGGCGTCGCGCAGATTGACGAAATTGACGCCCTTGACGACGCGGCCGTCCTTCACGTCGAGGCAGGGGATAACGCGGGATTTCAGCATTATTCCGCAGCGGTTTGCAGGCGCGTCCGCATGAAATCTTCCCAGAAAACGCTCGGCATGCGCCCGGAATAATTGGAATGGCTTATGTCGGACACGAAGAAAAGCCTTGATCCAGCAAATTTGACGAACCTGTCAGATATCTCCGCAACAGACAGGTTACTTTGCAAGAAACAGACGTGGCCGTCGAGGGCGAGCATCTTGGCGCCTTCATCCAGTGAGTCGACGAACGCCTTAAGATCAAGGTCATCGCCGCTTCCGTCATCGAAAACCAGCAGGTGTCGCTTCACGAATTATCTCCCACATCGCGGGAACTTGTTAGCCTATCCATCCGCGCAATGTCCTTGGCGGCGTCCAGCACTTCCGTGCTCGCGCCTCGCCTATATAGCTTTTTTAGGGCCATTTGCCGAATCACAAACTCTTCCGATTGCAGCCGGTCGGGATTTGCGATCGCGAACCCCACGCCGATTGCCAAAACCGTTAGTAAAGGAAGCGCCGTCAGGACGAGGCAAACATATTTCATCGCCGTGTCGTCCCGAAATAGATACGTAAGTACCGCGAAAACGACAGACCAAACGAAGGTCCATAAAAATGGATTCAATACGCTGCGAACTCGCACAATCCCCGCACGCGAGACGGCGCTCCTGATAACCTCTTCCAAAATCATGGCTGGCTCCGCCCCCTCAGCAGCGCCAAAGCCTCCACGGGATCGAGCCGCCCGTCATACAGCGCACGCCCCGAGATCGCGCCGGCGAGCTTGGCGCAATCGGGCTCCAACAGCCGCCTGACGTCCTCGATCGAGGCCAGGCCGCCCGAGGCGATGACGGGGATCGACAACGCTTCGGCCAGCGCCACGGTCTGCGCGAGATTGAGGCCCTGCATCACGCCGTCGCGGGCGATGTCGGTGTAGATGATCGCCGCCACCCCGGAATCCTCGAACATGCGGCCGAGATCGAGCGCGGAGACGTCGGACTGGCGCGCCCAGCCCTCCACCGCCACCCTGCCCTCGCGCGCGTCGATCCCGACCGCGACGCGGCCGGGATGCAGCCGCGCCGCCTCGCGCACGAAATCAGGGTCTTTCAGCGCCGCGGTGCCGATGATCACGCGCGCGACGCCTTTTTCGAGCCAGCCCGCCACCGTGCGCAGATCGCGCACGCCGCCGCCAAGTTGCACTTTCATGGCCGTGGCGGCGAGGATGCGCTCGACCGCCTGCGCGTTGACCGGCTGACCGGCGAAGGCCCCGTCGAGATCGACGACATGCAGATAGTCAAAGCCCTGGCGCTCGAAGCTTTGCGCCTGGTGCGCGGGATCGGTGTTGAAGACGGTCGCCTGCTCCATGTCGCCGCGCACGAGGCGCACGCATTCGCCGTTCTTGAGATCAATCGCGGGAAAAAGGATCACGGGCGCCACTTCAGGAAGTTGCCGATCAGGGCGAGCCCAAGGGTCTGGCTCTTTTCGGGATGAAATTGCGTGCCCGCGACATTGTCGCGCGCGACGATCGCGGTGATCGGCCCGCCATAATCGGCGGTGGCGACGATGTCCGAGGGGTCGGCGGGATAAAGCTGAAAGGAATGAACGAAATAGGCGTGCAATCCCGGCCGGACGCCATCGAGCAGCGCGTGCGGGCGGCGCGCGTCGAGCGTGTTCCAGCCCATATGCGGAATTTTCAGCTTAGGGTTGGCGGGGCGGATCGCGGCGACGTCGCCGGCAATCCAGTCGAGGCCGGCGACTGTCTGATGCTCCAGCCCGCGCGTCGCCAACAGTTGCATCCCGACGCAAATGCCAAGGAACGGTCGGCCGCGCCGGCGCACGCTTTCGCTCAGCGCCTCGACCATGCCGGCGGCGGCGTCGAGCCCGCGGCGGCAATCGGCGTAGGCGCCGACGCCGGGCAGAACGATGCGGTCGGCGGCGAGCGTCCAATCGGGATCGGCGGTGACGCGCACTTCCGCCGCGACGCCAGCCTCGCGCGCGGCGCGCTCGAACGCTTTGTGCGCGGAGTGCAGATTGCCCGAGCCGAAATCGACGATGGCGACCTTCATCGGCCGGGTTCCGGGAACAGCCCGATCACATCGGGCGACGCCAGCGGCGCGGCGCGGCGCGCGGGCGACGGCGCGGCGACCAGCGCGCGTTCGAGATAGATCTTCTCCGCCTCCAGCGCACTGTGCGCGTAGATCACGTCGATCAGCGGACGCCCGCCGCGTTCGCGCGCGCGCTGCGCCAGCTCGCGGCCCTCTACGCCGAGAAAGAGATGCCCCAGACCGATCAGGCCAGCGACGGCGCCCGGCCCTATCACCCCGAGCCACGCCAGCGCGATCACCAATGCCGCCGCGACGATATAGCCGAACAGCGCCCACCAAGTCCCGCGCAGAAGCAACCACAGCGGGCCGAACGCCAGCGCGGCGAACGAAAAGCCCATCCGCGCCGCCCGCGCGCCCTCCGGGCCGGCGATCGCCTCGACGGCGCGAGGCGTGTGGATTGCATAAAGTTTCATCTGGACTCCCGCCCCGCTACAGCGCGCCCTTGGTGGAGGGCACCCGCTGGGCCTGACGCGGATCGATCGCAAGCGCGGCGCCAAGCGCGCGCGCGGCGCCCTTGAAACAAGATTCGGCGATGTGATGGCTGTTGAGGCCGTACAGGGTCTCGATATGCAGCGTCAGGCCGCCGTTGATCGCAAAGGCCTGAAAGAACTCGCGCACCAGCTCGGTGTCGAAGGTTCCGGTCTTCGCCGTCGGGAACTCGGTGCGGAACACGAGGAACGGACGTCCCGACACATCCACGGCGACGCGGGTGAGGGCCTCATCCATCGGCAGCAGGCAATCGGCGTAACGCGTCAGGCCGCGTTTGTCGCCGAGCGCCTGTTTAAGCGCCTGTCCGAGCGCGATGCCGACATCTTCCACAGTGTGGTGATCGTCGATATGCAGATCGCCCTTGGCCGACACATTCATGTCGATCAGCGAGTGGCGGGCGAGTTGGTCGAGCATATGGTCGAAAAAGCCGATTCCGGTGGCGATTTTGGCCGAGCCGGAGCCGTCGAGATCGAGTTCGACGGTGATTTCCGTCTCGTTGGTCCTGCGCGTCACCGCCCCTTTACGCATATCCCGCTTCCCGCCTGTCGCTCAATGTTTGGGCAGCGATTAGCAAGACTTGGGCCGGAAGGCCAGCCGCGTCTATCCCGGCGGCTCGGGCCAGGGCCGCATCGGCGCCGAGCGGATGTCCTCATAGGCGCGGGCCAGGCGCAGCACGCCGAGATCGTCGAAGCGCCGGCCGACGATTTGCAACCCGATCGGCAGCCCGCCCGCATCGAAGCCGGCATTGATCGAGACGGCCGGCTGGCCCGACATGTTGAAGGCGACGGTGAAGCCGATATGCGGGAACGGGTTCAGCGGATTGTCGCCGGGACTGGCGAGTTCGGCCGCGAAAGCGGTGATCGGCGCGGTCGGCGTCAACAGGAAATCGTATGGCAGGGTCGTAACGACGGCCCTTTGCGCGAATTCCAGCATCCGGCTGAAGCCCGCAAACACAGCCTCGCCTGAGACGCCCGTAGCCGAATCCGCCCAGACGCGGATGAACATTAGAACGCGTGCGCGTTTCTCGGGCGACAGGGCGTCGATGTCGACCTTCGAGCGCGTGCGCCAGAACAAGTCGAGACCGTCGAGCAAATCTTGTGAGAACATCGGACCGACCTTTTCGACCATCGCGCCCGCGCCCTCGAAATCACGCGCGGCTTGCGTGACGGCTTCCCGCACCTGCGCCGTCGCCGCCGCGCCGCAGCCGATGTCAAGACACAGACCGATCCGCAGCCCCTTCAGCTCCGCCGGCGCGAGGCGCCAGTCGAGCCGTTCCGGCGGCAGGCTCGTGTAATCGCGAGCGTCGGGCAGCGACAATGTCGCCATCATCAGCGCCGCGTCATCGACGTTGCGCGTCATCGGCCCGGCCGCGCGTCCGGGGTACGGCGGGTCGATCGGCACGCGGCCGGCGCTCGGCTTGAGGCCGACCAGGCCGCACCAGCCCGCCGGCAGGCGGACCGAGCCGCCGATGTCGGTGCCCAGATGCAGCGGCCCATAGCCCGCCGCCCCCGCCGCGCCCGCCCCCGCCGACGAGCCGCCCGGCCCTTTCGAAACATCCCAGGGATTGCGCGCGAGCTTGTGGAAGCTCGACAGGCCCGAGGACAACATGCCGTAATCCGGCATGGTGGTTTTCGTGAACGGAATCGCCCCTGCCTCGCGCAGCCGCGCTACGGGGGGCGCATCCTCAAGCGCGGGCGCGAGATCGGTCGAAGCCGCGCCAAGCGGCTTGGGCTCGCCGCGCGTGGCGATATTGTCCTTGATCGTGACGGGCACGCCATCGAGCGGCCCGCACGGTTCGCCCTTCGCCCAGCGCGCCGCCGACGCCTCGGCTTGCGCCAGCGCCCGCTCCGGCGCGAACAGATAGGTCGCGTGGATATGCGGCTCGAACGCCTCCACGCGCGCAATCACGGCCCGCATGACCTCAACGGGCGAGAACGCGCGACGGCGATAGCCTTCCAGCAGCGCCGTCGCGCTCGACGCGTAAAGGTTCAATGCAGCTTCATTTCCACGACAAAGCCGCCAGATCGTTGGCGAAGATCGGCGCGCTCTTCCAAATCCCCATCAGCTTGGCGTCGGCCACGACCGGATTGGGCAATTGGAACAGGAAGCCGTTGACGCTGTCGTCGGCCAGCTTGTGCTGCGCGTCGGTGAGCGCCTGCTTGTAGGCGGCCAGATCGGGAGCCGCGTTCCAGCGCGCGATGATCGCCTGAAACTCCTTGTTGTCGTAGCCGAAGTAATAGTTCGGATTGGCGTAGATCGCGATGTCGAGCGGCTCGACATGGCTGATGATGGTCAGATCGAAAGTATGGTTGGTATAGACGTTGGAGAGCCATTGCGCCCATTCGACGTTTTCGATCTTGGCCTGAATGCCGATCTCGGCCAATTGCGCCGCGACGATCTCGCCGCCCTGACGCGCATAGGCGGGCGGCGGCAAAGTCAGGGTCAGAGCGAGCGGGGTTTTCACCCCCGCTTCGGCGAGCAGCGCCTTGGCTTTGGCGATGTCATGCGGATATTGGCCGGTCAGATCGACATAGCCGGGATCGTTGGGGGTGAGATGGCTGCCGATCGGCGCGCCGAGCCCGTTCGAGGCGCCGTCGATGATCGCCTTGCGGTCGAGCGCATAGGCGATCGCCTGCCGCACTTTCAACTGATCGAAAGGCGCCTCCTTGTTGTTGATGGCGAGGATCGTCTTGCCCTCGCTCCCGCCAACCATCACCTGAAACCGTGGATCGGCCTTGAACTGATCGAGCGAAGAGGAGACGATGCGCGGGAAAGCGTCGAGGTCGCCAGCCAACATCGCCGCCGTCTCCGCCGCGGGGTCGGCGATGAACTTGAAGGTCGCGTGTTTGATCGCCACCTTGGCGGCGTCGCGATAGCCGTCCCAGGCGTCGAGCGTCACCGACGATCCTTTGCTCCAACTGACGAATTTGTAGGGCCCGGTGCCGACCGGCTGTGTCGCCTCGTTGGTCGCGCTCTTCTCATCAATAATCACCGCCGTATTGAGGCCAAGGTGGAACAAGGCCGAAAAGCTCGGCTCCTTGAACGTCAGCACCACTTTCCCGGGGTCGCTGGCGTCAATCGACTGAATCGAGCCGAAAAACGTTCGGTCCTTGTTGGTCGATTCCTTGCCGGCGTAACGCTCGAACGAGAATTTCACGGCTCCCGACGTGAACGGTTCGCTGTCCTGGAATTTAACTCCCTTCCTCAGGTTGAGCGTCAGGGTCTTCAAATCAGGCGAGAAGGTCCAGGAGTCCGCCAGCAGCGGCGTGAGCGAGAAGTCCTCGTTGATCTTCGTCAGGCCCTCGAAAATATTGTAATGGGTGATTTCGCCGATCGCCGCCGCCGCGCCCGCGGTCGGATCGAGCCCGGGCGGCTCCAGCGTCATCCCGATAGTGACGCTGTCCTTGGCGTGGGCGAGCGAAGCTCCGGCCAGCAGAGCGACGGCGAGAGCGGCGAGGCGACGAGACATGCAATTCCCCCGAACCTGCGGCTGGGCGCCGCGAGAGCGGAGATTACCACCGGGTTCGGCGTTCAGGTCAAGCGGGGGTTCTCAGCCCAGCCGGCGCAAGCCTTCGCGGGCGAGCGAATTCTGCGGGTCGACTTCCATCGCCCGGTTGTAGGACTCGACCGCCTTCGACCTGTTGCCCTGCTTCTCGTAAGCGACGCCGAGATTGGCCCAGCCGTCGGCGTTGCGGTTGTCGACATTGAGCGCGGCGTTGAAATCCTCGATCGCGGCGTCATATTTGCCGGTGGCGATCAGGCACTGGCCGCGCGCCTGATAGGGCGCCTCGACGAAGGGGTTACGGTCGATCGCGTTGTTGAAATCGGTGATCGCGTGCACGCAATCGCCCTGCCGCTGATAGATCAGCCCGCGCGCGTGATAGGGCTGCGCATCCTCCGGCTTAAGGCGGATCGCCGCATTGAGATCGGCTAAGGCCTCGTCGAAATGTTCCTGCGCGCGCAACAGGTTGCCGCGCCCGAGATAGGCCGGGGCGTAATTGGGATTGGCGACGATGGCGTAGTTGAAATCGGCCAGCGCGAGCTCGTCCTTCTCGGTCTGGCGATAGGCGAGCGCGCGATTCGTATAGGCGCCGGCGAATTTCGGATCGAGCTTGATCGCGCGCGAAAAATCGCCGATCGCTTCGCGATAGCGGCCGTTTTTCGCGTAAGCGATACCGCGCTGGTTGTAGGGAACCGCATCGTTGGGGCGACGCTCGATGACGTCCGACAATGAAGAAATGTTCGCGCTCGACGTCTGCGGATTGTCGGGATCGCGCTCCGCCACTTTGGGCGCTGATATCGGCGACAGCGTTTCGCACGCGGACAGACCGATGCTGAGCGCCACGGCCGTCGCGAGCCAGATCCTAGTCGCAGCCATTCGGGCTCCCTTTAAGGCGGCGCCGCGTTGCCGCGGGGTCAACGACGCTCGCGAATCAGCCCGCCGCCCGCGCGGGACCGGCGCCTGGCGCCGGCTTGGCCTTCATCGGCAGTAGCCCTTCGCGCTGCAGCTTCTTGCGCGCAAGCTTGCGCGCCCGCCGCACCGCCTCGGCCTTCTCGCGCGCACGCTTCTCCGAAGGCTTCTCGTAATGTCCGCGCAGCTTCATCTCGCGGAAAATGCCCTCGCGCTGCATCTTTTTCTTCAATGCTTTGAGAGCCTGATCGACATTATTGTCGCGAACGAGAACTTGCACGGGCTTTCCTATGGTGCGGGGCGGCGCCTCGTTGTCCTTGACGAGGTTTCCTGACTAAGAATAATACGAAAGGGCGACCCCGTCACGACGGTTCGCCTTGATGGCGGCGCGGATAGCAGAACCGGCCGATCTTGTCCAGACGCCATCCCGGTTCACGCGAAAGCGCAAAGGGCCGTCGATCCGCTCGGCAAAACGGCGCGCTTGCCCCCATCCACTCGCCCCGAGTCCAGACCGAGCGCAGGTTCGACATTTAGGCCGCCCGGACAGAACGCGGGCGCGCCGCCGAAAGGATTGCAATTATAATTTTCTGCGCCTTTCCCTCGCCGTGGCGGGGTGATAGTTTTTCCATTTATCGGCGTGTTTTGTCGCGGCTGTCCGCCGACGGCGTCATCGGGGGCGAGTGTGCCGGATGTGATCTCGACTCCGTGGACGGTGGCGGCGCTCGTCATCTTTATTTTTAAGCACCTCGTCGCCGATTTTTTTCTGCAAACCTCCTGGATGGCGAATGGGAAAGAGCAGCCGCGCGGCTGGTTTCGCCCGCTTGCCGCCCATGTGGCGGTGCACGCCGCCGCGACCGCGCTGATTTTTGCGGCTCTTGCACCCGCCTATATCGGAATCGCGCTGGTGGATTTTGTCGTCCATTTCGCCATCGACCGCGCCAAGGGCCTGCTCAACCGGGCGTTCGACACCGACCCGACTAAAACCGGCTTCTGGTGGCTGATCGGCATCGACCAGACTTTGCACCACCTGACCCATCTCGGATTCGCGATTTTGATCGCCATTGTTCACACCCCCGTGGCTTGAACAGGTGCGGCTTGCCGTCGCGCGCCGGATTTGCGAAACACTCGGCCCTCTGACCGTTTTGGAAAGTCGCCGCCATGCCCGCCTATCGCTCCCGCACGTCCACCCACGGCCGCAACATGGCCGGCGCCCGCGGCCTTTGGCGCGCGACGGGGGTGAAAGAAAGCGACTTCGGCAAGCCGATCATCGCTATCGCCAATTCCTTCACCCAGTTCGTGCCGGGTCACGTGCATCTGAAGGATCTGGGCCAGCTCGTCGCGCGCGAGATTGAGGCCGCCGGCGGCATCGCCAAGGAATTCGACACCATCGCCGTCGATGACGGCATCGCGATGGGCCACGATGGGATGCTCTACTCCCTGCCCAGCAGAGAGATCATCGCCGACAGCGTCGAGTATATGGTCAACGCGCATTGCGCCGACGCGCTGGTGTGCATCTCCAATTGCGACAAGATCACGCCCGGTATGCTGATGGCGGCGCTCCGGCTCAACATTCCCGCCGTGTTCGTCTCCGGCGGCCCGATGGAGGCCGGCAAGGTCGAGATCAAGGGCAAGATCCGGAAGGTCGATCTGATCGACGCGATGGTGGCGGCCGCCGACGAGAGCTATTCCGACGCCGAGGTGAAGGCGATGGAGCGGGCCGCCTGTCCGACCTGCGGTTCCTGCTCGGGCATGTTCACCGCCAATTCGATGAATTGCCTGACCGAGGCGCTCGGCCTTTCGCTGCCCGGCAACGGCACGATTGTCGCCACCCACGCCGACCGCAAGCGCCTGTTCGTCGAAGCCGGCCATCTCATCGTCGATCTCGCGCGCCGCTACTACGAGGAGAACGACGAGAGCGTGTTGCCGCGAAATGTCGCCAGCTTCAAAGCGTTCGAGAATGCGATGACGCTCGATATCTCCATGGGCGGCTCGACCAACACCGTGCTGCACCTGCTCGCCGCGGCGCATGAGGCGGGCATCCCCTTTACGATGTCCGACATCGACCGGCTCTCCCGCCGCGTGCCGGTTTTGTGCAAGGTTGCCCCGTCGGTCGCCGACGTCCATGTCGAGGACGTGCATCGCGCCGGCGGCATCCCGGCAATCCTGGGCGAGCTTGACCGCGCGGGCCTGCTCAATCGCGACGTGACGATGGTCCATGCGCCCTCGCTGGAGCACGCCTTGTCGCGCCATGACATCAAGCGCCCGACCGGCAACGCCACGCGCGAATTTTTCTCCGCCGCGCCGGGCGGCGTGCCCACCCAGGTCGCCTTCAGCCAGAACGCGCGCTACGAGCAGCTCGACGAGGACCGCGAGAAGGGCGTTATCCGCGACCTCGCCCACGCCTATTCCAGAGATGGCGGACTGGCCGTGCTATATGGCAATCTCGCGCCCGACGGCTCGATCGTGAAGACCGCCGGCGTCGACGACAGCAATCTTCATTTCGAGGGCCCGGTCAAAATCTTCGACGCCCAGGACGATGCGGTGCTCGGCATTCTCAACGGCGGCGTGGTCGCCGGCGATGTCGTCGTGATCCGCTACGAGGGTCCGCGCGGCGGTCCCGGCATGCAGGAAATGCTCTATCCCACCAGCTATCTGAAATCGAAGGGCCTCGGCAAGGCCTGCGCGCTGATCACCGACGGCCGCTTCTCCGGCGGCACGTCGGGGCTTTCGGTCGGCCATGTCTCGCCGGAAGCCGCCGAAGGCGGCGTCATCGGCCTCGTGCAGGCCGGCGACCGCATCCGCATCGACATCCCCGCGCGCAAAATGGATCTGCTCGTCTCGGACGAGGAACTGGCGCAACGTCGCGCGGCGATGGAGGCGAAGGGCAAAGCCGGCTGGAAGCCAGAGCAGCCGCGCAAGCGGAAGGTCTCGACCGCCTTGCGCGCCTATGCCGCCTTCGCCACCAGCGCCGCGCGCGGCGCGGTGCGCGAAGTGCCAGAAGCCTAGACCAGTACGCCGCCTTCGTGCGTCCAGCCGATTGCGCCACCCTTGTAATGCCAGACGTCGGTGAAGCCGGCGGCGCGGGCGGCTTTGAGCGCCGTCATCGAGCGGTTGCCTGAGCGGCAGATCAGCACGATCGGCTTGTCGCGAGGCAGCTTTTCCGGGTCGAACGCGGAGAGCGCGTGCAGTGTGCTGCCTTCGACATGGCCGGCGGCGTATTCATTGGCCTCGCGCACGTCGACGAGGGCCACTTCACCCTCCCGCAGCGCCTTCACCAAAGCGGGATAGGTGATTTCATCGGCATTGGCGCCGCCGCGATCCAGGCTCTGCAATTCCGGCTCCTCGAAAACAGGTTTCCCCCGCTCCCTTAGCGCGCGTCCGCGGCGAATGCGAGAGGGAGCAATGCGAGAGCGCCCTTGTCGGCCCGCCGGCGCCCGTCTAGGCTCAATCATGGTCCCTGATCTCGCGACGCGCGTTTACAATCACACCTTTCGCATCGACCCGATCGTGCGGACGCTGCTCGACACCGATTTTTACAAACTCCTGATGCTGCAAATGATCTGGAAGCTGCACCGCGATCGTTCGGTGACCTTCCAGCTTATCAACCGCACCGCGCGCGTGCGTCTGGCCGACATCGTCGACGAGCGCGAATTGACCGATCAGCTCGACCACGCCCGCACATTGACCCTCGCCAAAAACGAGATGATCTGGCTCGCCGGCAATTCGTTTTACGGCACGAAGCAAATTTTCGAGCGGGCCTTCCTGGAATGGCTCGCCGGCTTCCGCCTGCCCGCTTACGAACTCACGCGCCGCGACGGGCAATACGAACTGCGGTTCGAGGGACTGTGGTGCGAGACGACGATGTGGGAGATTCCCGCGCTCGCCATCATCAACGAATTGCGCGCCCGCGCGGCGATGCGCGGCATGAGCCGGTTCGACCTCGACGTGCTCTACGCCCGCGCCAAGGCGAAACTCTGGAGCAAGGTCGAGCGGCTGCGCGTGCTTAAACACGAGGGACCGCTGCGGATTTCCGATTTCGGCACGCGCCGCCGGCACGGCTTCCTATGGCAGCGTTGGTGCGTCGAGGCGATGCAGGAGGGCCTGGGCGACACGTTCATCGGCACCTCCAACGTCAAGCACGCGATGGACACCGGGTTGGAGGCGATCGGCACCAACGCGCACGAACTGCCGATGGTTTACGCCGCGCTCGCGCAGGACGACGCGGGGCTTCGCGACTCGCCCTATCAGGTGCTGCGCGACTGGTCGAACATGTACGGCGGCAATCTTCTTATTGTGCTGCCGGATTGTTTCGGCACCACGTCCTTTCTCGCCCGCGCGCCCGATTGGGTGGCGGACTGGAAGGGCGCCCGGCCCGATTCGAAAACGCCGCTCGACGGCGCGCGCGAATTGATCGCGTGGTGGCGCGCGCGCGGGCGGGAACCACAGGAGAAGCTGATCGTGCTCAGCGACGCGATGGACATCGATTCGATCGAGAGCGTTTCGCGCGCGCTGCGCGGCCAGGCCAATCTCTCGATCGGTTGGGGCACCAACCTGACCAACGATTTCAAGGATTGCGCGCCCGCCGGCGTCGATGGCGAACTCGCCGCGATCTCGCTGGTGTGCAAGGTGGTGGAGGCGGAGGGGCGGCCGGCGGTGAAGCTATCGGACAACCCGAACAAGGTACTGGGGCCTCCCCGGGAGGTCGAGCGCTACGTCAGAGTGTTCGGCGCCGACGGCATGAGCGCGAGCCCGGTGGAGGTTTAGTCGCCTCTAGCGCCGGCGCGCGTAAGTCTGTAACCCTCGCGCTAAAGCTCGCGCTATCCGAGGAACGCCCGATGTCGCAGATCGCCTTTCCCACCCCCGACCCCGCCATTCTCGCGCGCGCCGACGCGATCCGCGCGGCGTTGCCGGCGCTATTGCCTCGGGAATGCATCGTCACCGACGAAGCGGGCCGGCGGGCGTTCGAGACCGACGCGCTGACCGCCTATCGCCGCCTGCCGCTCGCCGTGATCCTGCCGCGCACGACGGAAGAGGTGGCGGCTTCGCTGCGCTTCTGCCGCGAACAGGGGGTCAATATCGTGCCGCGCGGCGCGGGCACTTCGCTGGCGGGCGGCGCGGTGCCGCAGGAGGACGCCATCGTCATCGGCCTCTCGAAGATGAACCGCGTGCTGGAGATCAACTACGCCGACCGTTATGCCCGCGTCGAGGCCGGCGTCACCAATCTCGCGATATCGGACGCGGTCGGGGAGAACGGCTTCTTTTACGCGCCCGACCCCTCCTCGCAGCTCGCCTGCACCATCGGCGGCAATATCGCGATGAATTCCGGCGGCGCGCATTGCCTGAAATACGGCGTCACCAGCAACAATCTGATGGGCGTGCGGCTGGTGATGTTCGACGGCGAGATCCTCGATCTCGGCGGCCCGGCGCTCGACGCGGGCGGGCTCGATTTTCTCGGCCTGATCTGCGGCGCGGAGGGGCAACTGGGCATCGTCACCGAGGCGATCGTGCGCATCCTGCCGCTCGCCGAGGGCGCGCGCCCCGTGCTGTTCGGCTTCGACAATGCGGAGGACGCCAGCCGTTGCGTGGCGGCGGTGATCGGCGCGGGGATCGTGCCGGTGGCGATGGAATATATGGACCGGCTCGCGATCGAGATCACCGAGGATTTCGCCCATGCCGGCTATCCGCTCGATGTCGAGGCGATGCTGATCATCGAGTCGGAGGGGTCGGTCCCGGAAATTGACGCCGAGCAGAAGCGCATCCTCGACATCGCGCGGGCGCATAACGTGCGCGTGGTGAAGGAATCGATGTCGGCGATGGAGAGCGCGCAGATCTGGAAAGGCCGCAAGTCGGCGTTCGGCGCGACAGGGCGCATCGCCGATTACATCTGCATGGACGGCACCGTGCCGACCGGCCAGTTGCCCGAGGCGCTGCGCCGCGTCGCACAAATCTGCGCCGACGAAGGCTTGCGCGTCGCCAATGTGTTCCACGCCGGCGATGGCAACATGCATCCGCTGATTCTCTACAACATGAACGATCCGCTAGAGCAGGAAAAGGCCGAGCGCGCCGGAGCGCGAGTGCTGGAAATGTCGGTGGAGCTGGGCGGCTGCCTCACCGGCGAGCACGGCGTCGGCATCGAGAAGCGCGATCTGATGAGCAAACAATTTACGCCGCAGGAAATCGCGCAGCAGAAGGGCGTGCGCGCCGTGTTCGATCCAGATGGGCGCTTCAATCCGGCCAAAGTGTTCCCGCTGACGGAGCGGGCGGCGTGAGCAATGCGCTGTCGCCCGAAAACGAGCTTGAAGCCGCCGAGATCGTGCGCACGACTCAGGGTCCGTTCGATATTGTCGGCGGGGGTACGCGCCCCGGCCTCGGCCGCCCGCGCTCCGGCCAACCGCTTTCGAGCGCGAAGCTGACCGGCATCGTGTTTCACGAACCGGCCGAAATGACGTTGCGCGCGCGCGCCGGCACGCCGCTGTCAGAAGTCGAGGCCTCGCTGGCCAAAGCCGGTCAGATGCTGCCGTTCGAGCCGTTGGATCCGCGCGCGCTGTTTGCAACGTCGGGCGAACCGACCGTCGGCGGCCTCGTCGCCACGGCGATCCCCGGCCCGCGCCGCGTCAGCGCCGGCGCGGTGCGCGACAATGTGCTGGGCGTCCGGCTCGTCAACGGCCGCGGCGAGGTCGTCTCCGCCGGCGGGCGGGTGATGAAGAACGTGACCGGGCTCGATCTGGTCAAGATCATGTGCGGCGCGCAGGGCACGCTGGGCTTTCTCACCGAGGCGACCTTCAAGCTGCTGCCCGCCCCGCGGGCCGAGGCGACCGTCGTGATCCGCCGGCTCGACGATGCGCGCGCGGTGGAGGCGATGGCGCGGGCGTTGAGTTCGCCGCATGGCGTCAGTGGCGCGGCGACGATCCATTCCGGGATGGGCCGTGAATTCCCCCGCACGCTGCTGCGGGTCGAGGGTTTTGCCGAATCGGTGACCTATCGCGCGGAAAGTTTGATCGCGCTGCTGGCCGAATTCGGCGCCAAGCACGCGCTTGAGGGGGAAGACTCCAAACGCATGTGGCGGTCGATCCGCGACGGCGCGTTTCTCAGCCAGCCGCGCGAGCGGGCGGTGTGGCGCGCCAGCCTGAAGCCGTCCGACGCGCCGGTCGCGCTCGCGGTCTTGGGCGGAGCCGCTCACACCTCGCTCATGGACCACGGCGGCGGCTGTCTGTGGTTCTCGACCGATCCGACTTTAGCGGCGGCCTCGGCCGTCCGCGCCGCGCTCGGACGCTTCGCCGGCCACGTCCATCTGATCCGCGCGCCCGAGGATCTTCGTGCGCGCGCGGATGTATTTCCGCCGCTGTCGCTGGCGCTCGCCCGCCTGACGCGCGGCGTCAAGGCGAGTTTCGACCCCGAGGGCCGCTTCAATCCCGGCCGCATGTACGCGGATATCTGATGCAAACCCATTTCGACGCCGCCCAGCTCGCCGATCCGCACATCGCGAGCCTGGAGAAGATCCTGCGCTCCTGCGTGCATTGCGGCTTCTGCACCGCGACCTGCCCGACCTATGTCGTCGGCCGCGACGAGCGCGATTCGCCGCGCGGGCGCATCTATCTCATCAAGGAGCTGCTGGAGACCGGCCGCGCGCCCGACGCGCATGACGTCGAGCCGCTCGATCATTGCCTGTCCTGCCAGTCGTGCATGACCACCTGCCCCTCGGGCGTCGACTACCGACGCCTGATCGACCACGCCCGCGTCGAGGTCGAGACGCGCTATACCCGCGACGTCTGGGATCGCGCGTTGCGGGCGCTGCTGGTGTGGCTGCTGCCGCATCGTGGCCGATTCCGGCTCGCGCTGGGTCTGGCCATGCTGGGTCGGCCGCTGCGGCCGCTCTTGGCGCGGCTGCCCCGGATAGGTCCCCAGCTTGAAGCGATGCTGCGGCTCGCGCCGACCCGCCTGCCCGCTCGCGACGCCACTGAGGGGCCGGGCGTGTTCAAGGCGGCGAAAGCGCCGGCCCAGCGCCGCCGCGTCGCGCTGCTGACCGGCTGCGCGCAGGGCGTGCTGGCGCCGCAGATCAACGCCGCGACGATCCGTGTGCTCAACCGCGCCGGGATTGACGCCGTGCTGGCCAAGGGCGAAGGCTGCTGCGGTTCGCTCGCCCACCACATGGGCCGCGAGGCGTCGGCATTGGCCTCAGCGCGCGCCAATATCGACGCCTGGACGCGCGAGATCGAGGGCGAGGGGTTGGAGGCGATCGTCGTCACGGCCTCGGGCTGCGGCGCCACGATCAAGGATTACGCCGCGATGTTGGCCGACGACCCCGCTTACGCCGAAAAGGCCGCGCGCGCAGCCGCGCTCGCGAAGGATCCGAGCGAATATCTCCTCGGGCTCAATCTGACTTTCACCGCGCCGCGCCGCCTCGCGGTTGGCTATCACGCCGCCTGTTCCCTTCAACACGGACAGAAGATCGTCGAGGCGCCGAAAGCGCTGCTGCGCGCCGCCGGTTTCGACGTGCGCACACCCGCCGAGCCGCATCTGTGTTGCGGTTCGGCGGGCGTTTACAACATCCTGCAACCGCGCATCGCCAGCGAGTTGCGCGACCGCAAGGCGCGCCATCTCGCGCGGCTGCGGCCGGACGTGATCGCCACCGGCAATATCGGCTGCATGACGCAGATCGGCTCGGCGACGATGATTCCGGTCGTCCACACCGTCGAACTCGTCGATTGGGCCCAGGGCGGCCCGGCGCCGGCGGGCATGGCGGTCTGATCGGCGCGGCGGAGGTCGCGAAAGCCGCCGCGCGCGAATTACGCGGTGAAGGCTTGATCGGCGCCGGCTCCGACGGGATCGAGCGCGGCGGCGATCCAACGCGCCAGCCGATCCCCCCAGTCCCGCGCCGCCTCTGGGTTGGCGATGAGATCCTGTCGCACCTCGATCAATACGTTGGGCAGGCCGCGCGAATTTGCGACCGCGTCGATCGTGTCGCCCTTCAATCCGCCGCTATAGGGCTCGTTGTCGCCGATCTCGTGCGCCTCCAGACCGTCGGCCAGTTCCCGCAGCAATGCGGACGCCAGTCGCGCGTCGTCGTCGTACAAGACCCCGACCTTCCAGGGGCGCTGGAAACCGCGCCAGTCCGGCGTGAACGAATGGATCGAGACGATCGTGGGCGCGCGTCCCGTCGCCAGCATCGCCTCCGTCGTCGCCTGCACGGCGTCGCGATAGGGCTGCCAGTAAAGGCGGATGCGGCGGTCGATCTCGGCCTCATCGGCGCGGGCGTTTCCCGCAATAACGGCCCCGTCGGAATAGCGCATCACCAGCGTCGGGTCGTCGGCGCCGCGGTTGGGATCGATCAGAAGGCGGGAAAAGGTCGAGAGCAAGGCGGGCGCGTTGAGCCGCTCGGCCAATCGAACCGTCAGCCAGCGCGCGCCGATGTCGTAGGCGATGTGGCGTTCGAGCGCCTCGGCAGGAAGCCCCAGCGTCCCGTAGCCTAGGGGCAAATCGTTGCGGGCGTGGTCGCACAGCAGCAACACGCCGGCGTCGAGCGCGCCGGCGGTCCGCTCGACCGGTTCGAATTCGTCCCCATCGCGAAATCCCACCGTCTGGCTGTCCATACGTGCACCCTTGCCCCGTGCATGCGGCGGGAATATGGACCGAATGTTTCCTGGAGTCTCCCAAATGTCCGAAGCCGCCTCGCGCGTCGACGGCCGCGGCGCGGCGGCGCTTCTCGCCCTTGTCATGGGCGCGCTGGCGATGGGCATATCGCCGATTTTCGTGCGGGCGGCCGATGTCGGCCCGTTCGCCAGCGCATTCTGGCGCGTGTTGCTGGCGCTGCCCGCGCTGTGGCTCTGGATGCGGTTGAGCGAGCGCGGCGGAACGCCGCAGCGGCGCTTCTCCCTGCCAGTGGTTCTGGCCGGGCTCGCCTTCACCGGCGACCTCTTGTTCTGGCATTCCGCGATTCTGCATACGAGCGTCGCCAACGCGACCTTCTTCGCCACCACGGCGCCGATCTGGGTCGTCGCCTTCGGCTGGATATTGTTCGGCGAGAAAGCGGGGCGCGAGATCCTGTTCGGGCTGGCGCTGTGCCTGATCGGCGGCGCCGCGCTGCTGGCGCAGAGTTTTCGGCTGCGGCCGGAAGGAGTGTTGGGCGACGGGTTCGGCATCGCGACGGGCGTGTTTTTCGGGCTCTATTTCCTCGCCGTGGAGGCGGCGCGACGGCAAACCAGCGCGGCGCAGGTGACGTTCGAGGCCTCCGTGGTGACGGCGGCGGGCCTGTGGCTCGCGGCGGTCGTCGCCGAGGGCAAGCTTGCGCCTTCGAGCGTGAAGGGCGCGCTGGCGCTGCTCGGCATGGCCTGGGTCAGCCATGCCGGCGGTCAGGGGTTGCTGTCGATCGCGCTCGGGCGCCTGCCGGCGAATTTTTCGTCGCTGGTGATCTTTCTCGAAGCGGTAGCGGCGGCGCTGTTCGCCTATCTCCTGCTCGGCGAGCCGATCTCGCCGACGCAAGGGTTCGGCGGCCTGCTGATCATGGCGGGCATTTACGTCGCGCGGCCGCGCCGGACTTTCGCCGCCGCCAACAGCCATGCTAAGGGATCGCCGCCGCGCCCGTAGCTCAACTGGATAGAGTATCGGTCTTCGAAACCGAGGGTTGGAGGTTCGAACCCTTCCGGGCGCGCCAATTAAATCAATGGCTTACAGCATGATTTCCTGACTGGGAATTGATGCGTGGCACTTATCTGGCACGGAATCAGATTATTCCCTCGGCGCTGGCTCTCAATAACCAAGGTCGCCACGATCCATCATCCCGACGATCTCACACGAGTTGACGGTCCTGCCGCCCTTGAGCACCCACTCATCTGGACCGAACAGGCGGGGAGGCTTCTGAACGTCCCACCATTCGCCTCCTTTGAGGACCGCCCATGTATGGAATCGGCCCGCTGGTTCGGAGCTATGTTCCCAGAGGAGCTGTGCCTTGTGGATGAAGTCTAGGAGGCGTCGCATGGGTCGCTCCTCGGGTAGAGAGCGATTCTAGCGCCGGTGCCGAATCGCGGCAAGAGTCAGGCCCGCTTCGCCGTCGGCTCGCCCGGAAGGTCAAAAAGCAGCGCCACCCGCCGCGAGCCGCAGCGCGGGCACTTCAGACGCTCCGCGAGCATGGAGACCGGGAAGGTTTCGCCCCTAGTCCATATCAGCGTTTCGAGGTCCAGTCGGATGCTCGCCTTGCACTCTCGGATCGACTTCATGCTCTCCCGTTTGCCCCAAGCGCAGCGTGCGGTGATTTTGACGCCTGCGTCTCGTGCTTGGCTCAGGGTTTCGATCATGATATTGAACGAAACCAGAACGCGGCCGGCCGCGCAAGCCATATCCGCTCTATTTCCGCGTGAGACAAAAATGACGCCTCTCGCCGTAGCCGCTGCGGTTTCGCTCCTTCTCTTCTGGCCGACAGGCAGACTTGGGGCCGCAGAGATATCCAATCAGCAACTTGGGTCGTCCGAAATAGGATTAGTCACGCTCAACGGCGTTATCGGGCCGGAAGACGCGTCTGCATTCGCGTCTGCGATCGGCTCCCACCAGAAAGCCGTCGTCGTCCTGAATAGCGAGGGAGGAGCAGTCCTGCCAGCTCTCGAAATGGGCAAGCGGCTGCGGATCAAAGGGCTCGCAACCGCAGTGCCTCAGAACGCGCTTTGCGCTTCCGCATGCGCATTGCTGTGGCTAGCGGGTTCGCCGCGCTTCATGGGTCAGGGGGCGAAGATCGGATTCCACGCCGCATATATCAGGAAGAACGGTGCCCTGTTGGAAAACGGGACGGGGAATGCGCTGATCGGAGCCTATCTCGATCAGCTGGGCCTTCGCGAATCGGCGATAGCGTATGTGACCAATGCGCCGCCCGAGGGAATGGAGTGGCTGGACGCCAGTACGGCGCGCGCCGTCGGAATAGATTTCCAAGTTCTGGAGCAGAACGCGGCCGCGAACGACCGTCCGTCGGCAGACGTCGGAAGCGGCGGAGATTCGTACAATCCGCTCGCAACGGCGAAGGCATTCTATTACGCGCTCGGCGCTGGAGATGGGGAAATGGCTTCCGCGTTCGTCGTCCCAGAGAAGCGCGGCATCGGGGCCTTCAATGAAATCAACATGACGAACTATTTCGGCAGTATGCGGAAGCCGCTTCGGGTCTTGGCCAGCCGGCTAGTCTCGAGCGATGTCGTCGCTGTCGACTACAGCTATGTTGCGAAGTCAGGGCGGGAATGTGCTGCGACAGCCGTCGTCACGACAGCGTTTGAGCAAGGAAAGACGCTGATCAAGAGCATCAAGGCGAAGTGCTGAAATCCCGCCCTAATACATCTTGAAATTGGGTATCGGCGGCCTATCTCATGGCGGCACCAGACGGAGATGGACTTGAAATCGAAATTCTTCAAAGACTTCGGCATTCCTGACGCCGACTGCGATATTGATCCGAGGCGAGACGATTTGAAGTTGCCGCGCCTATTCTTCGTATCGCGGGGAAATCCCGTCGTCGGCCTCGATATGGGCGGAGCGACGAAGCTCAAGGCGATGATGGAGAGCGGCGGCGAGGCAGAGAACGCCAAAGAGATCGGCGAACAGATTGCAAAGGCGCGCAGACAATGACTGGCGATCAGATTGTTTTCGACGAGGATGTCCGTTGGTTTGGCGAGAGCTTCTCATTCTGGGCTGAACTCGGGAAGAAGCGTATCCGATGTATCGTCACCCATAAAGCGATCAACGAGCTCCCCGGCTTCAGAATTGCAAGGAGCGACGAAATCGGTTTGCGGAAGACAGAAATACGCGACGCGCTCAAGGCGGTTGCAGAAAGCAAGATTAGGCGAGGCATGTTCAGCAACCCCGATCTGAGCGAAATCGAAATCGACGTTACGGAATGTGTCAACGACTTTGAGACAGCCGGTATCGGAATTTAAGCTCGAATGTCACCCTTCAATTTCAGCTTTTGGACTGGCGGGTTGATCCAGACGGCGGTTGGTTTTCGTGGTGGCTTGGGCGGATTTGCAACGAAC
>JANLPL010000085.1:0-36663 GCA_031367195.1 Bradyrhizobium sp.
GCTTCCGGGCTCGCCAGTCCGACGAACGCCGTCTCGCGCGAGCGCGGCCGCGCGAACAGTTTTAGCGCCGCCGCCGTGATGATGCCCAGCGTGCCCTCGGCGCCGACGAACAGGTCTTTCAGATCGTAGCCGGTATTGTCCTTGCGGAGCTTCGACAGCGCGTTGACGATGCGCCCGTCGGCCAGCACCACCTCGACCCCGGTCGTCAATTCGCGCGCATTGCCATAGGCGAGTACGGCGACGCCGCCGGCGTTGGTGGAGAGATTGCCGCCAATCGTGCAGGAGCCCTCGCTCGCCAACGACAGCGGAAACAGCCGGTCGGCGCGCTCGGCCGCCGCCTGCGCTTCCGCCAGCGTCACCCCTGCCTCGACGATCATGCTGTCAGCCAGCGCATCCACCTCGCGCACGCGATTGAGCCGCTTCAGCGACAGCACGATCTCCGGCCCGATCGGGATCTGGCCGCCGACGAGGCCGGTGTTGCCGCCCTGCGGCGTGATCGGAACTTTCGCCGCCGCGCAGGCTGCAACGACTTCGGCGACTTCCGCCGTGCTCGCCGGCCGCACCAGCGCGCGCGCCTGGCCGCGATAGAGGCCGCGCGGTTCGACCAACGCGCCTTCCAGCGCGTCGGCTTGCATCAGAACATGCGTGCGCCCGACAATTCTGCCCAGCCGCTCCCACAAATCCGCATCGTTCACCCCAGGATGCTCCTGCGCCGCTTCGGTTTGGCCCGGTGGAAGACCGCGAAGATCTCGACATGCGCGGAGTAGCGGAACTGGTCAATAGGCGTCACGCCGTCGCAGGCGAATCCCGCGTCGATCAGCGTGCGCGCGTCGCGTGCGAAGCTCTCGACGTTGCAGGAAATGGCGACCACATGCATGATTCCGCTCGCCGCGATCTCGCGCGTCTGCGCCGCCGCTCCCGCGCGCGGCGGGTCGAACAGCACGGCGTCGCAGCGGGAAAGCTCGGCCGCCGGCAGCGGATTGACGAACAGATCGCGCGCCACCGCCTCGATATTGCGTAACGCCGGCGTATCGGCGGCCGCGCGCCGCAGCGCCGCGATCGCGGCGGCGTCGTTATCGACGGCGAATACGGGATGGACGGTTGCGAGCCGCAGGGCGAAGGCGCCGCCGCCGCAGAAGAGATCGGCGACCCGCCCGACGCCCGCAAGCGCCTCCATCGCCAGCCCCGCCAGCGTCTCCTCGCCCAGTTCGGTGGCTTGCAGGAAACCGCCCGCCGGCGGGACGACGCGGGCGGCGCCGAAGGCGATTCCGGGTGGGCGGCGCTCGATCAGCACGACGCCATGATTGGACAGCCGCGCGAGGTCGAACAGTTCCGCCACGGCCAGCAGTTTGCGCGTTTCGGCGGGGCCGAGCCGGCCGCAGCCGCGAATATCGACATCGAGGCCGTTGAGCGTCGCGGTGGTCTGGATGTCAAGCGGCTTGTCGAGCCCCTTCAGCGCCACCGCTAGCGCGCGCGCCAATTTCGGCGCCTCGGCGAGTTCGGGCGTGAACAGCGGGCAGGCGTCGATCTCGACGATCTCATGCGAACGGACGCGCATGAAGCCGCATTCGACGCCGCCGTCCTCTCGGCTGCGCGCGTGAAAGGTCGCGCGCCGGCGCCCCTCGCCATGCGCGTCGATCAGCGCGCCAACCGGCAAATCCAAGCCGGCGCCGGCGAGCGCCGCGATGACCGCGCTCCGTTTCCATTCGGCATAGAGCGGCGCCGGCATGTGCTGCGCCGTGCAGCCGCCGCAAGTCCCGTAATAGCGACAGATCGGCGCGACAGAATCGCCGGGCAGGGCGGCGGGAACGGCCCGCCGCTGCGCGACAGCTCCGTCGCCGCGCCGCTTGAGGGCGACAGGCGGATGTTTCATGGTCTCAAATTTTCTCCAGCGCGACGCCGCTGGTGCGCGGCCCGAACAGGCCGACCGTCGCCATCACCACCGCCATCGCCGCGGCGATGAACACGAACACACCGAGCGCGCCTGCGCTTTTCAACAGCGCGGCGATCACGAACGAGCTGAATATCACCGATAGCCGGCTCCAGGAATAGACAAAGCCCGCCGCCCGCGCCCGCAGGCCGGTGGGGAACAGTTCCTGCTGATAGGCGTGGAAAGAATAGGACATGCCGTTGGCGGCGATCTGCAACATCAGCCCCATCGCGATGATCAGCGGGGCCGCGCGCGTCGCGCCGAACGCCAGACCGCAGACGAGAATCAGCCCGGCGCACAGCACGATCACCCATTTGCGCTCGATTCTTTCGCCGAGGAAAAACCCGATCAGGGGCCCGACCGGCGCCGCCAGCGCGATCAGCGTGGTATAACCCAGGCTCTTGGTGATTTCGACGCCCTGACTGACCAGCATCGTCGGCACCCAGTTCTGGAACCCGTAGAAGCCGACGGTCTGGAAAACGTTGAACACGCTGAGCAGGATCACGCGCGAGCGGATCGGCGGCGACCAGAGATCGCGGAACCGTTTGGCGGACGAAATCGCCTCCGGCGGCCCGGGCGGGGGCAGCGGGCGGCCATATTCCGCCTCGACCCTTCGTTCGATCGCGCACAGGATCGCGTCGGCCTCGGCGAGCCGGCCGCGCCGCGCCAGCCAGCGCGGACTTTCCGGCAAAGTGAAGCGCAGGAAGCAGACCACGACGGACGCCAGCGCGCCCGCCAGCACCACCCAGCGCCAGCCGTCGAGCCCGAGCGGCTTCAACGGCACGAGGAAATAAGCGAGCGCCGAAATCACCGGCACGCAGCAGAAACCGATCGCCTGCGAACAGGCGAACGCCTTGCCCCGGAGATGCTTGGGCGCCATCTCGCTGAGATAGGCGCCGATCGTCACCATTTCCAGCCCGAGGCCAATGCCCGAAATCAGCCGCCACAAGTTGAGGCCGAACGCGTCGTCCTGCATCGCCACCATCACATTGGCGATTGTGTACCAGAGCAGCGAAACGGTGAAGATCGCGCGCCGGCCAAAGCGGTCGGCGAGAAACCCGCAGGCAATCGTGCCGATGAACAGGCCGGTGAACAGCGCGGCGATGAAGCTCGCCACCCCCGTCGTTCCGAACAGTCCCGGCGTGTTCTGCGTCAGCACGCCCGCCTTGACCAGGCTTGGCGCGATATAGCCGGAGAACAGGAGATCGTAGAGTTCGAAGAACATGCCCGCGCTCAGCAGCAGGATCGCGCGCCACACGCTCGCGGTGGCCGGCAGCCGGTCGATCCGCGCCGAGATTTCGCCCGCGCTCGGCGGCGCATAGGCGACCGTGTCCATGTTTCCTCTCCGAGATTTTAAGTTCTCGCGAATGCGCCGTCGGGCGTTGTGGAGTCAAGCCGCGAGGCGCCGCGATTGCGCCGTCGAAATCGGATCGTCCAACGGCAATCTCGTCGCCCCATTCGATTGTCACGTATGGCCGCCGCCGTCGTCGCCCGACATCCAATAGGTGGGCTCATGTTGGGTCAGTTCGCCGTCGCTTCGAGGCTTCGGCATTTCCCTGAACGCGAAATAGAACACGCCTCCCACGAGGGCGAGGCCCAAAACCGCCCCGAGTACGATTTCCAGCCCTATCAGCATGTCGACCCCACCTTTTGACAACGAAGGCGTCCCGCAACCGCTTTCACATTAGCCCTTCCCGCAACGAGGAGCCATCGCGATTGCGGTCACGCCGCCCTTGCCGCCGCCCCCTCCGCGCCTTACACATCCGCCCATGTCCATCCCCGAACCCGCCCTCGCCGACACGATCCTGTCCGCCCTCGACGCGCGCCGGCAAATCGCGCCTTGCGCCGATCTCTCCCTTCCCGCCGCCTATCGCGTGGCGGGCCTCGTGCGCGACGCGCGCGTGAAGCGTGGCGAGCGCGTCGTTGGCCGCAAGATCGGCTTCACCAACCGCACGATCTGGGGCGAATACGGCGTCGATGCCCCGATCTGGGGTCATGTCTATGCCCATACGCTGCACGAACTCGGCGAACCGGCGCGCTTCGCGGATTTCGTCGAGCCGCGCATCGAGCCGGAGATCGTGTTCGGGCTCGCCGGACCCATCACGCGGGACATGGGCGTGGACGAGATCGCGCACAGCCTCGGCTGGGTCGCGCATGGGTTCGAGATCGTGCAGTCGCTTTATCCCGGCTGGCGTTTCGCCGTGTCCGACACGGTCGCCGCCTTCGGCCTGCACGGCGGTCTGTGGATCGGCCCGCGCCGGCCGTTGCGCGAGGGCGACATCGCCGCGCTGGAGACATTCGAGATCGAACTGTTCCGCAACGACGTCTCCATGGACCGGGGCGCGGCGCGAAACGTGCTCGACGGGCCGCTGCACGCCTTGGCGCATCTCGCGCAGATTCTCGCGCCCGGCGAGGCGCTGCAGGCGGGCGAGATCGTCACCACCGGCACGGTGACGCGCGCTTTCCCCGTCGCGCCGGGCGAGGTCTGGACGACGCGGCTGTGGGGAATCGACCTGCCCGGCGCCGAGCTTTCGCTGCTCTGACGCCACCGATTGTCAGCGCCGGTGCAACGGACCCTCGACGCGCTCCTGTTCGTCCGGCGCCAATTCGTCCTCGCCGAATTCGTCATCCTCGTCGTCATCCGCGAGCGGATAAGTGATGTCGTAGCCGTCTCGACCCCATCGCTGCTCCAAATTCGCCCGGATGTGCTCGGCGCGCGACCGAGTCTCGTCGGGCCCGACGACAAAATGCGGCCGGCCGTTGTCGCCGAACGAGAAGGTCGCCTCGGCGACCGCGACGTCGCCGAATATCCGTTCGAATTCCGCGAACTCCGCGGGCGGGGAAAAGCCGTTGGACGCGCCATAGGCGACCGCGTCGCGCAGCAGCCGGCGGGCCCGCGCCGGCTCGATCGGCGCCGCACCGCCGGCGGCCTCGATGCCTCCCAGGTAATATTCGTAGTCTTCGGCATCGGCCACGCGAAAGAAGGCGTCCTTCACGCCCAGACACCAGAGATCGAGCAGGAAGACAGCAATCCCGTAGCGGCCGAGCGAAAGCTTACGCGCGACAGTCAGCGTCGATATGCCGATGCTTTCGAAATTCTCCGTCATCGTGCAGGCGACGATCGGAGAGGCGGCGAAATCGATGTGGCGCGGTTTGGAGATCGACAGTTCGCGACGATCGCGCGCAAGCTTCTCCGCTACGACCACCTTGCGCTTGGCTGCCTTGGCCGCCGCCTTTCGCAACCGCTGATTCTGGGAAACCGGCAAGAAAGCCTCCTGATTCGGGACGTTGAGTCAGCCTCGATTTTATCGCCTCCCGCGCGCCGCGTCCGCCGTGTTATGCTCGCTTTCAACAGTCGCTTTGGGGCCGCCTATGATCGTCACCGTATTCCGCAGTCGGCTCAACCCCGAAGCGCAGGAGGAATATGCGGCGCTGGTGATCCGCATCGTCGAATTGTCGCAGACGATTCCCGGCTATGTCAGCCAGAAACGCTTCACCGCCGACGATGGCGAGCGCGTCACCATCGTCGAGTTCGCAACGGAAGAGGGCCAGCGGGCGTGGGCGACCCATCCCGAGCATGTCGCGGCGATGCGGCTTGGCCGCCAGCGGCTTTACAGCGAGTTCAAGGTGCAGGTCTGCGACGTGCGCCGCACCGCCCAAAAGGACGGCGCCTGACGCGCTCGACTTAGGGTGCGCCGGCGTTACAATAGCGCCATGACGGCTGCCACTCTCGCGCGCGCGAAAACTCTGCTGGCGAAGCTGGTCGCTTTCGCCACGGTCAGCGACCGCTCCAATCTCGAACTGATCGCCTATGTCGCCGACTATCTGCGCGCGCTCGGCGTCGAGCCTCGAATCGCGCCCAACAGGGGCGGCGACAAGGCGGCGCTGTTCGCCACATTCGGCCCCAACGTCGACGGCGGCGTGTTGCTGTCGGCCCATACCGACGTCGTCCCGGTCGAGGGCCAGCCCTGGACGAGCGATCCCTTCGTATTGCGCGAGGCCGACGGCAAGCTCTACGGACGCGGCGCCTGCGACATGAAGGGTTTTGTCGCCTGCGCGCTGGCATCCGCGCCCATCTTCCTTGCCGCCGAATTGGAAAAGCCGATCCATCTGCTGTTGAGCTACGACGAGGAGACGACCTGCCTCGGCTCGCTCGATGTCATCCAGCGCTTCGGCCTCGACCTGCCGCGCCCCTTGGCCGTGATCGTCGGCGAGCCGACCTCGATGCAGGTCGCCGACGCGCATAAGGGCGTCGCCACGTTCCGCACCTTGGTGAAAGGCTTCGAGGCCCATTCCGCCCAGCCCTCGCTCGGCGCCAGCGCCATCTCGGCCGCCTGCGAGATCGTGACCGAAATCGACCGGCTCGCGCGCGAACTGGAGCGCGAGCCCGGCGCCGATCCGCGCTTCGATCCGCCCTTTGCGACCTATCACGTCGGCGCGATCTCCGGCGGAACGGCGCGCAACATCCTCGCCCGCGAGTGCGCGTTCGGCTGGGAGTTCCGCGGCCTGCCCGAGATGTCGGCGGCCCAGGCGCTCGCGCGCGTGCAGCGCTTCATCGATGCGACCGCATTGCCGCGCCTGCGCCGCCATCGGCCGGAGCCGAGCATCGAGACCTCGATGGACGTCGACGTGCCGGGCCTTGCCCGCGAAGCGGGCTCGCTCGCCGCGACGCTCGCGCTACGGCTCGCCCGCGCCAATTCGACCATCGCGGTGTCCTATGCGACCGAAGCCGGGCATTTCCAGCGCGCCGGCGTCTCCACCGCCGTCTGCGGGCCCGGCTCGATCGAGCAGGCGCATAAGCCCGACGAATATGTCGCCGTTGAGCAGATCGCGCTTTGCCTTGGGTTTCTCGCGCGCCTCGCGGGCGCTGGGTGAGAAGCGTCATAAACCCGTGACGGCCGCGGCCTAGAGGCGTCCCATCGCCGACGGGAGCCTCGATCATGCGGATCAACAAGTTCTTGTATTTCGGAGATTTCCTGGCGATTCCCGTCGCGCTCGCCCTGTTCGCCTGGGCCGCCTTCGCCGCTGTTTCGGCGACGCTCTATTTCCCCGGCCTGTTCGCAGGCGCCTTTGTCTGGACGCTGGCGGAATATTGGATTCACCGCACGCTCTATCACCACGCGCCGCTGCTGTCGGACTATCACCGCGCCCACCACGATGCGCCCCGCGAATTGATCGGCGCGCCCTCGTTCGTCTCCTCCGGCCTCGTGATCGCGCTGGCCTATGCGCCCTTCTTCGCCTTCGCGCCGGTATTCGCCGATGGCTTCGCCTCCGGCGCGCTGATCGGCTACGCCGCCTATATGATCGTTCACCATGCGACGCATCACTGGCCGATCGGGCCCGGCGATTGGCTTTACGAGGCCCGCCTGCGCCATTTGTCGCATCATTATCACAACGATGTGAACTTTGGCGTCGTGACCGGCTTTTGGGACCGCGTTTTCCGCACGGAAGGACGACGGCGCGGTGGATTGGCGGACATTTAAGTGAGACAGTGAGAATTGCCCCTGCAACAAAATCGCGCTAGTCGAGTTGGTGCGCAGTGCGGTAAAACCAAAAATAAGCTGGGATTATTCTTTGACTCGACCTTTAACCCCTCTGCTCGACCGCGTCGAGACACCCGAAGATCTGCGGCGGCTCAATCCGGGCGACCTTCGCCAGCTCGCGGACGAGCTTCGCGCCGAGACGATCAGCGCGGTGTCGGTGACCGGCGGCCATCTCGGCGCCGGCCTTGGCGTCGTCGAACTCACGGTGGCGCTGCACTACGTGTTCGACACGCCGCGCGACCGTCTGATCTGGGATGTCGGCCATCAGGCCTATCCGCACAAGATCCTCACCGGCCGGCGTTCGCGCATCCGCTCGCTGCGCCAGGGCGGCGGCCTGTCCGGCTTCACCAAGCGCAGCGAGAGCGAATACGACCCGTTCGGGGCCGCCCATTCCTCGACCTCGATCTCCGCCGGCCTCGGCATGGCGGTCGCGCGCGACCTCGATGGACGCACCAACAACGTGATTTCGGTGATCGGCGACGGCGCCATGTCGGCCGGCATGGCCTACGAGGCGATGAACAACGCCGGCGCGCGGGAATCGCGGCTGATCGTCATTCTCAACGACAACGACATGTCGATCGCCCCGCCGGTGGGAGCGTTGTCGGCCTATCTCGCGCGCCTCGCCTCCAGCCGCACCTGGCTGACGCTGCGCGATCACGCCAAGCAACTCGCCAAGCACCTGCCGCATTTCATGTACAAGGGCGCCAAGCAGGCCGAGGAATACGGCCGCGGCATCGTCGTGGGCGGCGGCACCTTGTTCGAGGAGCTGGGCTTCTACTACGTCGGCCCGATCGACGGCCATAACCTCGACCACCTGCTGCCGATTCTGCGGAACGTGAAGGAGCAGAAGGGGCCCGTCCTCGTCCATGTCGTGACCAGAAAGGGCAAGGGCTACGGCCCGGCCGAGGCCGCCAATGACAAATATCATGGCGTCAACGCGTTCGACGTGATCACCGGCAAACAGGACAAGCCCAAGGCCAATGCGCCGCAATACACCAAGGTGTTCGCGGACGCGCTGGTGGACGAGGCCTCGCGCGATCCCAAGATCGTGGCGATCACCGCCGCCATGCCCTCCGGCACCGGGCTCGACACGTTCGGCAAGGCCTATCCCGACCGCACCTTCGACGTCGGCATCGCCGAGCAGCACGCGGTGACTTTCGCCGCCGGCATGGCGACCGAGGGATACAAGCCGTTCTGCACGATCTATTCGACCTTCCTGCAACGCGGCTACGACCAGCTCGTGCATGATGTCGCGTTGCAGAACCTCCCCGTGCGTTTTGCCATCGACCGCGCCGGCCTCGTCGGCGCCGACGGCGCGACCCATGCCGGGGCGTTCGACATCGCCTATCTCGCCTGCCTGCCCAATATGGTGGTGATGGCGGCGGCCGACGAGGCCGAACTCAAGCATATGGTGGCGACCTGCGCCGCCCACAATTCCGGCCCGATCGCGCTGCGTTATCCCCGCGGCGAAGGCGTTGGCGTCGAACTGCCCGAGCATGGCGTGGCGCTGGAGATCGGCAAGGGCCGTGTGGTGAAACAGGGCTCGCGCGTCGCGCTGCTATCGCTCGGCACGCGGCTCGGCGAAGCGCAAAAGGCGGCCGAGGATCTTGAGGCGCGCGGGTTGTCGACCACGGTCGCCGACGCGCGCTTCGCCAAGCCGCTCGACCGCGACCTCATCCTCAGGCTGGCCGATACGCACGAGGTGCTGCTGACGCTGGAAGAGGGGGCCGTCGGCGGGTTCGGCGCGCATGTGTTGACGCTGCTAGCGGAGACGGGGCGGCTCGACAAGGGCCTGCGAGTTCGCACGCTGACGCTGCCTGACCGCTTTCAGGATCACGACAAGCCGGAGAGGCTCTACGCCCAGGCCGGGCTCGACGCCGAGGCGATCGTCGCGCGCGTGCTCGATGCGCTGGGATCCTCGGTCAAGAAGCTCGACGTTTCCGCCAAATCGGGAAACCTGCGCGCGTAGAGCCAACGGCCAATCGCGCTGCCTCATCATATCAGGGCTTGTCCCTGATATGACGGCGGTCAGTTTCCACGGCCGCTGAAATAACTTGGCTGCGCGGGAGCGCGGAAACAGCCGCTCTAGGAAGCGGTGCGCCCGAACAGGAAGGCGCTGCACACTTTCAGCGCGCGCTCGCGCGGAATCACGTCGTCGAGCACCAGTCGCGCCAGACCATGCGCAAAAGACCAGGCGGCATAGGCGACCGATTCGACGTCGTCGTTTTGTCCGCGCACAAACCGCTGCGCGCCCAGCAGCAGCGCCTCAAACGCGCTGTCGGCCGCCGCGCCGAGGTCGGGATAATGTTCGCGCTCGCGCAGCAGCGGTCCGAACATCAGGCGGAAAAGGCCGGGATGCTCCAGCGCAAACTCGATATAGGCGATGCCGATCCCGGAAAACCCGTCCTCTCCGGCCTCGGCGTTGCGAAGCCGCTCGGCGAATTCACGGTAGCCCTCGGCGGCGACCGCGGCGAGCAGGTGGTCCTTGTCGTTGAAATGGCGATAGGTCGCTGTAGCGGAGACGCCAACGCGCCGCGCCGCCTCGCGCAGGCTGACCGCGCCGGGACCGCTCGCGTCAAGCAACTGACGGGCCGCGGCAATCAGGGCCGGACCGAGATTGCCATGATGATAGGTTGAGCGCAGGGCGATGTTCATGGGAACGACATATGCACGAATCGTAACGGAATCGAAGCGGTCCCACGCCTGTAAACATTAATTAATATCTTAAATCGACGCCGTTTCGCCGCCTTCTCGCACCCTAATCCGCACAAATTCGCTGCGTAACTATACCTAACCCCTCGACGTCGTTTACCCTTTTCGCTATCGAGGGGGCAGGGGGGCGCGGCGCGAGCCGTGCATATTTGCCATGAAATATCTGTTGATGATTGTTCCTTGCCTGCTGGCTTTGTGGGCGCCGCTGTATAACCGCGTCGATCCGCAGCTTCTGGGCATCCCGTTCTTCTATTGGTTCCAGCTCCTGCTGGTCCCCGTCTCGGCGCTCGCCCTGTTCGCCGCCGACCGCGCGCGGCGGGCTTAAGCCGATGTTCGAGCATCTCAACGTCGTCGCGACCAGCGTATTCGTGTTCTTTTTCGCGCTGGTCACCGTAATCGGCTTCTTTGCCGCCAACTGGAAGCGCGCGAGCCTCGATTCGATCAGCGAATGGGGATTGGGCGGCCGGCAGTTCGGGCCCTGGGTCACCTGGTTCCTGCTCGGCGGCGATCTCTACACCGCCTATACCGTGATCGCCGTCCCCGCCGTGATCTATGGCATCGGCGCGCAGGGCTTCTTCGCGGTGCCCTATACGATCATCATCTATCCCTTTCTTTATCTGACGATGCCGCGGCTGTGGGCGGTCACGCACAAGCATCAATATCTGACCGCCGCCGATTTCATCCTCGGCCGCTATGGCAACCGTTGGCTGGAGTTGGCCGTCGCGCTGACCGGCCTAGTCGCCACCATGCCCTATATCGCCCTGCAACTGGTCGGACTGGAGAAGGTGATCGGCGCGCTTGGCTTCCAGGGGCAGGGGATCTACGCCCATGCGCCCATTACCATCGCCTTCGTCATTCTCGCGCTCTACACCTACAAGAGCGGGCTGCGCGCGCCGGCGCTGATCGCCTTCGTCAAGGACGCGATGATCTATGTGTTCATCATCGCCGCAATCATCGTGATCCCCTACGAGTTGGGCGGCTGGTCGAAGATTTTCTCAGCCGCTTCCGACGCCTATGCGGCGAAAGTGACGGCGGGCAAGGTTCCGGCGGCGGGGCTCACTTTGGCGCCCTCGCAGATCGGCCCCTACATCACCCTCGCCATCGGTTCGGCCATGGCTCTGTTCATGTATCCGCACGCGCTGACCGGCACGCTCGCCGCCTCCTCGGGCCGGGCGATCCGCTTCAACACCATGACGCTGCCGGCCTATTCCTTCGTGCTCGGCCTGATCGCGCTGCTCGGCATGATGGCGATCGCGGCCGGGGTGAAGGTCAATTCGCCGACCGACGCGGTGCCGCAACTGGTGCTGTGGGCGTTCCCGGACTGGTTCGCCGGCTTCTGCTTCTCGGCCATTGCGCTGGGCGCGCTGGTGCCGGCGGCGGTGATGTCGATCGGCGCCGCCAACACCTTCACCCGCAACGTGTGGAAGCCGTTCATCCACCCCGGCATGACGCCGGCCGAGGAATCGGTGGTCGCCAAGCTCGTCTCGCTCGTGGTCAAGATCGGCGCGCTGGGGGTGATCTTCTTCATGCCGACGCAATTCGCGCTCGACCTGCAATTGCTGGGCGGCGTGTGGATGGTGCAGATTTTCCCCGCCGTGATTTTTGGTCTGTTCACGCGCTGGTTCTCGGGTTGGGCGCTGTTCATCGGCTGGGCCGTCGGCATCATCGTCGGCACGTCGTTGTCCTGGACGCCAAAGGCCTGGGCGCCCTTGCACAAGCTCGCCTGGGACGCGCCCTTCCTCGGCCCGCTCGACAGCCATCTGGGCTTTGCCGCCTACAACGGCCTGACCTCGGTGCTGCTCAACATCGCGGTGGCGACGCTGCTGTCGCTGGTGATGCGCTCGAAGGCGCCGGACGAGACCAAGCCGGAGGATTATCTGGATTGAGGCTTGTTGTATGTATACGAATGGTGTACATTAGACTATGCCGGGTTTAGATCCCCAAAAGCGCCTGGCGACGATAAAGGATCGCGGTCTCGACTTCATCGACGCCGTTGCGTTGTTCGACGGCAGGCCGCTCCTCACCGTTCCCTCGAACAGGAACGATGAGGAGCGGTACAAGTCGATCACGTTAGGCGATGACGGCAAGCTCTATTCCGTCATCTGGACTTGGCGCGAGGGCGATCTATGGATTATCTCGTTTCGGAGAGCGCACGATGACGAAGCGCGCAGCTATCGTCAGCATGTCGGTTGAGGAGGCCAAGGCGAAAATTCGCAAGGGCGAAAGCCGCAGCGATTTCACCGTCCTCAATAAGCTGACCGATGCCGACATCAAAACCCAAGCCGCCGGCGACCCGGAAGAACGAGATTGGGACTGGGCGCGCGCGTCGCTGGAGATGCCGGCGCCCAAGATCGGCATTCACATCAAGCTCGACGCAGACGTCGTCGAATTCTTCAAGCGCCAGGGCGCCGGCTATCAGACGCGCATCAACGCGGCGTTGAAAGCCTATGTGAAGCATGCGGAACAGAAGCGGGCGTGACGGTGCTTACCAGGGAGATGCTGTCCCTCCGCGCCCAACCCCCTGAAACCGCCGCCTCCTGTTCGGTCACAACCCCCGCGCCCTTATCACCGCCGCCACCTCCTCCAGCGTCGCCGGGTCCTCGATGGTGGCGGGCGTCGTCCAGGGATCGGCGTCTGCGATCTTCTTCATCGTGCCGCGCAGGATTTTGCCCGAGCGCGTCTTCGGCAAACGCGCCACCACAATCGCCAGCTTGAACGCCGCCACGGGACCGATCTTGTCGCGCACCAGCGCGACCACCTCTTTCTCGATCACCTCGTTCGGACGGTTGACGCCCGCCTTCAGCACAAGAAAACCGCAAGGCTGCTCGCCCTTGATCGCGTCCTTGATCCCGAGCACCGCGCATTCCGCGACATCCGGGTGCGACGCCACCACTTCCTCCATGCCCCCCGTCGAGAGCCGGTGTCCCGCGACATTGATGATGTCGTCGGTGCGACCCAGGATCGTCAGATAGCCGTCCGCATCCTTCAGCCCCGCGTCGGAGGTTTTGTAATAGCCGGGGAACTCGGCGAGATAGCTCTCGCGCATCCGCTCGTCGGCGCGATAGAGCGTCGGCAGGCAACCCGGCGGCAGCGGCAGCTTGATGACGATCGAGCCCATCACCCCGTCGGCGACCGGGCGGCAGGCCTCGTCGACGATATCGACGAGGTAGCCGGGCATGGCGACCGTCGGCGAGCCGCGCTTGATCGGCATCAGGCCCAAGCCGACCGGATTGGCGGCGATCGCCCAGCCGGTCTCGGTCTGCCACCAATGATCGACGATCGGGCGCCCGACCACGCGCTCGGCCCAGGCGACCGTATCGGGGTCGGCCCGCTCGCCGGCCAGAAACAGCGTCCTCAGCGCGCCGATGTCGTAGCGTTGCAGATGCATCGCTTCGGGGTCTTCCTTCCGCACGGCGCGCAAAGCGGTCGGGGCGGTGAAGAAGGCGGAAACCTTGTATTCGCTGATGACGCGCCAGAACGCGCCAGGGTCCGGTGTGCCGACCGGTTTGCCCTCGTACAGCACCGAGGAGCAACCGTAGATGAGCGGGCCATAGACGATATAGGAATGGCCGACCACCCAGCCGATGTCGCTCGCCGTCCAGAACGTTTCGCCGGGCTTCAGCCCATAGACATTCTCCATCGACCAGGCCAGCGCGACCAGATAGCCGCCGGTGTCGCGCACGACGCCCTTGGGGATGCCGGTCGTGCCGGAGGTGTAGAGTATATAGAGCGGATCGGTCGCCTGCATTTCCACCGGCGCGACCCTCCTGCCCGCTGCCTGAGCGACGCTCTCCGCCCAGTCGTGGTCGCGGCCCGGAATCATTGCGGCCTGCGCCTGCGGGCGCTGGAACATCAAGACGGCGTTTGGCTTATGGCGCGACAGGTCGAGCGCCGTATCGAGCAGCGGCTTATATTGCACCACGCGGCCGGGCTCGATGCCGCAGGAGGCGGCGAGAATCAGCTTCGGTTCTGCGTCCTCGATCCGCGTCGCCAGCTCCTTGGCCGCGAAGCCGCCGAACACCACCGAATGCACCGCGCCGATCCGCGCACAGGCGAGCATCCCGGCGATGGCCTGCGGGATCATCGGCATGTAGATCACCACGCGGTCGCCCGCACTGACGCCAAACCCGGCGATCACGGCGGCGAGCGTCTCCACCTCGGACAACAGTTCGCGATAGGTGATCTGCTGCTTCGTCGCGGTGACGGGGCTGTCGTAGTAGAGCGCGACTTGGCTACCGCGGCCCGCCGCGACATGGCGGTCGAGCGCATTGTAACAGGCGTTGCAGGTCGCGTCGGGGAACCAGCGGCCATAGACGCCCGCGTCCGCGTCGAAGATGCGCGTCGGCGGCTTGACCCAGTCGATGCTCCTGGCGGCCTGCGCCCAGAAGGCTTCCGGGTTCTCGCGCCAGCTCGCATAGACGGAAGCGTATCGGCTCATCGTGCTCATCCTCCGCGCGACTGTTTCGCGCGAGGGGCGGCCAAACGCAACGTGGGCGGCTTAGTCACTTCGGCGAACCGGCGCGTTGACTTTTCCGCTGGCCTTGCCGAGATGCGTCCTCGTTCGAGCCGGGCCCGATGGGAATGATGGACAAGACTTTCGACTTCGCCGCCGTCGAGCGCCGCATGGCCGATTATTGGGAGCGGACGGGCGCCTTCCGCGCCAGCCGGCCGGAGCGCGCCGGGGCCGAGCCCTTTTGCATCGTCATCCCGCCGCCCAACATCACCGGCAATCTGCACATGGGCCATGCGCTCAATAACACGTTGCAGGACGTGCTCGCCCGCTATTGGCGCATGAAGGGCCGCGACGTCCTTTGGCAACCCGGCACCGATCACGCCGGCATCGCCACGCAGATGGTGGTGGAGCGCCAACTTGCCGAGAACGGCGAGGATCGGCGCGCCATGGGCCGGCAGGCGTTTCTCGACAAGGTCTGGGCGTGGAAGGCGGAATCGGGCGACGCCATCGTTGGCCAGTTGAAGCGCCTCGGCGCCTCCTGCGACTGGGCCAGAGAGCGCTTCACGCTCGACGAGGGCCTGTCGAAAGCGGTCGCCAAAGTGTTCGTCCAGCTTCACCGCGAGGGGCTGATCTATCGCGACAAGCGGCTGGTCAACTGGGATCCGAAATTCCAGACCGCGATCTCCGATCTCGAAGTGATCCAGATCGAAAGCAAGGGTTCGTTCAAGTGGTCGCGCGAAGCGGGCGAACCGCTCGACGAGGCCGCGCTCGCCAAGGCTTTGTCGAAGAGCCCGAACGGCCATCTCTACCATTTCGACTATCCCTTGGCCGACGGCGAGACCGTTCTCACCGTGGCCACGACCCGGCCCGAGACCATGCTCGGCGACACCGCGGTCGCCGTTCACCCCGAGGATGCGCGTTTCGCGCATCTGGTCGGCGCGAAACTGCGCCTGCCGCTGGTCGGGCGGCTGATCCCGGTCGTCGCCGACGAATACGCTGACCCGGAAAAGGGCGCCGGCGCGGTGAAGATCACGCCCGCGCATGATTTTAACGATTTCGAGGTCGGCAAACGCCACGAAGCCGAGGGGGTGCGGCCGATCAACATTCTCGACGCCGAGGGGCGCGTCACCCTGAAAGGCAATCTCGCGTTCTACGAGGGCGTCGAGGCCGGCGACCATGAACTGACACAACTCGTGGTGACGCTCGACGGGCTCGACCGCTTCGCCGCGCGTCGCGCGATTGTCGGCATGATGGCGCGGGAAGGGCGGCTCGCCCGCATCGAGCCCAACGCGCATATGGTCCCCCACGGCGACCGCTCCGGCGTGGTGATCGAGCCGTGGCTGACCGACCAATGGTACGTCGACGCCAAGTCGCTCGCCCAGCCCGCGCTCGCCGCCGTGCGCGAGGGCAAGACCATCTTCACCCCGAAGAATTGGGAGAAGACCTATTTCGACTGGCTCGACAACATCCAGCCCTGGTGCGTTTCGCGTCAATTGTGGTGGGGCCATCAGATCCCGGCGTGGTCCTCGCCCTGGGGGGGGACCTATGTCGAGGAGGACGAGGAGACCGCGTTCGCCATGGCGCTCGCCGATGGCGTCGAGCGCGGCGTGCTGACAGCTACGGAGGCGCAAGCCCTCGCCGACCAGCCCGACCGACTGGCCGAGATGTTCCCGCGCGACGAGGATGTGCTCGACACCTGGTTCTCCTCCGCTTTGTGGCCGTTTTCGACGCTCGGTTGGCCCGAGGCGACGCCGGAGATGAAGCGGTTCTATCCGACCTCCGTGCTCGTCACCGGCTTCGACATCATCTTCTTCTGGGTCGCCCGGATGATGATGATGGGGCTGCATTTCCAGCAGGAGATTCCGTTTCGCGACGTTTACATCCACGCCCTCGTCCGCGACGAGAAGGGCGCCAAGATGTCGAAGTCGAAGGGCAACGTGATCGACCCGCTGACGCTGATCGACCAATGCGGAGCCGACGCGTTGCGCTTCACTTTGGCGGCGATGGCCGCGCAAGGGCGCGACATCAAGTTGTCGATCCCGCGCGTCGAAGGCTACCGCAATTTCGCGACTAAACTCTGGAACGCCTCGCGCTTCGCCGAGATGAATCTTTGCGCGCGGGTGGATAGCTATGACCCGCTCAGCCTGCGCGATCCGCTCAATCGCTGGATTCTGGGCGAGGCCCGCGCGGCGCTGGCGCAGGTCGCCGGCGGCATCGAGGAATATCGCTTCAACGACGCCGCAAATTCCGCCTATCGCTTCGTCTGGAGCGTGCTGTGCGACTGGTGCCTGGAGCTGGCCAAGCCCGTGCTGCAAGGCGAGGCGAGCGACGCGGCCAAGGCCGAGACGCGGGCAACCATCGCGCATGTGCTCGATCTCTCCTACGCCATGCTGCACCCGTTTATGCCGTTCCTGACCGAGGAATTGTGGGCGATCAAAGGCGCCGACGGCCCGCCCCGCGCCGGCCCGCTGGCGCTGAGCGAATGGCCCTCGGCAGCCGCGCCGGCCGATCCGGAAGCGGAGGCCGAGATCGGCTGGGTGATCGAACTGATCGAGCAGATCCGTTCGATCCGCTCGGAAATGTCGATCCCGCAAAACGCGCCGCTACGGCTGGCGCTGGTGGCCCCGAGCGCTCAAGTGGAGGGCTATCTCGCCCGCTGGCGCCCGACGCTGGAGCGGCTCGCCCGCATCGAAGGCGTCGACGTGACGTCAGAGCCGCCGCCGGGTTCGCTGGCGCTGCTGGTGCGCGAAGCCCAGGCCGCGCTGCCGCTCGCGGGCCTGATCGATTTCGCCGCCGAGCGGGCGCGGCTGGAGAAGGAGATCGCCAGGGAGCGAGGCGAGATCGCCAAGGTCGACGCCAAATTGGGCAACCCCGATTTCATCGCCCGCGCGCCTGAGGAGATCGTCGAGGAGAACCGCGAACGGCGCGAGGCGGCGCTGGCGCGCATCGCCAAACTCGACGCCGCGCGCAACAGGCTTGATAATCTGTAAACCGAGCCGCCGGAACAGGGTCACAATCGTGGCATTTGCGCCACATCCCGGGTCCAACTCGGCGGGTGCGAATTTCGCCCGATTTCGCGCCGCGATTGCGCCATAAACGCCGAGCTTTACTTGCCCCGGACGCGGCGACGAAAGTCGAAGCGACGGGGTAAGCGGGGGCGTTGGCGCTATCGCGCCGTGGTGGATCGGATCGTTGGACATGTTTGCGGGTTCGTTGGCGGGATTGAAGGTCTCTGCAAGACTAAGTTTCGCCGTCCTGGGCGCGGCGCTCGCGCTCACCGTCGCGCCGGCTTTCGCGCTCGATGGCTCCACGACTCCCAACGGGCAGAAGATCACGCCCGGCCGCACGTTCAAGAGCGCGCGCGAAGCCCTGCGTATCGGCGTCGACGATCTCAACGCCGGCGACGCGCAATCCTCGGTGCAGGCGCTGACCTATGCGGCCGAGGGCGGCGAGACGCTGGCGCAGTGGAAGCTCGGCTCGATTTACGCCGCCGGCGAAGTCGTGCCGCGCAACGAAATGCTCGCCTATAAATACTTCGAGCAACTGGTCGAGAATTACAACGAGGACGAGATGGACCAGCGCTCGCTGACCGCCGTCTCCAACGCCTTCGTACAAGTCGGCCTTTATAGCCTCACCGGCATTTCCGGCGGCCTGAAGGCGGACCCGGAGCGCGCGGTCGAAATGTTCGAGATGGCCGCAACCCGGTTCGGCGACGCGGACGCCGAATATCAGCTTGCGCGCATGTTCATCGACGGCGTCGGCGGACTGGAGAAAGATCGTCTGCGCGCCGCCAAATGGCTCGGGCTGGCGGCGGAGAAGGGCCATCGCAGCGCGCAGGCGTTGCTTGGCCACATGCTGTTTCGCGGCGACGGCGTGCCGCGCCAACCCGCGCGCGGCCTCATGTTGCTGACCATCGCCAACGTCTATGCGAAGTCTGGCAAGGACGCCTGGATCCACGATCTGCACGCCAAGGACGTTGGCGCCGCCAGCGAGAACGAGCGCAGCGCCGCCGCCGCCTTCCTGGCTGCGCACGGCAAGCGCGAGATCGCCGCCGCGCTGGTCGCGCCGGCTCACACCGGCGCCGCTCCGCCGATGCAATTGACCGGCGCCGCCGGGGCTCAGCAGTAGCCGTTACGCCAGTCGCACCGGCCGGTCGGCGCCTCGATCGCGCGCCGCACACTCTCCAGCATAGGCCCCTACGCCGTCTCCGGGCGCCCGCGTCGAACGGCGCGCTTTCGGCCATCCCCCGCGCGCGTTGCGGCGCGCGGCGCAAAATTGAACGTAGCGTCTTCCGGCGCTGCGATTTTTGGGTATGCTGGATCAAGCGCCGGTTCGACTGCCGGGCGACGTGGCTGAGCCCAGCATAGGGCAAGGGGGGATGAATTGAGACTTTCCATGACTACGGCGGCGCTGTGCGCCGTACTTGCGCTTTCGGCCTGCTCAAAGGGCGATCCCGGCGATAAGGGTCCGGCCGGCCCCAAGGGCGATCCCGGCGCCGCAGGCCCCGCCGGGCCGAAGGGCGAGCCGGGCGCGGCGGGACTGAAAGGTGAGGCGGGCCCCGCCGGCCCCGCCGGTCCGACGGGGCCGGCCGGCGCCATAGGCGACAAAGGCGAGGCAGGCCCCGCCGGCCCTGCCGGTTCGACAGGCCCTGCGGGCGACAAGGGCGAGGCCGGCCTCGCTGGACCGAAGGGGGACGCTGGCCCGGCGGGACCCGCAGGGCCGAAGGGCGAGGCGGGCCCTGCCGGCCCGCCCGGCGCAAAGGGTGAGGCCGGGTCGGTCGGTGTCGCGGGGCCGGCGGGCACAGCGGGCGAAGCCGGCGCCGTAGGTCCTCCAGGGCCGCTTGGACCGAAGGGCGAGCCGGGACCTGCCGGACTGAAAGGCGATTCCGGCGTTAAGGGAGAAAAGGGCGACGCGGGCGCGGTCGGCCCGTCGGGCGCCTCAATTCACGTCATCACCGGCGGCGCGGATGCGACTTGCCCGCAGGGCGAGTCGATGATCACCGCCTATTGCATCGGCAAGGATCTGACGCCGCTCATCTCCAGCACGAGCGCCGCCCATTGCGACGGCGACAGCGCCAAGACAGTGGTGGCCTGTGTGAAGAAATAGACCGTTCTGCCGTCCGGGCGCGGCCGGGCGGCGGTTTGGCTCAGGGCGAGGCGTGCGAAAACACGTCCATCGTCTCGAAGCCGGCCATATCGAGCCGCGCCCGATCCGGCAGATAGGCGAAAGCGGCGCGCGCATGGCCGTCGCGGCCCTCGCGCGCCAGTATCGCATCGAGTTTTTCGCGCAGAGCGTGCAGGTGCAGCACGTCGGAGGCGGCATAGGCGAGCTGCGCTTCGCTTAAAGTCGCCGCGCCCCAATCCGAACTCTGCTGCTGTTTGGAGAGATCGACTCCGAGCAGTTCCTTCACGAGATCCTTGAGCCCGTGCCGGTCGGTGTAGGTGCGCGCCAGCTTGGAGGCGATCTTAGTGCAATAGACCGGCGCCGGCATCACGCCGAACGCATGCGCCAGCACCGCCAAGTCGAAGCGGCCGTAATGAAACAGTTTTACCACTTTGGGGTCGGCCAGCATCGCGGTGAGGCGCGGCGCGGCGCGCTGGCCGGCGGCGATCCGCACCACTTCGGCGCTGCCGTCGCCGCCGCTCAGTTGCACCACGCACAGCCGGTCGCGCCCGAGCGCCAGCCCCATCGTCTCGGTGTCGATCGCGACCGCCGATCCCAGATCGCAGCCCCCAGGCAGATCGCCCTCGTGGAACCTGATCGCCATGCCTTGTCTCACATCAAGCTATTGAAGAAAAAGAGAATTTCCTTGATCTCTAGCTCAGCGGGTTAGCAGCGGGCGCTTGCGCCGTCAAGACGCGCGCCGATTTAGCCCCATCCAACGCGTCTGCGCGGCCGCATCGTGCAGGAAGGTGAGCGCGCAATAGCGTCGCCCGCGCGACACCGCCGCCGCTTCGTGCAGCAGCGAACAGGAGAACACGACGCCCGCGCCCGCGCGCGGCCGGTAGCGGCGCGAATTATATTCGGGAAACAGCACCTGGCCGCCGTCGTAATCGTCGTTCAGATTGATCGATAGCGCGAATTGCCGGAACGCGACGCTCGGCGCGGAATTGTCGCGATGGCGTTTGAAATATCCGCCCGTCTCGTCGTAGCGCGCCAGCAGGATGCGGTCGGTGTGGGCGATCTCGACCTGAAACGCGCGTTTGATCTCCGGCAGGCAGCACGTCAAAATGCCGGCCAGCACCGGGCTGAGGAAGGGATCGCGGGCGCCCAGTTCGAGGTCGAAGCGATGTTTCTTCGTCACGTCGATCTTGTGCGTGTACTGCCCCTGCGCGTCGATCGAAGCCATGCCGCCGAATTGCGGCTGGCCCGCCTCGAAATGGGCGATCAGATCGCGGCAAAGCTGGGGAGAGAGAATGTCGGGGATAATCAGCACCGGTGCGGGACAATAGTCGTCGCAGGTCGCCTCGCGCGGTTGGCGCGCCAGCGCCGCGAGCAGGGCCGACATCTCGCCCGGCGCATCGACGATGCGCCCGCCCCTATCGACCGCGACGAGCGCGGGCGCGCGATGCGTAAAGCCCCAGGCCGCGAACACATCCGCGTGCGAGAACACGATCCGCAGATCGGGCGCGACGGGTTCCAGAAACACGCCCGCGTGCGGAATATCGATCTCGACCAGCGCGACCAGATCGGCCTCGACGGCGGCGAATTCGGCCGCGCGGGCCTGAAGCGCCCCCAGCGCCTCGCGCGCCTCGCTCATCGTGAGCCGGCCGATCAGCGCCAGCGCGACGGAGCGCCCGGCCTGCGTATCGAGCGAAAAAAACGTCCCGTCGAGCGCGACGCCATGCGTCGTCGGCGCGAAGCCGACAGGCGGCGCGAATTCCATTCTGGCTGACATCGGGCGCCTGCTCCTCGCTATATTTGAGGCGCGCGAGCCTGCGCGGGCTGGCTTATCCCGGCCTTGTCAGTGGCCGCCGCCGCCCCCGCCCCCGCCCGCCGCCTGCGGCCGGCGCATCAGCACGGCGAGCCACAGCGTGCCGAGATAAAGCACGGTCAGCGTCAGGAACACGTCGGCCAGCGCCATCACCATCGCCTGCCGGCGCACCATCAGCGCCATCTGTTTGGTCGCCGCCAGCGCCGCGTCCGAGCCGCGCGCGGCCATGGCGCCGGTGAGATTGGCCATCGTCTCCTCGGCGACGTTGCGGCCCCAAACCACGGATTCGCGCAGTCGCTGGAGATGCAGGTCCATCCGCTTGTCGAGCACGGTGTTGATGACGGCGAGCCCCAACGCGCCGCCGAGATTGCGGGTGAGGTTGAACAGGCCGGACGCGTTCTTCATCTTCGCCGGCGGCGTGGTGCCGAGCGCCAGATTGTTGATCGGCACCATGCACAGCATCATCGACACGCCGCGAAACACCTGCGGCCACAACAGCTCGTAGAAATCCCAGTCCGGCGTGACCTTCGAGGCCAGATAGGCGCCGAAGGCGAAGCCGGCGAAGCCGACCGCGATCATCTTGCGCGGATCGACCACGCTCATCAGCCGGCCCGAGATCGGCGCGGTGAGAAACATGCAGATTCCGGTGACGAACATCGTCTCGCCGATCATCAGCGGCGTGTAGCCGCGCACCGCCGCGAGATAGACGGGATAGATGTAGGTCAGGCCATAGAGCCCGACGCCCATGATCGCCGAGAACATCGAGCCGGTCCAGAAATTGCGGTCGCGAAAGGCGGAGAGATCGACGATCGGCTGCGCCGCCGTGAACGCGCGCCAGAAGAAGATCAACGCGCCGGCGCCCGAGACGACGATCGCCGCCGCGACGGGCTGGCTCTCCAACCAATCCTTCGACGGACCTTCCTCCAGCGCATATTCGAGCGCGCCGAGAAAGGCGGCCATCGCGATCAGTCCCGTCCAGTCGAACCGCGGCGCCAGGCTCCAGTCCGGCTTGTCGAAATCGATCAGATACCAGGCCGCGACCGTCACCATGATGCCCGGCGGGATGTTGACCAGAAACAGCCAATGCCAGGAGAACAGATCGGTGAGATAGCCCCCGACCGTCGGCCCGATGGTCGGCGCCAGCGTCGCCACCAGCCCGATGATCGGCGAGACGATGGGCAGTTTCGAGCGCGGAAAGATCGTGTAGGCCGAGGCGAACACGGTCGGGATCATACCGCCGCCGATAAAACCCTGCAACGCGCGCCAGACGATCATCTCCTCGATGGTGGTGGCGGTGGAGCACATCAGGCTCATCGCCGTGAAGCCGGCGGCGGAAATGGTGAAAATGACCCGCGTCGATAGCATCCGCGACAGGAAGCCCGACAGCGGAATCATGATGACTTCGGCGATGAGATAGCTTGTCTGCACCCAGGTCACTTCGTCCTGAGAGGCGGAAAGGCCGGCCTGGATCTGACTCAAGGACGCCGAGACGATCTGGATGTCCAGAATCGCCATGAACATGCCGAACACCATGAAGATGAACGCGGCGAGCTTGCGCTTGTCGAAGCGCTCGACGGGCGCTGTGGCGCGCGCCGCGTCGCTCACGGCTGGGCCTTGACGAGCCCGAGCGCGCTCAGGATCATCGGCCGCAAGCCGTCGAGCCGCTGCGCCGCCCGCTCCAGGCCGAGCGCGCTGATCAGCGAAGGCCTGGGCAGCGATTCATCGCGCGTGTGGACGGATACGGCGACGGACAAGCCCGGCCGCAGCGCGTGGCTCTGAACCGCCTCGGCGTCGAAGCCGATGCGAACGGTGACGCGCTGCACGATCTTGGTGAAATTGCCGGTGGCGTTGTCGGGCGGCAGCAGCGAGAATTGCGCGCCCGAGGCCGGGGCGATCGAGCGCACCACGCCCTCGACCTTGCCGCCGCCGAGCGCATCGACCTCGACGTCGACCCTTTGTCCCGGCTTGATGTCGGCAAGCTGGGTCTCCTTGAAATTGGCGTCGATATAGACCCGGTCCAGCGCCACGACGGCGAGCAGGCGCGTGCCCGGCTGCACATATTGCCCGACCTCGACCGCCTTGTTGCCGACCACGCCATCGAACGGGGCGCGGATTTCGGCGAAGGAGAGATCGCGCAGGGCGCGCGCGACCGCCGTCTGCAATTCCGCGCGGGCGCGCTCGGACTCGCCTTTCTGGCTCTCCAGTACGTCGATATTGGCCTGGTTCCAGACGTGTTGGGCCTGCGCCGAGGCGAGCGAGGCTTTCGCGCCGGCGGCGGCGGCGGCGGTGCGCTTCTTGTCGGCATTGGCCTGTTCGAGCCGCTGTTGCGAACCGAAACTGGTCAGGGCGAGTTTTTGCGCGCGCTCGAATTCCAGCGCGGCGCGTTGCTCGTCGGCGGCGGCGCTGGCGGCGGACGCGCTCGCGGCCTCGATCTGCGCCTGCGATTGTGTGACCAGCGCGCGCTGCGCCGTGATCTGCCGGTCGATCCGCGAGATCGTCGCATCCTGCGTGGCGACCTTGTCCCTGGCCGCCCTGACGGCGAGGTCGTAGTCGCCCGCGTCGATTCGGGCCAGGAGATCGCCCGATTGGACCGCCTGATTGTTCTTGATCAGCACCTCCGCGATATATCCGGCGACTTTCGGCGCGACGATCACGGTATTGGCGTTGACATAGGCGTCGTCGGTCGAGACGAGAAACCGTCCCTCCGTGAAATAGCCATAGCCCCAATGCGCGCCATAGGCGGCCGCGCCGATGACGAGCAGCGGCGGAAGGAACCGGCGCGGCGACCGCTTGGCCCTGGGCGGCGCGACGGAAACCGTCGGCTCGGCGGCGCGAAGATAGGCGGGGGCAGCGACGTCCTGGGCCATCACTCAGTCTCGGGGCCGACCGAACCGTTCGGTCAATAGGGATTGACTTACACCCGCCGCGCCGCTAGTTCAAGACCGAACCGAACCGTTCGGTCAAAAAGAATCTCCGACCCGCGAGAGACATTTATGGAAGCGCTCAATATCGACGACGTGCGCGCCCAGGAGCCCGCGAAACGGCGCCAGATTCTCGACGGCGCCCGCCGCGTGTTTCTCGCCGACGGTTTCGACGGCGCCAGCATGAACGACATCGCCCGCGTCGCCGGCGTATCGAAGGGCACGCTCTACGTCTATTTCGAGTCCAAGGAATCCCTGTTCGAGGCGCTGATCCGCGACGATCGCAAGCAACAGGCCGAGCGCCTCGTATTCCCGACCGGGGCTGCCAACCCGCGCGCGCCGCTCGCCGCGTTCGGGCGGCAATTGATCGCGCTGATGACGCAGCCCGAAATGATCGCGCAGGTCCGCATCGTCATCGCCGCCACGGCGAAATTCCCCAGCCTCGGCCGCGCGTTCTACGAATCCGGCCCCTGTTTCGGCGAGATCCGGCTGGCCGAGCGGCTGGAAGTCTGGCAGCAGGCGGGGATATTGCAGTTCGGGGATGGCCGGGTCGCCGCGCGGCAGTTCATCGACCTGTGCAAGTCCGGCGTGTTCACCGCCTGTCTGTTCGGCGCGGCGGACACGGTCTCTCCCGCAGCGATCGCGCAAAACGTCGATGCGGCGGTCGAGGTGTTCATGCGCGCCTACGGCGTCGCCTGCAACGCCGCTTCGATGTCGCCCGCGATCGACGCCGGCGCCACGACAGGGGCATAGCGGCGCACCACTTCGCCGTCGCGGTCGACCAGAAATTTGGTGAAATTCCACTTGATCGCCTGCGACCCGAGCAGGCCCGGCGCCGCCCGTTTCAGCGCCGCGAACAGCGGGTGGGTCGCCTCACCGTTGACCTCGATCTTGGAGAACATTGGGAAACTGACGTCGTAGGATTTCGTGCAGAATTCCGCGATCTGCGCCGCGTCTCCCGGCTCCTGATGGCCGAATTGGTCGCAAGGAAAGCCCATGACCGCAAAACCGCGCGGCGCGAACCGACGCTGCAACGCTTCCAGCCCCTGATATTGCGGCGTGAAACCGCAGCGGCTGGCGACATTGACAATCAGCAGCGCAAGGCCGGCAAAATCGGCGAGGCGAGCCCTGCCACCGTCCAACGTCTCCAGGGCGATGTCAGGATCAAGCGGCATGGTGTCGGCCGCCCGCCGCGGACGCCAATCCGCTCAGAACGGAATGTCATCGTCCATATCGGCGCCGCCGCCGCCCCCGCCGCCCGCCAGCGCCGGGCGGCGCTCGGCGGGCGAGGCGCGGCCGAACGCCGGCGCGCGCTCCTCGCCGCCAAAGCTTTCCCGTCCCTCGCCGCCCGAACGCGAGTCGAGCAGCGTCATCTCGCCGCGGAAACGTTGCAACACGATTTCCGTGATGTATTTCTCGGCGCCGGACTGGTCGTTGTATTTGCGCGTCTGGATCTGCCCTTCGAGATAGACCTTCGAGCCCTTCTTGCAATATTGCTCGACGACGCGACCGATGTTCTCGTTATAGATCACGACATTGTGCCATTCGGTCTTTTCGCGGCGCTCGCCCGTGGTCTTGTCCTTCCAGCTCTCGGAGGTGGCGAGGGTGAAACTGACGACCTTGTCGCCTGAGTTCAGGCTGCTGACCTTGGGGTCCTTGCCCAGATTGCCGACCAGAATGACTTTGTTGACGCCCGCCATGTCGTTCTCCTCGATCTCACTGTCCCGCGCCTTCCTCTTCTCCCTCGCTGCGGAAGGGAAGGCCGCTCCCGCACTTTTCCACAGCCGCGCCATTTGGCTTCGACCCGATCCGCACTAAATAGGGCGGGGCTCTGGCTCATGTTCTATTTTTGTTCTAGCTTAAGCGAAATCGCGGCGCAAGTCCCCGCCGCGCGATTCGCGATTAGGATTCGCATGGCCACCAAGTCGACCAAGACCGCGCTATCAGCGCCAAGCCCGGCCTTCGACGGCCGGGCGATCGTCGTGCGCGGCGCGCGCGAGCACAATCTCAAGAACGTGGATCTGACGATCCCGCGCGACAAGCTGGTCGTGTTCACCGGCCTCAGCGGCTCGGGCAAATCCTCGCTCGCGTTCGACACGATCTACGCCGAGGGGCAGCGCCGCTATGTCGAATCGCTTTCGGCCTATGCGCGCCAGTTCCTGGAGATGATGCAGAAGCCGGACGTCGATCAGATCGACGGCCTGTCGCCGGCGATCGCCATCGAGCAGAAAACGACCTCGAAGAACCCGCGCTCCACCGTCGGCACGGTGACGGAAATCCATGATTACATGCGCCTGTTGTGGGCGCGCGTGGGAGTCCCCTATTCGCCCGCCACCGGTCTGCCGATCGAGAGCCAGACTGTCAGCCAGATGGTTGATCGCGTGTTGGCTTTGCCTGAACGCACGCGGCTCTATCTGCTCGCGCCCGTCGTGCGCGGCCGCAAGGGCGAGTATCGCAAGGAGATCGCCGAATATATGAAGCGCGGCTTCCAGCGCGTGAAGATCGACGGCGAATTCTACGAGATCGCCGACGCGCCAGCGCTCGACAAGAAGCTCAAACACGACATCGACGTGGTGGTTGATCGGCTCGTCGTGCGCGCGGACATCGCCAGCCGCCTGTCGGAGAGCTTTGAGACCGCGCTCGAACTCGCCGATGGCTTGGCTTTCGCCGAATTCGCCGATCCGCCGGCGAAGGGCAAGGCGCCCGAGCGCATCCTGTTCTCGGCCAAATTCGCCTGTCCCGTGTCCGGCTTCACCATTCCGGAGATCGAGCCGCGGCTGTTCTCGTTCAACAATCCGTTCGGCGCCTGTCCCGCCTGCGGCGGCCTGGGCAGTCATCTCACGATCGATTCCGCCTTGGTTGTTCCTGATCCGAAGCTGACCTTGAAGCGCGGCGCCGTCGCGCCCTGGGCGAAATCGTCGTCGCCCTATTATCTGCAAACACTGGAGGCGCTCGGCCAGCACTACAAGTTCCGGTTGGACAAGCCTTGGGGCGAGCTGCCGCAGAAGGCCCGCGACGCGATCCTCTACGGCTCCGCCGGCGAGGAGATCCGCTTCTCCTACGACGACGGGATGCGCGCCTATGAGGTGCGAAAGCCGTTCGAGGGCGTCATCACCAACCTTGAGCGCCGTTACAAGGAGACCGAGAGCGAGTGGTCGCGTGAGGAGATCGAGCGCTACATGACGGCGACGCCCTGCGGCGCCTGCGGCGGCCATCGCCTCAAGCCGGAAGCGCTCGCGGTCAAGATCGACGGCGCCCATATTGGCGAGATCAGCGAACTCTCGGTCAAGGACGCGGTCGAATGGGCCAAGGGCTTGCCGCAGAAGCTCGACGCCAAACGCAACGAGATCGCGCAGCGCATCCTGAAGGAGATCGTCGACCGGCTCACCTTTCTGCGCGACGTCGGGCTCGATTATCTCAACCTGTCGCGCGCGTCGGGCACGCTGTCGGGCGGCGAGAGCCAGCGCATCCGGCTTGCCTCGCAGATCGGCTCCGGGCTGACCGGCGTGCTCTATGTGCTCGACGAACCGTCGATTGGCCTGCATCAGCGCGACAACGCGCGGCTGCTCGACACGTTGCGCCGCCTGCGCGAACTCGGCAACACCGTGATCGTGGTCGAGCATGACGAAGATGCGATTCTGGCCGCCGATTATGTCGTCGACATCGGCCCCGGCGCCGGCGTGCATGGCGGCGAGATCATCGCTCAAGGGCCGCCCGACGCGATCAAGGCCAACCCGAATTCGCTGACGGGCCATTATCTCACCGGCGAGCGTTTCGTGGCGATTCCGGCCAAGCGCCGCAAGGCCGAGCCGGGGCGCGAACTGAAGATCGTCGGCGCGCGCGGCAACAACCTCAAGAACGTGACGGCCTCGATTCCGCTGGGGCTGTTCACCTGCGTCACCGGCGTATCGGGCGGCGGCAAATCGACGCTGACGATCGACACGCTGTACAAAGCGATCGCGCGCCAGCTCAATGGCGCCAGCGACCCGCCGGCGGCGCACGACCGTATCGACGGGCTCGATCAGATCGACAAGGTGATCGAGATCGACCAATCGCCGATCGGCCGCACGCCGCGCTCCAACCCCGCCACCTACACCGGCGCCTTCACGCCGATCCGCGATTGGTTCGCGGGGCTGCCGGAGGCCAAGCAGCGCGGCTATCAGCCGGGCCGCTTCTCGTTCAACGTCAAGGGCGGGCGCTGCGAGGCGTGCCAGGGCGACGGCGTGATCAAGATCGAGATGCACTTCCTGCCGGATGTCTATGTCACCTGCGACGTCTGCAAGGGCAAGCGCTACGACCGCGAGACGATGGAGGTGCGTTACAAGGACAAATCCATCGCCGACGTGCTCGATATGACGGTCGAGGAGGCGGCCGACCTGTTCAAGGCCGTGCCCTCTATCCGCGACAAGATGGAGACGCTGAAACAGGTGGGCTTAAGCTACGTGAAGGTTGGCCAGCAGGCGACGACTCTGTCGGGCGGCGAGGCGCAGCGGGTGAAACTCGCCAAGGAGCTGGCGCGCCGCTCGACCGGGCGCACGCTCTATATTCTCGATGAACCAACCACCGGCCTGCATTTCCACGACGTCGCGAAATTGCTGGAGGTGCTGCACGAACTGGTCGATCAGGGCAACACCATGATCGTGATCGAGCACAATCTGGAGGTGGTGAAGACCGCCGACTGGATCATCGACATGGGGCCGGAAGGCGGCGACGCCGGCGGCGAGGTGGTGGCGATGGGCACGCCCGAGGAGATCGCGCGTAACCCTGCGAGCTACACCGGCGCCTATCTGAAGCAGACGATGGCGCGCAGGCCTATGAAGCGCAAGGCGGCGGCGGAGTAGCTAGAGATCGTAACTCACCACCAACTTCGCACTCAGCGGCCGCGCCTGACAGGTCAAGACATAGCCGCGCCGCACCTCGTAATCCTCCAGCGCGTGGTTGGTCAGCATCTCCGCCTCGCCCTCCAGCACCTTGGCGCGGCAGGTCGAGCAGACGCCGGCCTTGCAGGCGTGCGGCGCGTCGAGATGGTTCTCCAGCGCCGCATCGAGCACGCTTTGGCCCGCGCGCGGCATGACAAAGTTGCGCGTCGCCCCGTCAAGCGTCATCGCGACCTCGCAGATTTCGCCGCCTTCGGCCGAGGCCGTCGGCCCCGCCCGCCGCGCCGCGCGGCCGGGCTGACCCGAGGCGAACAGTTCGAATTTGATCTGCGCGTCCGGCAACCCGCGCTCACGCAACGCCGCCGCCGCCGTCAGCATCATCGGCTCCGGGCCACAGATGAAGGCGGCGTCAATCGAGCCTGCGTCGAGCCAATGCGCGAACAGGTCCGCCCATTTCTGCGCCGTCAGCCGGCCGGTGAACAGGTCGATCTCCTGCGCGTCGCTTCCCAGCACATGCAGGATCGACAACCGGTCGAGATGATCGTTCTTGAGGTCCTCCAACTCCTCGCGAAACATGATCGAGGAGATCTGTTTGTTGGCGTAAACCAGCGTGAGCTGAGATTTCGGTTCGCGCTTCAGCGTGGTCTTGAGGATCGACAGGATCGGCGTTATCCCGCTGCCGCCGGCGACCGCTAGATAGTGTCGGGACGAGGCGGGGTCGAGCGCGATATGAAACACGCCCATCGGCGCCATGACTTCGAGCGTGTCGCCAACCTTCAGCTCCTGGTTGATGAAGCTGGAGAACGCGCCGCCCTCGACCCGCTTGACGCCAATCCGCAAGCGCCCCTCGTCGACGCCTGAGCAGATCGAATAGCAGCGGCGCAGTTCTTCGCCCTCGAAGGCGCGGCGCAGCGTCAGATATTGGCCCTGCACGAAGGCGAAAGCGGCGCGATCTTGATCGAGCGGGCGCAAAGTCACGGCCACGGAATCGCGGGTGTCGCGGTCGATCTGCGTCACGTTGAGCGGCAGAAAACGCGCCATGTCGCCTCGTCAGATGCACTTGAAATAGTCGAACGGCTCCCAACAATCCTCGCAGGCGTAATTCGCCTTGCAGGGCGTGGAGCCGAACTGGCTGACCCGCCGCACCTTCGCCGAGCCGCAGCGCGGACAGGCGGCGGGCGCGCGTCCCGAGGGCGGGGCGATGCCGTATTCCCGCAGTTTGCGGCGGCCGTCTTCGCTCATCCAGTCCGTCGTCCACGGCGGCGACAGGCGCCGCTCCAGCCGCAGCTTATCGACGCCATGCGCGCGCAACGCCGTCTCGATGTCGTGGTTGATCACCGCCGTTGCGGGACAGCCGGAATAGGTCGGCGTCACGCCAACAACCAACGTATCGTCGTCGAACCGCACTTCGCGGATCACACCGAGATCAACCAGCGATAGGACGGGGATCTCCGGATCGGGGATTTGCCCGAGCCAATCCCAGACTTCGGCAAGGCTCACCATTGCGCGTTGGGGTAGGCGCGCGGCAGGAATTGCATCTCAGCCAACAGATGCCCCAGCGCCTCGGTATGGCCGCCCTTATGCGCGAAAGCCGAGGCCGGCGGTTTCAGGCCCGCCTGCGCGAATACGGCGCCGGTCGCGTGATCCCAGGCCGGGCGCAGCGGGCCCGCAGCCGGCGCGACGCCTTGCTCGGCCAGCCGAGCGTCGATCTCATCGCCGACAAACAAGCCGCCCGCATAGGCCCAAAGCGCGTCGAGCGCGCTCTGCATCCGCGCATGACTCTCGGGCGTGCCGTCGCCCAAGGCGACAACCAACTCGGCCGACCGTTCGACGTGATAGGCGACTTCCCGGCTCGCCTTGGCCGCGATCTCGGCGAAACGCGCATCGCGCGACGCCGACAGCGCCGACAAGACTTCGACATGCCAGGCGTCGAACAGATATTGCCGCATCAACGTGTGGCCGTAATCGCCGTTCGGCCGCTCGACCAGCATTGCGTTGCGAAAGGCTCCTGCATCGCGCTTGTAGGCGAGATCGTCGGCGCTGCGGCCGGCGCCCTCCAGTTCGCCGGCAAGCCCAAGCCAGAATTGCGCCTGACCAATCAGATCGAGCGCGATATTGGTCAGCGCGATATCCTCCTCCAGCGCCGGCCCGTGACCGCACCACTCGCTCACGCGATGCGAAAGGATCAGCGCGTTGTCGCCGAGCCGCAGCGCGTACTCAAAACGGTCTTGGTTCACATCGGCCCCACTTCGTCGGGGATTTCGTAGAACGTCGGGTGCCGATAGACCTTGGAATTCGCCGGCTCGAACAGCGGGCCCTTGTCCGAAGGGCTCGACGCGACGATATCGTTGGAGCGCACGACCCAGATGCTCATGCCCTCGTGCCGCCGCGTATAGACGTCGCGCGCGTTGCGGATAGCCTGCTCCGCGTCGGCCGCGTGCAGCGAGCCGACATGGCGATGGTTGAGGCCGTGCTGGCCCCGGATGAACACTTCCCACAACGGCCATTCCTCGGACATGGTCTATTCCGCCGCCATCTTCGCAGCCACCCGTTTGCGCGCGTGCGCCATCAACCCCTCGCGGAACCAGGCGCCGTCGTCCCACGCCTTCACCCGCGCGCCCAACCGATCTTTGTTGCAAGGCCCGTCGCCGGCGACCACGGCAAAGAACTCGCTCCAATCCGGCTCGGAGAAATTGTAAGCCCGTTTCTCCTCGTTCCAGACCAGCTTGTCGTCGGGAACGGTCAGGCCGAGATAATGCGCTTGCGGCGCGGTCTGATCGACGAATTTCTGCCGGAGTTCGTCGTTGGTGTTGATCTTGACCTTCCACGCCATCGATTGCGCGGAATGCACACTGTCCTTGTCGGACGGCCCGAACATCATCAACGAGGGATACCAGAAGCGGTTCAGCGCATCCTGCGCCATGGCCTTCTGCTCCGGCGTCCCGCGCGCCATTTTCGTCATCAGGTCGAATCCCTGACGCTGATGGAAACTCTCCTCCTTGCAGATTCGCACCATCGCCCTGGCATAAGGGCCGTAGGAGCATTTCTGCAACGGCACCTGATTCATGATCGCCGCGCCGTCAACCAGCCAACCGACAGCGCCGATGTCGGCCCAGGTCAGGGTCGGATAGTTGAAGATCGAGGAATATTTCATGCGGCCGGAATGCAGCATCTCGATCAGCTCGTCGCGGCTGATCCCGAGCGTCTCGGCGGCGGAATAGAGATAGAGGCCGTGGCCCGCCTCGTCCTGCACCTTGGCGAGCAGGATCGCCTTGCGCTGCAACGAAGGCGCGCGCGAAATCCAGTTGCCTTCGGGCAATTGGCCGACGATCTCGGAATGGGCGTGCTGGCCGATCTGTCGGATCAACGTGCGGCGATAGGCTTCCGGCATCCAGTCCTTCGGCTCGATCTTTTCGCCGGCGTCGATGCGCGCCTGGAAAACGCGCTCCTCCGCGCTCATGTCCCGCGCCGCCTTCAGCGGCTGGCTGGCGACCATTTGTGCGTACATGGCTTCACACCCGCTCCAGGATCAACGCAATGCCCTGACCGACGCCGATGCACATCGTGCATAGAGCATAACGGCCATTCTGGCGGCGTAATTGATACATCGCAGTTCCAACCAGCCGCGCGCCGCTCATCCCTAGCGGATGGCCGATCGCGATGGCGCCGCCGTTAGGGTTCACATGCGCCGCATCGTCGGGCAGCCCAAGCTCGCGCATCACCGCCAGCGCCTGCGCGGCGAAGGCTTCGTTGAGTTCGATCACGTCGATCTGGTCGAGAGTCAACCCCGCCCGCGTGAGAGCCTTTCGCACGGCGGGCGTCGGGCCGACGCCCATGATGCGCGGCTCGACGCCGGCATGCGCCATGCCAACCACGCGGGCGCGCGGCGTCAGTCCATGCGCGCGGGCGGCGGCTTCCGAGGCGACGATCAAAGCCGCCGCGCCGTCGTTGACGCCGGAGGCGTTGCCCGCCGTCACCCATTTGTCGGGGCCGTTGAGCGGCTTCAGCTTGCCCAGTTGCTCCGGCGTCATGTCGGGGCGGGGATGCTCGTCGCGGTCCACCAGCAGCGCCTCGCCCTTGCCCTGGGCCACGCGCACGGCGGCGATCTCGTCGCGAAACACCCCCGCGCCCTGCGCCGAGGCCCAGCGCTGCTGGCTGCGCAGCGCGAAGGCGTCCTGATCCGCGCGCGACACGCCGTAGTCGGCCGCCACATGATCCGCCGTCTCCGGCATCGAATGGACGCCATATTGCGCCCGCATCGCCGGATTGATGAAGCGCCAGCCGATGGTGGTGTCGTACACCGCGTTGCTGCGGGCGAAGGCGGTTTCGGCTTTGGGCGTCACGAACGGCGCGCGGCTCATGCTCTCGACGCCGCCGGCGATCAGGAGATCGCCCTCGTTCGCCTTGATCGCGCGCGCCGCTTGGCCGACCGCCTCCATGCCCGAACCGCACAGCCGGTTGACGGTGACGCCGGGCGCGGAGATCGGCAGCCCCGCCAGCAACGCGGCCATGCGCGCGACATTGCGATTGTCCTCGCCCGCCTGATTGGCGCAACCATAGATCACGTCGTCGAGCGCGGCCCAGTCGACTTGCGCGTTGCGGGATTTGAGCGCGGCCAGGGGAACGGCGGCGAGATCGTCGGCGCGGATCGAGGACAGCGCGCCGCCGTAGCGGCCGATCGGCGTTCGCACCGCGTCGCAAATGAAGGCGTCGGCCATTTTATCCTCCGGCTCTCGTGTAAATAGCCCTGCGAGGGCCAATAGGCAAAGGCCGGCTGTTCCCGGCGAAAGCGGCGGGCTCTCTGGACGGATCGGCGTCTTGGCCTTATGCGCCGGCCCCAGGACGACCGGCGCGCGCAGGCCGAACATCGCCGCCAGAGGAAGCTATGCCCGAGGAACCGATCATCACGCCGGCGCCGGAGATATGGCGAAAGCAGGCCGCCGCGCGGCTCGCCTTCGCCGCCGCCATTGTGGCGCTCGCGGCGTGGACCTTCGCCGAATATCTGCCCGCGCTCGGCTGGGCCGGCGTCATCGCCATCGCCACCTGGCCGTTCTACGTGCGGATGCGCGCCCGGGCGCAGGGCGGGCTGCGGTCGGCGCTGCCGGCCCTGTTCGCGATTGCGGTCGGGCTCGTGTTTCTCGCCCCCGTCGTCGGCGCCGGCTGGCTCGCCGGCCACGAATCGAAGGCCGCCGCAGTTTGGCTCGACGGCGCCCGCAAAACCGGCGTTCCCGTTCCCGACGGCGTCGAAAACCTCAAATATGTCGGGCCGTGGATCGCCGGCTGGTGGCGCGAGAACCTCGCCGATCCGCAGAGCGCTTCGCTGCTCATCCATAGCTTCGACAAGAAGCCGCTGTTCGCGATGAGCCAGCATGTCGGCGTCGCCGCTGGGCGGCGGCTGGTCGTGTTCCTGTTCACCATCCTCGCGCTGTTCTTCCTCTATCGTGACGGCGACGGCCTCGTGTTGTCGCTCGCGCGCCTCAGCGAGCGCGCCTTCGGGCCGCGCGGTTCGGCGATTGGCGGGCGCATCGTCAATTCCGTGCGCGGCACCGTCGACGGGCTGGTGCTGGTGGGCTTAGGTGAAGGTCTGGTGCTGACGATCGCCTATTATTTCGCCGGCGTGCCGCAAGTGCTGCTGATGGGGGTCGCCACCGCGATCGGCTGCATCATTCCGTTCGGCGCCTTCGTGATGTTCTCGCTCGCCTCCGCCTTGCTGCTCTACCAGGGCGCGGTGTTCGCCGCCGTGTTCATTTTTGCGCTCGGGATGGCGGTGCTGACGGTGGCCGATCACGTCGTGCGCCCTTACGTCATCGGCAATGCGACGCGGCTGCCGTTCCTGTTCGTGCTGGTCGGCATTCTCGGCGGGGTCGAGGCGTTCGGCATGCTCGGCCTGTTCCTCGGCCCCGCGATCATGGCGATCCTGGTCGATCTGTGGCGCGAGGCGACGGCGTCAGGCGAGGCGGCTTAGTCCGCAGCGGGATTGGTGTTATCCTGTGCAAGTCTTGGGGCGCGTGGGATGGCGGAAACTCGGAAGCTGGCGGCGATCCTGGCGGCCGACGTCGTCGGCTTTAGCCGGCTCGCCGGGGCCGACGAGGACCGCACGCTGGCGCGGCTGCGGGCTTTGCGCAGCGACCTGATCGACCCGACCATCGCCGTGCACAATGGCCGCATGGTCAAGCGCACCGGCGACGGCGTTCTCGTCGAGTTTCGCAGCGTGGTCGATGCCGTGCGCTGCGCGATCGAAGTGCAGAACGCGATGGTCGAGCGCAACGCCGGCGTATCGGAAGACCGGCGCATCGCGTTCCGCATCGGCGTTCACCTGGGTGACGTGGTCGAAGAGGCCGACGGCGACCTGATGGGCGATGGCGTCAATATCGCCGCGCGGTTGGAAGGGATCGCCAAGCCGGGCGCGATCTGCCTGTCCGAGGACGCGTTTCGGCAGGTGAAGGGGCGGCTCGATCTCGCTGTTACGGACCTGGGGCCGACCGCGCTGAAGAACATCGCGGAGCCGGTGCGGGCCTATTCGGTCGAGGTCGGCGTTGCCGCTGGGGTGAAGTCTGCGGCCGTCGCGAAAAAGCGTAGGCCCGTCGCGGCGCTGATCGCCCTGGCGACCCTCCTGCTGCTCGGGATCGCGTTTGGCGCTTGGCGCTTCTTTGGAGCCGGCCGCATGATCGCGGAGTTGATAAACGCCCCCGCGCTAACGGCCGCGAATAGCTTGCCGGCCGCCAAGGCCGCGCACCTCTCCATCGTCGTGCTGCCGTTCGCCAACCTTTCCAACGACCCCGCCCAGGATTATTTCGCCGATGGCGTCACCGAAAACTTGACCACGGATCTTTCTAGTATCCGCGACAGCTTCGTTATTGCTCGCAACACAGCTTTCACCTTCAAGGGCAAGAGCATCGACGCCAAGGAAATCGGCCGCGAGTTGGGCGTACGCTATGTGCTGGAAGGCTCGGTGCAACGCGACCAAAACCGTGTTCGGGTCAACGCCCAACTTATTGACGCGGGCTCCGGCGCCCACCTTTGGGCCGAGCGCTTCGAGGACAACGCCGCCGACCTCTTCGCGTTGCAAGATCGGGTGGTGGCGCGCCTCGCCAACACCATCGGCCTGGAACTCGTGAAGGCGGAGTCAGATTCCGGCGCGCGCTCGAAAAACCCCGATCTGATCGACCTAGATATGCTTGGTAGAGCGGCAACGTACCAGGCCGCACGCAATCCGACTCCGGAAAAGCACGCAGCCGCGCGCGCGTATTTCGAACGTGCGCTCCAGATCGATCCCAATGATCCCGTCGCGCT
>JANLPL010000113.1:0-6342 GCA_031367195.1 Bradyrhizobium sp.
GCTTTCAAGGGGACGACAAGTCCCGCGGGGAGAGGCCCGCATCAGGAGGTCAGCACATCTTTCGAGGCGACGGTCGAATCCGGCTTCAGCCGATAGACCAGCGGCACGCCGGTGGCGAGCTCCATGGCGGGGATGGTCTCTGGCGTCAGGCCGTCGAGCACCATCACGAGCGCGCGCAGCGAATTGCCGTGCGCGGCCACCAGCACGCGCTCGCCGCGCAGCACGGCGGGAAGAATATGCTGGCAATAATAGGGCAGCGCGCGGGCGACGGTGTCTTTCAGGCTTTCGCCACCGGGGGGCGGCACGTCGTAGCTGCGCCGCCACAGATGCACCTGATCCTCGCCCCAGCGCTTGCGCGCGTCGTCCTTGTTGAGGCCGCAGAGATCGCCGTAGTCGCGCTCGTTGAGCGCCTGATCCCGCGCGACCGGCAGGCCGGTCTGGCCGAGTTCGACCAGCGCGAGATCGAGCGTATGCTGGGCGCGGATCAGCGCCGAGGTGAAGCAAATGTCGAAGGACAATCCACGCGCGCGGAGCCGCTGGCCAGCCTGTTTGGCCTCCTCGACGCCTGTCTGCGTGAGATCGGGGTCTTTCCAGCCGGTGAACAGGTTCTTGAGGTTCCACTCGCTTTGGCCGTGGCGCAGCAGAACGAGCAAGTGATCGGACATGAGTTCCCCCGACGAGCGAATCGGGCGCTAGAAAGCACGTAACGCGGACGGCGCCAACCGGCTCAGGCGGGATTGCGGCTGGCGGTCGGGGCGAGCGCGGGCGCCAGCCGGATCAGCCGTTTCTGCGCCAGCCGGCGCGCGCCGACGGGGCGATGGACCTGCTTGATCGCCTCGACGATATGCACGCCCGCGAAGGGCAAGCCCAGCGTCGCGCCGATCCGCTCGATCGCCGGCCCCCAGGTGATGAACACGCGGCGGCGGAACGGCGGGGCGTAGAGCGCCTCGCCCCAGAACACCGAGGAGAAGGCGGCGTCCCGCACGAGATCGCGCAATTGCCCGCGCGAGAACGGCTGTCCGTGGCCGAACGGCGTGCCGTCGACCCGCGCCCAGACGCCGCGCCGCGACGGCGCGACGATGATCGCGCGCCCCTCCGGCGCCAGCACGCGCCACACTTCCTCCAGCACCGCGCTGGGATGTTCGGCCGATTCCAGGGCGTGGGCGACCAGCACGCGGTCGAGGCAGGCGTCGGGCAGCGGCAGCATGTCTTCCGCCACCAGCGCCGCCGCGTTGCGTTCGCCCGGCGGCCACAGCAGGACGCCTTGCGCGGCCGGCATCAGCGCCAGCGTCCGCGTCGCCTCGTCGCGGAAGCGGTCGAGATAGGGGCCGCAGAAGCCCAAGCCCATGATCGAGAGGCCGGCGCAGGTCTCCCAGCGCGCGCGCAGCACGCGGCCGATCAGACGGCGCGAGGCTTCTCCCAGCGGAGAAGCGTAGAAAGCGCTGAGTTCGTGGACGTCGAGCGTCATGCGGTTACGGCGGTCCTTTGCCCGATCATCATAGCCACTACGCGCCCGACAGGCTATCAAGCCGCCGTCGAGCGAGCCTCAAGGAGCCGATATGACGACCCATGTGTTTCAGTTCCCCTGCCTTTCCGACAATTACGGCGCGCTGATCCACGATTCCGGCTCCGGCCGCACCGCAGCCATCGACGCGCCCGACGGCGCGGCGGTGATCGCGGCGGCCCAGGCGCAGGGCTGGAAGCTCACCGATCTGCTCATCACCCACCACCACGCCGACCATGTGCAGGGCGTCCCGGCCGTGCGCGCGGCTTTTCCCGGCCTTCGCGTCATAGGCCCCGCCGGGGAGGCGGCGCGGATCGGCGGGGTCGATGTCGAAGTGAAAGAGGGCGATTATGTCGAAATCGGCGCGCTCAAGGCGCGCGTGATCGAGACGCCCGGCCACACCGCGGGCCAGGTGAACTATCTGTTCGAGGAGGATCAGATCGCCTTCACCGGCGACACGCTGTTTTCGCTCGGCTGCGGCCGCGTGCTTGAGACGCCGTTGCCGGTGATGTGGAGTTCGCTCGCCAAACTCGCGGCTCTGCCGGGTGAGACGCAGGTCTATTGCGGGCACGAATATACCGAGGCCAACGCCCGCTTCGCGCTTTCGATCGAGCCCGGCAACGTCGATCTCGTCGCGCGCGCCGAGGCGGTGAAGGCGCTGCGCGCGAAGGGACTGCCGACGCTTCCGACCACAATCGCGCTCGAACTCGCCACCAACCCTTTTCTGCGCGCGGAAATTCCCGCCGTGCAAAAGGCGGTCGGGCTCGAAGGGGCCGATCCGGCGCAGGTGTTCGCCGAGATCCGACGTCGCAAGGATAGTTTCTGAACGCCCGACTTAAGCGCGCATTAACCGCTACCGACGCAGATTGCCGGCCAGACGTCGGCGGCTATTCCTCGCCGCGCGACAGCCAGAGGCGGCGAGGTTTGGCCAAACTGCAACCGACCGACGCGACGCCGTTGCGCGACGCCGAAAATCCGATCGCCATCCTCAATGCGCTCGACGCGGTGGTCTATGACTGGGAGATCGCCAGCGACCGGCTGATCCACGGCCCCAACGCCGGCCGCGCTTTGCGCGGATTGCCCGAGGCCGCCTTGACCACGGGCGCGGGCTTTGCGTCCCTCGTCACCGCCGATTCCGACGCCTCGCGCTATCTCGCGGTGTTCAATGGCCTGACCGCCGACGAGGGCGGCGGCGCGCCGTTTCGGGTCCATTACAATCTCAGCGACGGCATGGGCTTGAACCTCGCGGTCGAGGATTTCGGCCGCTGGTTCGCCGACGCCGACGGCCGGCCGAGCCGGGTGCATGGCCTGTTGCGGGTTCTGTCGCGGGCGGGCCAGGCGCCGGCCAATGTCGTGGAGTCCGAGGAGGGCGGCGAGCAGACCCTGTGCAGTCGGCGCGCCTTCAACGCCTGGGTCGACGAGCGTTGCGCCGAGCCGCGCGCGCCCGACACTTCGCTGGCGATGATGGTGGTCGGGCTCGCCGACCTTCCCGCGATCAACGCCCGCCACGGCTATGACGCCGGCGATGACCTCATCCGGGCGGCCGGGCGCCGTCTGGCGCTGAGCCTGCGCGGCGGCGACAAACTCGTGCGTTATTCCGGGGGAAAATTCGCGCTGCTGGTCGCGCTCGGGGTCAATGATCAGCCCTCGGTGGCGGCCACGCGCCTGGCCAACCGCGTCAACGCCGAATGCTACCCCACCCATGTGGGACCGTTGCGCGCCCTGGCGCGCGTCGGGGTCGCCCTCAGCCCGCGCCACGCGCGCAGCGCGCATCTGTTGCTGCAACGCGCCGACGAGGCGCTTAGCGCCGCCTTCGACACGGGCGAAGCGGTTGCGGTCTATACCGCCAATGACGCGCTGGCGGAGGCGCGGCGGCGCGAGGCCTGGGTCGGCGACGAAATCGTCGCCGCGCTCAACGACCGCCGTCTCGATCTCGCCTTCCAGCCGATCGCCCCGACCGGGCCCATGCTGCCGCCGTTTGAAGAGGCGCTGGTGCGGCTGCGTCTGACCGACGGCGGGATTCTCGACGCCGACGCGATCGTGCCGGTGGCGGAAAAGCTTGATCTGATCGAGATGATCGACGAGCGCGTGCTGGAGCTCGCCGTCGCGCAGCTCTCAGCCGAGCCGTCGCGGCGGCTGTCGCTCAACGTCTCGATGGCTTCGCTGCTGTCGGCGGGCTGGTTCGAGCGCCTGCGCGACCGGCTGGCGGGCGCGCCGGGCGCGGCGGCGCGGCTGACGATCGAGATCGTCGAGGCCCACGCGGTCGCCAGGATCGCCGAGACGGCGCGCGTGCTGGCGCAGGCGAAATCGCTCGGCCTGCGGGTGGCGATCGACGATTTCGGCGCCGGCCACACTTCGTTGAAGAACCTGCGCAGCCTCGGCGTCGATATGGTCAAGATCGACGGCGCCTTCGTGCAGGCGCTGGCGAGCTCGGCCGACGACAGGTTTTTCGTGCGCTCGCTCGCTGCGCTGGCGCGCCATCTCGGCATCGCCACGGTGGCGGAATGGGTCGAGGATGAGGAATCGGCCCGTCTGCTGCGCGACTGGGGCATCGACTACCTCCAGGGCCACTATATCGGACGCGCGCAGACGCGCGGCGCCGCGCCCGCCGTGGCTAGCGCCTGAAACTCATTTCTTTTCGGCCATCTCGTCGAGTCGACGCTTCATTTCGCTGAGCTGGTCGCGCAATTCGCCGATTTCCGAATTGCCTTCTTTCGCGGGCGCCGGCGGCGTCGGTCCGTCGGGGAACGGCGTGAAAATGCCGAGCGCCTTGTTGAAGGCCGCGAGATTTTTCCGCGTCAGTTCCTGCAACGCAGCGAACGAGGCGGCGGAATAGGCGTTGGGATCGATCGTGCGCGACATCGATTCGCGCATCTTGTGCTGCTCGCCCGTAAAGCGGTCGATGGAATATTCGAGATAACTCGGCAGCAAAGCCTGCACGCTGTCGCCATAGAAGCGGATCACCTGGCGCAGGAAGGAGATCGGCAGCACCGACTGGCCCTCGACCCCCTCCTGTTCGAAGATGATCTGCGTCAGGACCGAGCGGGTGATTTCCTCGTTAGTCTTGGCGTCGTAAACGACGAAATCCTCGCCCGACTTAACCATCTTGGCGAGGTCGGCCAACGTAACGTAGGCGCTGGAGGCGGTATTATAGAGCCGGCGATTCGCGTATTTCTTGATCGTGATCGGTGTTCCGGCGTTCGTCATATGGTGCGCGCCTGCTGCGAAATGCGAAGTTGATCGCAGAATAAGCAGATTTTTTCGTTTGGGAACAGCAATTTTCGCAATTGCGAGATCGATTGCGCCGCAACGCGGCGCCTGTCGCCGCGATTGACAAGCCGGGCTTCGACCGCAAACCTGCGTCCGGCATGTCGTCGATCTGCGAAAAGCTTCCCCCTGTCGCCGGCCCGCTCACGTGAAGCGGGGGCTGCTGCAACTCACCGGCGCGGTGATCGACATTTTGCAAAGGGTCGAGCGCCTGCCGCGCCCGGGCGAAGGGCTGACCGCGCAAGCCGCTGGGATTGGGGCGGGCGGAGGCTTCAACGCCATCGCCGCCGCGAGACGGGCGGGGGCGGACGTCGCCTATGGCGGCGCGTTGGGGACGGGGCCGTTCGCCGACATCGTACGTGCGGCGTTGGCGGCGGAGGGAGCGCCCGTGTTGCAGCGGCGCCGCATCGCGCAAGACCAGGGGTTTTGCACGGTGCTGGTCGAGAGCGACGGCGAGCGCGCTTACGTCTATACGCCCGGCGCCGAGCGGGCGGCGACGGCGGACGATCTGGCGGCGCTGCCGGCGGCGGATTTCCAATGGGCGCTGCTCAGCGGCTACGCGGCGCCTTCGGGCGAAGACATTTTCGGCGACTGGCTCGACGCCTTGCCGCGCTCGGTGACGCTGATGTTCGACCCGACGCCGCTTGCCGTGATCGTCGGCCGCGCAGGCGTGGCGCGCGCCCTGGCGCGGGCGGATTGGGTGAGCGCGAACCGCCGCGAGGCGCAGGCGCTGACGGGGTTGGACCCCGCGCGCGCGGCCGAGGCTTTGTCGCAGGGGCGGCGCGGGGCAGTGGTGCGCGACGGCGCGAACGGGTGCTGGGTGGCTTGCAGCGGCGCGGCCGTGCTTGTGCCGGGGTTCCCGGTGGCGGCGGTGGATAGCGCGGGGGCGGGCGACGCGCATGTGGGGTCGTTCATCGCCGCGCTGATGGCGGGAGAGGCGCCGGTGGCGGCGGCGCGGTTCGCCAATGCGGCGGCGGCGATCACGGTGACGCGACTGGGGGCGGCGACGGCGCCGGAGCGGGGGGAGACGGAGGGGTTGTGGGGGGGGGAAGTTGGTAGGCAGGGAGATCGCAGGGCTGCCGTTTTCGGCGAGCGCACACGCGCTGAAACAGACCGGGGGAAGAACCAAAAACGAGCTTGACACTCCTGTGAGTATCGATCACACTGTGAATATAACTCACAGGAACCGACGGATGATAAAATCAAACTTGATCGGGATCGCGGATGTCGCGAAGCTCGGAAAGGTCAGCGTGGCTGCGGTAAGTAACTGGCGCGCCCGACATTCCGACTTTCCGGCACCGTCAGTCGAGCTGAAGTCAGGCCCGGTGTTCGACGATTTGCAGATAATGGATTGGCTAAACCGGAGAAGTGGAGTGATGCCGGTAACTATTTCTTTATTCAATAACAAGGGTGGCGTCGGTAAGACGACGACGCTTTGGAATTTGTCAGTATCGCTCGCGGCAAAAGGAAAAAAGGTCCTCGTAATCGATTTTGATCCGCAATGTAATCTTTCTATTGCTTGCTTGGGGAGTGAAAATTTTGTCAAATGCCTAGAAAACTCGGCATCGTTC
>JANLPL010000135.1:0-6124 GCA_031367195.1 Bradyrhizobium sp.
CATCTCGGCGAGCGCGATTGCTCGATCCAGCGCCGCCACCAGAAGCTCATCGAGGAGGCGCCCTCGCCTGCGGTTTCGCCCGCGCTGCGGCAGGCGATGGGCGAGGCGGCGGTGCGAGCCGCCGCAGCAGTCAACTATGTCGGAGCCGGAACGGTCGAGTTTCTGCTTGATGATGCGGGCGCGTTCTATTTCCTGGAGATGAACACCCGAATTCAGGTCGAGCACCCCGTGACGGAAGCGGTGACGGGGCTCGATCTCGTGCGGCTGCAATTGCAGATCGCGCAAGGGAAGCCGCTGCCGTTCGCACATTCCGATGTCGTGCTGCGCGGTCACGCGATTGAGGCGCGGCTCTGTTCCGAAGGGCCGGATTTCGTCCCCTCGACGGGGCGCCTTTCCGCCTGGCGCGTCGCTGAGGGCGAGGGGGTGCGGGTCGATGCGGGCGTCGAAGCGGGCTCAATCGTCACGCCCTTCTACGATTCGATGCTCGCCAAGGTGATCGGCTTCGGCGCCGACCGGGAGGAGGCGCGGCGCCGGCTGTGCGCGGCGCTCGAAGGCGCCTTCGTCGCGGGCGTCGCGACCAACCGCGATTTCCTGCTCGACGCGCTGAGGCGTCCGACCTTCGTCTCGGGTCAGGCGACCACCGCCTTCGTCGCCGAAGCGCCCTTCACTCCGTCGCCGCCAAGCGGGATGGCGACGGCGCTCGCCGCGCTCCTGTTTGTCGCGCACGTCGGCCCGGTCGCGCCGTCGGCGGGTTGGCGCGCCGCGCCCGTGCTTCTCGCCGCCGACGGGCTGGAGCGTCGCATTCAAGTGCGCCGGCAAGGGCTTGATTGGATCGTGACGGTCGAGGGCGAAGATTTGACGCTGCAACTCGTCGAACACCGCGAGGGCGAAGTGCGCTTCGCCTGCGAGGGGCAGGTCAGGCGAGCGGCCTATCTGCGCGAGGGCGACGATCTCTGGCTCGACGTCGATGGCGTTTGCCGGCGCTTCGTGGATCGAACCTTCGCGCCGCCGCGGCTCAAGGACGCCGACGCGGACGGCTCGGTGCGCTCGCCCGTCAGCGGGACGATTGTCGCGGTCGAGGTCAAGGCGGGCGACATTGTGCGGAGGGGGCAGGCGCTGGCGACGGTGGAGGCGATGAAGATGCAATATGCGATCCTCGCGCCGATCGACGGCGTGATCGCGCAAGCCCATGCCGTCGCCGGCAAACAGACGCTGAACCGCGCGCTGCTGTTCGCGATTCTGGCCCCGGGAGCCTGACATGGACAAAGCCGTCATCACCTGCGCGCTGACCGGCGTGCTGACCGATCCCGCCGTCTATCCCGCCCCGGTGACGCCCGATCAGATGGCGCGCGAGGCGCGACGCGCGGTCGAGGCGGGCGCAAGCGTGATCCATGTGCATTTCCGCGATCTGACGCCGGGCAAGGGCCATCTCCCCTCCTGGAAACCGGAGGTGGCCACCGAGGTGATCGCGGCGATCCGCGACGTCTGCGCGAACGTCCTCATCAACCAGACGACCGGGATCGTCGGTCCCGATATCGCAGGCCCGCTGGCGTGCCTGCGCGCGGTCAGGCCGGAGATCGCCGCACTTAACGCCGGCTCGCTCAATTATCTGAAGACCCGCGCCGATGGAACCTGGGCGTGGCCGCCGATGCTGTTCGACAACACGGTCGAGAAGGTCGCGTCCTTTCTCGCCGTCATGCGCGAATGCTCAATCGAGCCGGAGTTCGAGTGTTTCGACACCGGCATCGTGCGCACTGCGGCGGCGGTCGCGCGCAATAACGGTTTCGCGCGGGCGCCGAAATACAATTTCGTCATGGGCGTGGAATCGGGAATGCCGGCCGATCCGGAATTGTTGCCGATCCTGCTGCGGTTGATCGTCGCCGGCGCGCGCTGGAGCGTCACCGCGATCGGGCGCCGGGAAATCTGGCCGCTGCATAGACGCGCCGCCGAGCTCGGCGGCGATCTGCGTACCGGCGTCGAAGACACGATCTATCTGCCCGACGGTTCCCGCGCGGCGTCGAACGACGAGTTGATCGCCGCGCTGGCGTCGGTCGCCCGTGCGGCGGGGCGCGAGATCGCTTCGCCCGAAGAAGCGCGCGCGGCCCTGTTCACACGCAGCCAGGAGGCGTCACGATGACCGCCGAACGCTTGAGCCCGTTTTACAAGCCCGAACACGAAGCCTTCCGAGACTCCTTACGCAAATTCGTGCGGCGCGAGATCGAGCCTTACGCCCACCAATGGGACGAGGCGGGCGAGTTCCCGCGCGAGCTTTACCAGAAGGCCGCCGCCGTCGGTTACATGGGCCTCGGCTTTCCCGAGCGCTACGGCGGGACCGAGGGCGACCGATTCATGCGCGTCATCGCCATGCAGGAAATCGCGCGCGCCGGCTGTGGCGGCGTCGGCGCGGGGCTGTTCAGCCACACCATCGGCGCGCCGCCGATCCTGCACCGCGGTTCGGAGGCGATGAAGGCGCGCGTGCTGCCGCAAATCCTGTCGGGCGAAAAAATCTCGGCGCTCGCGATCACCGAGCCCTCCGGCGGCTCCGACGTCGCCAATCTGCGCACCCATGCGCGGCGCGACGGCGACCATTTCGTCATCAACGGCTCCAAGACGTTCATCACCTCGGGGATGCGCGCGGATTTCATCACGCTGGCCGTGCGCACCGGTGGCCCCGGCGCGAGTGGCGTCAGCCTCGTCTTGATTGAAGGCCAACCGGAGGGTCTGCAACGCACCTCCTTGAAGAAGATGGGTTGGTGGTGCTCCGACACCGCGACGCTCTATTTCGAGAATGTGCGCGTCCCCGCCGAGAACCTGATTGGCGAGGAGGGCGAGGGCTTTCGCGCCATCATGCTCAACTTCAACGACGAGCGCCTGCACGGCGCGGCGGGCGCGATCTCCGCCGCGCGCGTTTGTCTGGAGGAGGCGATCGCCTACGCCAGGGAGCGCGTCACGTTCGGCAAGCCGCTCGTGCAGCATCAGGTCATCCGCCACAAGCTGGTCGACATGGCGCAAAGGATCGAGGCCAGCCAGGCGATGCTGGAATTGCTGACATGGCGGCTGGAGCAGGGCGAGAACCCGGTCGCCGAAATCTGCATGTTGAAGAACCAGGCCACCACCACGATGGCCTTTTGCGCCTCTGAGGGCGTGCAGATTTTTGGCGGCGCCGGATTCCTGCGCGGCGTCAAGGTCGAGCGCATCTATCGCGAGGTGAAGGTCAACGCCATCGGCGCCGGAACCGAGGAAATCATGAAAGACCTCGCCAGCCGGCAAATGGGCCTGTAAACGCCAATCAAACGAATGCGGGAGGAACGAATGGCGCCGGATATTGGGCTTGCCAACTGGTTTCGCGAGCGCGCCCTGCGCACCCCCGAACGCAAGGCGTTGCATTTCGAGGACCGCGTCTGGACCTATGGCCAGATGCAACGGGAGATTGAGGATTGCGCCGGCCGGCTCGGCGGGCTGGGAGTGGCCAAAGGCGACCGGGTCGCCTTCCTCGGCCACAACCAACCGATGTTCCTGTTCGCGATGTTCGCCTGCGCGCGGCTCGGGGCGATCTTCGTGCCGCTGAATTTCCGTCTCACCGGGCCGGAGCTTGGCTTCATGATCGAGGATTGCACGGCTTGCGCGCTGATCGTCGACGAGGCGCATCGCCCCGTGATCGCGCCGCAAGTTGCGGGCCTTCCTTCGCTCAAGTCCGTTCTTTCCGCCGAGCAGCCGGCGCAGTGGACACAAGGCGATCCGGCGCCAACGACCCAGGCGCGGGCGCACGAGGACGATGTCGCGCTCATCATGTACACCTCCGGCACGACGGGGCGACCCAAAGGCGCGATGCTGACCCACGGCAATATTTGGTGGAACAACACATCCGCCATGCACACGCTGGATGTGCTGGCCGACGACGTCACGATCGTCGCCGCGCCGATCTTCCATATCGGCGGTCTCAACGTCACCACCCTGGCGGCGTTGCAGAAGGGCGCTTTGGTTGTTCTGCACCGCACGTTCGATCCCGGCCGGGCGCTCGCCGCCATCGCCGCGCATCGCGCGACCAGCCTGTTCGGCGTGCCCGCGATGTTCCTGTTCATGGCGCACAACCCGGCTTTCGCGACAACGGACCTTTCTTCACTTCGGCTGTTGGTCGTCGGCGGCGCGCCTTGCCCCGTGCCGGTGCTCACGACCTATCTCGCGCGCGGCGTGTCGATGCAGCAAGGCTATGGGCTGACGGAAACCTCGCCGATGGTGAGTTTCCTCGCGCCCGAATATGCGCTGACGAAAGTCGGCTCATCCGGCCGCACGCCGATGTTCGTGGAGGTCCGAATCGTCGGCTCCGAGGGAGTGGTGAACTCGACGCCCGGCGCGCAGGGCGAGATTCTCGTGCGCGGGCCGAATGTGTTCAAGGGCTATTGGGGTCTGCCCGAGGCCACGGCGAAGGCGATCGACGCGGAAGGCTGGTTTCACACCGGCGACGCCGGCTTTGTTGATGAAGAGGGGTTTCTCACCATCAGCGACCGCATCAAGGACATGATCATCACCGGCGGCGAAAACGTCTATCCCGCCGAGATCGAGAGCGAGTTGATGCGCCATCCCGCGATCGCCGAGGTCGGCGTGATCGGCGAGCCGGACGCACAATGGGGCGAACGGGTCGTCGCCGTGGCCGCGCTCAAACCGGGCGCCTCGCTGACGCTCGAAGAACTGCGCGCTTTCGCGCAGGAGCGGCTGGCGGCTTACAAGCTGCCGCGGCGGCTCGAATTCGTGACCTCTTTGCCGCGCAACGCCACGGGCAAGATCCTCAAATATCAGTTGCGGCAGACGCTGACCACGTAGCCGATCTCACGCCGGCGTAGGGCTGCGAGACAGCGCCACGCCTTTGATCTGGGCGAACACCGGCATATCGACGGCAAGTCCCAACCGCTCGAACGAGCGCCGCGTGATGCGCGACAAAATGTGCTCGCCCGCCCCGTTGGCGCCGAGGCCGAGCAGCACGAGCGTCTCGCCGGGGTCAAGCGCGCGAGCGGACAGGATGCGCGCGGGCAGCACGTTGAGGATCGAACTCGGCCGCGGCGTTTCGCGCGCGAGGCTCACGTCGCCGGCGAGGATGCGAAGCCGGCGGCGCTCGCCAACCGCGCCGACCGCCGCCACGAGAAACGCGCCGCCGCGCACGCCGACGCTCATCAGACCGTCCGCGGGATCGACATGGTCGATGCGGCCGTCGAGGCTGACGGCGGCGCCGCGCGCGGCCGCTAGCGGCAGGTCTGGATCGCTCTGCAATTCCGCCAACGGCCCCGCCGCGATCACGCGACCCGCCTCCATCAGCACGAGATGATCGGCGAGCCGCTCGACCTCGGCCATGTCGTGGGTGACGTAGATCGAGGGTAGCGACAGGCGGTCGTGCAGGCGTTCGAGGAACGGCAGGATCTCCGCCTTGGCGGCGGCGTCGAGCGCCGACAGCGGCTCATCCATCAGCAGCAGGGCGGGTTGCGACAGAAGCGCGCGCCCGAGCGCGACGCGCTGGCGCTCCCCGCCGGACAAATGGCGCGGCGACCGGCCGAGAAACGGGGCCAGAGCCAGCAGATCGACCACTTCGTCGAAAGCCACGGCGCTGCTTTGGCGCGGCGCGCCGAAGGTCAGGTTGTTGCGGACGGAGAGATGCGGAAACAGGCGCACGTCCTGAAACACATAACCTAGGGAACGGCGATGCGTCGGTAAAAAGACCGCCTCGCCGTCCTGCCACACCGCCCCGCCGACGCGGCAATAGCCGTCGCTCAGGCGCAAGAGCCCTGCCAGACAACGCAGCACGGTCGTCTTGCCGCTGCCGGACGGGCCGAACAGGGCCGTCACGCCGCGCCCCGGCGCGGTAAAGGCGGCGTCGAGCGCGAAGCCGCCGACGGCGCCCCGGAAGCGCGCCTCAATTCCGCTTTCGCCGCTCATCCCCGCGCCCACGCAAAGCGCTTTTCGATCGCGATCATCGCCACGATGACGACGAATGCGAAGCCGACCATGCCCAACGCGAGCGCATTCGCCTGTTGCCATTGCGAGTTCTCGACATAGCCGAAGATCGTGGTCGAGACCACGGCGGTGCGGCCGGGAATATTGCCGCCGATCATCAAGACGACGCCGAATTCGCCGA
>JANLPL010000140.1:0-8556 GCA_031367195.1 Bradyrhizobium sp.
GAGCGGATGAACATATTCATCAGCGCGCCTTCGCTCACGCAGAGTCCGAACGCATCGTGGAACAACCCGCGCAGACGCTCGTAGGAAAGCGCCTGGAAGCCCTTGAGATAGATCGCCAGCGCGTGAATGCGCGGCCCGAACGGCGTCGACGTCGCCACCGCGGGAGCCGGCCCTTTCGCCGAGACGCCGCAGTGTTCGCATCGGCAGGCGAAGCGCCGGTGGCGGATGACGTAGGGCTTGACCGGCGGTATCTCGATTTCGTCGTATTCGCCGATCAACTCTGGCTCCGCGCCGGGCGAAAACGACCCGCCGCACGCGTCGCAAACGCTCGGCATGTGGTCCCGAAACTCATCCGGCTCATCCGCAAGCCGGCGATTGTGCGGCTCGTGACCGGGCTTCGCGCCGCCCGGACGCGAGTTCTCCCGCGTTTCCTTCTTGTCGGTCGAGGGCGGCTTCGACGACGTGCGCGAAGTCTTCTCCGGGCGCTGAAGCCGCAGCACCAACTCGATCAATTGCTCTTTGCTGAGCCGCTGCAAATCAGTCCGATCCATCCCGCTATGGATTCAGACATTCCCGCCCTTGGCAAGGGGTGGGTAATTGCGCTTTCCGAGCAACTCAAATACGGCCGATATTCCGTTAAGAAAACGCTGGTTCGAAGGTGCCTATGTTAAGCCGCCGCGCGGCCTTTCTCGCCGCGGATCGCGGCGAGAAAGGCCGTGGCTTCGATCGGCCGACCGAAATGATAGCCCTGTCCATGCTCGCAACCGAGCGCCAGCAGCCGCGCGGCGTCGTCGGCGGTTTCGATGCCCTCCGCCACCAGCGATTTGCCGTGCGCCTTGGCGAGCGCGACGATGGCGCCGACGGTGGCGGCGGCGGTCGGCTCGCGCTCCATCGCGCGCACGAAGCTCTGGTCGATCTTGATCGTGTCGATCGGCAACCGGCCGAGGTAATGCAGTGAGGAATAGCCGGTGCCGAAATCGTCGAGCGCGATCGTCACGCCGATTGCGCGCAGTTTTTCGAGCGCCGACGTGATGGCGCAATCTCCATCCACGAAGGCGCTCTCGGTGATCTCGATTTGCAGCCGACCGGGAGGCAATTTGGCGTGCAGCAAGGCGGTTTGAACATCGACGAACACGTCGGTCAGGCCGAACTGCACCGGCGAGACGTTCACCGCCACGACGCAATCGCTTGGCCAATTCGCCGCCTCCGCGCAGGCGCGGCGCAGCGCGAAGCGGCCGAGTTCGACGATCAGCCCGCTTTCCTCGGCGACCGGCACGAAATCGACGGGCGAAACCTGCGCGCCGTCGGGCTTGCGCCAGCGCATCAGCGCCTCGGCGCCGATCAGCCGGCCGGTGGCGAGATCCACCTTGGCCTGGAAGTGCATATTGAGCGAGGAATCGGCGACCGCCTGGCGCAGATCGGCGTCGAGCGCCTGTTTCTCGCGCCGCCGCGTTTCCAGATCGGCTGAGAACACCGCGAATACGTCGCCGATGCGGCGCGCGGCGGAGGCCTGCGCCATGCTGGCGTGGGTCAGCAGCGCCGTCGCGTCGGGGCCGGAAAGGAGGGAGGTTGTCGCGCCGAGCGAAGCGCCGACGATCACGGGATGGCCCTCGACGAGATAGGGCAGGGCGATCTTGTCGACGATGTCGGCCCCGAGCATGGGCAGGGCGTCGAGGCCGGCCGCGCCCGAGGCGACGAAAGCGAAGCTCGCGCCGCCGAGCCGCGCGATCTGGGGAAAGCCGAGCCCGCGCAGCCGCTCGACCACGGCGGCGAGCAGGCTGTCGCCGATGCGATGGCCGAACACGTCGTTGACGAGATCGAACCGGCGCAAAGCCACGCAATAGACCGTCAACCCCTCCGGCCGCGCCTTCAGCCGCTGGCGCAGATGCTGCAAGAACTCGCCGCGCGTCCAGGCGCCGGTCATTTCGTCATGGCGGGCGAGATAATCGAGCCGGGCCAGTTGCGCGCGCCGTTCCGTAACGTCGCGGAAGGTCAGGCAGACCACGCGCCGATCCCGCGTGTCCGGCACGTGGGAGATCGTCACGACATAGTCGAGATGGCGTATCGCGCCGCCGGGCGCCGTCAATTGCGCCTCCCCGACGCTGGCCGACAATTCCGGCGACTTGAGCGCCGCGGCGACGATTTGCGCCAGCGCGACGGGCAGCGTTTCGAAGCTGCGGCCGCGCAGGGCGCGGCTGAGGACTTCGCGCGCCGGCCGGCTCGCTTCGAGGATGCGGCCGTCGTCGCCGATCACCACCACCCCGTCGAAATTGTCGGCGACCACCTGATTGAGCATGGCGCGCACCACGTCGCGCTCGCGGGTTGTCTCGAAATGCAGTCGTCGTCGCAGCCGCAAGGCGGCGACCAGCCCGGCGACGCCGTAGAGCGCAAGCGCGATCTGCACGCCGGCGGTGGGCGTCATCAGAGCCGCCCCTTTGTGTAAAGCAAAGGCTGCGGCTTCGACGCCGAGGCCCGCGACCGCCAGCGACGCCACCGCGAGGATCGCATTCATGCGCCGCTCGATCGCGCCGGCGGCGAGGGCGAACGCGAGAATCAGCGCGATCACGAGGCTCGTCGCGAGCGGCCGCATTTGGCGGCCCATAACAAGGGTTTCGGCCGCCAGCGCGTGCACGGCGAGACCCGGCAGCGCGCCGAAACGGGGCGTCAGGAATACGTCGCGCAATTCCTCCGCGCTGGCGCCGATGATGATATCGCGCCCGGCGATGAGAATGGCGGGCGCCCGTCCGGCCAGCACGTCCGCCGCGGAGATGCGGGTCACGCCGGCGAGGTCGAGGCCGTAGTCGACGCCGAACAGGTGGGGCGACTCGGCCGGGAGATTGGCAAGCCGCGACCCCGCCGTCTCCACCGGCCAACCGCCGATATCCATGGAGGTGAAATAATCGCGCACGAAGCCATCCGGCGCGAGCGGCACATCGATCGCCACCGCGTCGGCGTTCCTGGCCAGCGCGGGAAGCGGCGCATTGACGATTCGGCGCCCGTTGGCGCCGCCGGGTTGCAGGAAGGTCGCCAGCCAGACCTTGCCCTTGGCCCGGCCCAGCGCCTCCGCGAAAGCGCGATCGTTCTGCGGCGAGGATTCGGCGCTGAAATCGATGTCGAACACGATGCGCCGCGCCCCGAGCGCGACGAGCTGGTCGACGAGCTGACCGTGCAGCGCGCGCGGCCAGGGCCAGACGCCAATCTCGTTGAGGCTTTGCGAATCGATCTCAACCGTCGCGATCTGGCCGCTGACCGGGTTGCTGGCGTGGGCGAAGCGCTTGTCGGTGAGAACCCGGTCGATCGGCGCGAACAGACCGAACGCCGTCGCCGTGGCCACGAACAGGCCGTGAATGAGGTTTCGCGCCGATGCGGCGGCGAAGTCGCTGGAGCGAAATTTCGTCAATCGTTCCCAGTGCGCTGCGACCATCGCGTCAACGGCCGCCGCCGTGCCCGTTGCCGTTCCCGCCGCCGTTGCCGTTCCCGCCCCCGTTGCCGTTGCCGCCGCCGTTGCCGTGACCACCTCCGACGCCGCCTCCGACGCCGTTGCCGCCGCCATGGCCGCCTCCTGTCGCGGCTCCGCCGGATGCGCCCGTTCCCGCCGCTGCGCCCGTTCCCGTCGAGCCCGCCGAAGCGGCGCCATTCGACGCCGAGGCGGCCGCAGACGATGAGGCAGCCGAAGTTGCGGCCGCGGCCGCGGCGGGAGCCGCCGCCGCGGGCGCAGCCGTCGCATTGGCGTGTGCCGCGACGGCCGCCGCCGCCATCGCGGCTGCAACCGAAGGCGCCGCGGCTGCGGCCTGACCGGTCGCGTGACCCATGCTCATGCCGTGGCTATGCGAGACCGCCGCCGTCTGTCCCGGCCCGATGTCGCCGTGGTCGCGACCTTGCGCGCTCTGCACGCCGACTTTGCCGCGCATGACGGCCACCGCCGACAATTTGGAATCCGTCATGACCGCAAACATCGTGCCTTTCACGACAGCGGCCAAAAAGGGCGTCTGAACGGCGAAATGCTTGATGTTTTCCTTATTGGCTTCGATGCCGACCATGCCGAAATACTGCCGGACGGTGGTGAAGCGCTGGCCCTTGCGATCGACGATCTGGATCTGCGTGTTGGAATCGACATTGATGGTTTCGCGATCGCGAACGAATTGCAGCGAGCTGTTGGCGAGCGTACGGACGAAGGAATCGTCGGACACGATGTCGCCCTGGCGCAAAGGGGTCCAGTGGCCGTGAAAATACACCAGCGCGTCGCCCGAAAGCCGCGTGATCTTCCATTCGTCCGCGGCGGCGCCGACGACGAGCGCGGGCAGCAAACCCGCCGCGAGGAGAAAATGTTTGCCGGGTCGCATGTGTCCAAACGGTTCTGGAGAGCAGCGGTTAGCCTAAGGTAAGCCCGTCAGCGTCGAGTTAATGCGGGAAGGAAAGGTTTATCGAATTACAATTCAAACAATTTCAGAATGTGTAATACTTTTTCCTATAGAAGTATTACGTGATTAGACCTATATGCCTTTCAGGACAAAGTCTTTTTTGCGTTCCAAATCCGGAGAATAGGGCGCAAAGCCCGGAGAGAGCCATGCAGGAAGTCATTACCGCCAACCGCTTGGCCGATGGGCTCGTGGTTTTTCTCGCCGCCGACGGCGGCTGGACGGAGGATTTTCACAAAGGCGCTGTGTTCGCCGACCCGCAAGCCAAAGCGCATGCGCTCAGCGTCGCAGCATCGGCCGCCGACGCCAATGTCGTGGTCGAGCCTTACCCCATTGAACTTGAGCTGCGGGCGGGCCATCTCGCCCCGAAGGCGCTGCGCGAACGCATTCGCGCCAGCGGCCCGACGGTGCGCGTCGATCTCGGCAAACAGACTGAGGGTTTTGCGCCGACCCTCGCGCAGCGCGGCTGAAGGAATTCCCGATGTATCGTTATGACGAATTCGACGCCGCCTTCGTGGCCTCGCGGGTGGAGCAGTTTCGTGATCAGGTCGCGCGCCGCCTGTCGGGCGAACTCACCGAAGAGCAGTTTCGTCCGCACCGGCTGATGAACGGCCTCTATTTGCAGTTGCACGCCTATATGCTGCGCGTCGCGGTGCCCTATGGCACGCTGAATTCGCGCCAATTGCGCAAGCTCGCCGACATCGCGCGCAAATACGATCGCGGCTACGGCCATTTCACCACGCGCCAGAACCTCCAGTACAACTGGCCCAAACTCTCCGAGACGCCCGACATTCTGGCCGAACTCGCCAGCGTCGAGATGCACGCGATCCAAACCTCGGGCAATTGCATCCGCAATGTAACAGCCGATCATTTCGCCGGCGTCGCGGCCGACGAAATCGCCGACCCCAGGCCCTATTGCGAAATTCTGCGGCAATGGTCGTCGCAGCATCCGGAATTCTCGTTCCTGCCGCGCAAGTTCAAGATCGCAGTCAATGGCGGACCGCACGACCGCGCCGCCATTCAGGCGCATGACATCGGCCTGCAGATGGCGCGCAACGAACGCGGCGAACTGGGCTTTGTCGTCTATGTCGGCGGCGGACTGGGGCGCACGCCGTTCGTCGCCAAGAAAATCCGCGATTTCCTGCCCGAGCGCGATCTGTTGCGCTATGTCGACGCGATTCTGCGCGTCTATAATCTCGACGGCCGGCGCGACAATAAATACAAGGCGCGCATAAAAATTCTCGTGCACGAGAAGGGGACGGAAGCCTTCCGCGCAGCGGTCGAAGCGGAATTTTCCGCCAACGCGCAGAGCGCGCTCGACCTGCAAGAGAGCGACATCGCGCGCATGGGCGCCTATTTCGCGCAGCCCTTGCTGGAGCCGCGCGCGGAGAAGAGCGCCCGCATCGCCCGGCGTCGTCAGCGCGACGGCAAGTTCGACGCCTATGTCGGCGCCAATGTCACGCCGCACAAAGTCCCCGGCTACGCCGTGATGACGGTTTCGCTCAAAGCGATCGGCGAAGTTCCCGGCGACGCGTCGGCCGATCAGATGGACGCGGTCGCCGATCTCGCCGAGGATTATTCTCACGACGAATTGCGCGTCAGCCACGAGCAGAACCTGATCCTGCCCCATGTCGCGCTCGACGATCTGCCCGCCGTGTACGACCGGCTCGCCTCGGTCGGCCTCGCCACGCCCAATGCGGGCCAAATCAGCGACATCATCGCCTGCCCCGGCCTAGATTATTGCGCGCTCGCCACCGCCCGCTCGATTCCGGTCGCGCAACGCATCGCCGAACGTTTCGGCGACGGCGCGCGCGCGCGCGACATCGGGCCGCTTAAGATCAAGATTTCCGGCTGCATCAACGCCTGCGGTCATCATCACGTCGGCCACATCGGCATTCTCGGGCTGGAGCGCGCGGGCGAGGAGACCTATCAGATCACGCTCGGCGGCTCCGGCGATGAGAACGCGTCGATTGGACAGATCACCGGCCCCGGCTTCTCGTCGGAGCGCGTGGTCGAGGCGATCGACACCGTGGTCGAGACGTATCGCGCGCTACGCAGCGACGTTAGCGAACCGTTCCTGCAAACATTCCGCCGGGTCGGAATGGCGCCGTTCAAGGAGGCGCTTTACGAACGCAGCGCCGGATCGGATATCTGATGAGCGCGCACGACGTCAAACTGTTTGGCGACGCGGTCGCCGCGTCGCGGTTGGAGACGCGCTTCGCGGCGCTGCCCGTGCCGGCTTTGCTGCGACTGGCGATCGAGGGCCTGTATCCCGGCCGCATCGCGTTAGTCTCTTCGTTTGGCGCGGATTCGGTTGTGCTGTTGCATATGGTCGCGCAGATCGACAAGGCGACGCCGGTGGTGTTTGTCGACACCGGCCAGCATTTCCCCGAGACGCTCGACTATCGCGACCGGCTGGTGGAAAGCCTCGGCCTCAGCAACATCGTGGACGCCGCGCCCGACGCGGCGACGGTCTTGCGGGAAGACCCGGAGAAGTTTCTGTTCGCCGCCGATCCCGACCGCTGCTGCGAGATCCGCAAGGTCGCGCCGCTCGCCCATGCGCTGGAAGCCTATGACGCCTGGATCACGGGGCGAAAGGCTTTCCAGACTATCGACCGCGCGCGGCTGCCCCTGTTTGAAGCCGAAGGCGAGCGGGTGAAGGTCAATCCGCTGGTCGGCTGGAACGCCAGCGATCTCATCGCCTATATCAAACAACACGAACTTCCGCCCCATCCCCTCGTAGCCAAGGGTTTTCCCTCGATTGGTTGCCTGCCCTGCACCAGCCGCGTGCTGCCTGGCGAAGACGCGCGCGCCGGGCGTTGGCGCGGCAAGGCGAAACAGGAATGCGGCATTCACGGCGTCACGCTCGACGCGGGAGGAAACATCTGATGGCTCTGTGGCGCAACGGCGCTTTCGCCGACAATGATTGGGCCGCGATCACTGACGACGCTGCGCCCCACGCCCGCGCTATTGTCTCGCTTGCGCGCTGGCGCCGAGAGGCGGACGCCTTGCGGGGACTGGAGATCGGTGTCGAAATCGCGGCCGGCGCGCAGGCGATCGGCGCTTTGGCCGAAGTCGCCGACCGGCCGCTGATCGCGCTGCGGTTCGAGAAATTCGGCGACGGGCGCGCGTTCTCTTATGCGATCCTGCTGCGCGAGCGTCACGGCTTTAGCGGCGAATTGCGCGCGGTGGGCGACGTGCTGCTCGACGAAATCCCGCTGATGCTGCGCTGCGGCTTCACTTCGTTCGAGGTGAACAACGAAGCGACGGCGCGGGCCTTGCGCGAAGGGCGGCTGCCGAAATTCCCGCTCGCCTATCAACCGGGATTGTCGGCCGGCGAAAGCCCCGCCGGGCGGCCGTGGGCGCGGCGGTTGGCGACGGCTTAAGCTCAGATTTCCGACCAATCAAGCACGATCTTGCCCGATTGGCCCGCGCGCATCGTCTCGAACCCCTGCACGAAATCGCGCGCGGGCAGCCGGTGCGTGATCACCTTGCGAACATCGAGCCCGCTTTGCAGCATGGCGATCATCTTGTGCCAGGTCTCGAACATCTGCCGACCGTAGATGCCCTTGATCGTCAGCAATTTGAAAACGATCTTGGTCCAATCGACCGGCGCGGGCCTGGCGGGAATGCCGAGCATCGCGATATGCCCGCCCATCACGAGATGATCGACCATTTGCTCGAAGGCGGCCGGCGCGCCGCTCATTTCGAGCCCGATGTCGAAACCTTCCTTCATGCCGAGCCGATGCATGACGTCGTGCAAATCTTCTTTGCTCGCATCCACCGGCGTCACGTCGGCGACCTCGGTCGCCAGCTTCAAACGCAGCGGGTTGATGTCGGTGATGACGACGTGCCGCGCCCCGACATGGCGCGCGATGGCGCCCGCCATGATGCCGATCGGCCCGGCGCCGGTGATCAACACATCCTCGCCGACCAGATCGAACGCGAGCGCGGTGTGGACGGCGTTGCCGAGGGGATCGAGGATCGCGCCGAGTTCATCGTCGATGTCGTCGGGCAGCGGCACGATGTTGAAGGCGGGAATCTTGACGTATTCGGCGAAGGCGCCGGGAATGTTGACCCCGATGCCGCGCGTTTCCGGGTCCATGTGAAACCGTCCGCCGCGCGCGGCGCGGCTGTG
>JANLPL010000141.1:0-5117 GCA_031367195.1 Bradyrhizobium sp.
ACAGCCGCGATATCATGCTCGGCCTGGCCAAGACCTGCCGGAAATTGAAGCTCTCGTTCTACGAATTCATCGGCGACAGATTGGGCATCCCCGGACTCAAAATCCCGCCCCTCGCAACCCTCGTCAGCGCTCCAGCCGCCCGAGCAAAATCCCCCCCTCGCCCGGTAATCTGCCCCGGTTACACGCAAAAGTAAGAAGTTCCGACTAAGCGCGCGCAACTCCTGGAACGAGCGCGTGACCGGCCTCAATCTCGGAGCCGACGACTATCTCGGCAAGCCGTTCCAGCCGCAGGAACTGCTCGCCCGCGTCAATGCGCAACTTCGTCGCGGCCGCCGCGACGCCAGCCAGATCGTCAGCGCCGGCCGCTATTCCATCGACCTGCAAACCGGCGTAGCCTCTTCTGGCGAGGAAACCCTCGCTTTGACCGGGACCGAACTTCGAATTCTCCAGTTTTTGGCGGAGAAGTCGGGCCGCATCGCTTCGCAAAATGAGCTGATCGAACATGTCTATGCAGACGGCGCCAGCCGGGACTCCAATACCGTCGAAGTCTACGTCGGCCGTCTCCGGCGCAAGTTCGGCAAGGACTTCATCCGCACGGTTTGCGCTCTGGGCTACACGCTCGGTTGAGATCGGCCGACTTTTCTTCACGAGCCTGCGGTTTCGCTTCGTGGCCGGTTCGGCGCTTTGGTGCGCCTTCGTTCTGATTCTGGGTTGGCGCGCCTTGTAGGCGCAATTTCACGAAGAGGCGGATACCGCATTCGTGAGGGAGCACATCCAACATTTCGATGAGCTGTCTCGACTGGCGTTCCGGGATGCGGACGGGGCCTTGGCGCTGCGCGCGCAGTTGAGCGACCCGCGATTTCTCGTCGAACGGTCCGGCTATTATTGGGAGAGCGAGGGTGACGACGGCAAGGCGCTGCGCTCACCCTCGCTCGACGGCGTCGATCTACCCTTCAGCGTCGGTTTCGCGCCGGCGACCCCTGGCCGCACGATCGAGGCCAACGGCCCGACAGGGCCGGCCAAGATCTATCAGAAGGCGATGGCGCTCTCGCCTGCGGGCCGGCCCGTGCGGATCGCAGTGGCGACCGATTTGCGTTTGTTGAAACCGCTCGTCAAGCATTTCGACGCCACGACGCGGCGCCTTCTGTTGTTCGTCGCGATCGGGCTCGGGATCACGACGCTGGCGCAGGCCTATATCGGGTTCATGTCCCTGACGCGGCTTCAGCGTGCGCTGCCAAAGATTCGATCTGGCGAGGAACAGCGAATTCCGGAAAACTTTCCCTCGGAGCTTCAGCCGACGATCGCAAGTCTCAGCGCCTAGTTGCAGGCGAACCGGGCGATGATCGAGCGGTCTCAGGTTCTGGCGGGAAATCTGGCCCATTCGCTGAAGACCCCGCTGTCGATCATCGTTGTCGAGGCGACGACGATGAAGAGCGAGCCCGGTCAGGGCGACCCCGAGATCATCTTGCGGAAATGCGAGAGGATTCGCGGGATTGTCGATTTCCAACTCGCGCGAATCCGGGCAGCGTCCATAAACGGCTCGACTTTGAGTAGTCTGAAGTTGGCGCCCGTCGTACAGAACGTCATAAGCGCGCTCCGCAGGCTTTATCCCGAGCGGAACATCGCCGTCGAGGATGCGCCGCGGGAATGGCGGGTCGCCTGCGTGCAGCAGGATTTCGAGGAGATGTTCGCCAACCTCGTCGACAACGCCTTCAAGTGGGCAAATTCGTCAGTTCGCGTTTCCTTACGCCCTAGGAAGGCGCGTGGAGATTGTTGTCGAGGACGATAGCGTTGGAATGTCCGCACAAGATATCGAAAGGGTGTTCGAGATCGGCGCGCGCCTTGACGAAAGCGGCTGCCCCGAAGCCCGCCGCAAGGCCCAATCCTGGGGCCGCGCGATCTCGCGATCTTGATCAACCTTGCGGCTGCGGTTGATCAAGATCGCCGCCCGCGTCATCATTATCAACCTTGACGAGATCAGCCAATCTTGAAATTGGCCACGCTCAGCGCCGAAGCGGCGGCGCCGGTGAAGTCGATTGAGCCGTTCGCCCCCAGCGAAAGCGTCATGCCCCCATTGCCATCGCTTGTCAGCGCGGCATAAGCGTCGTCGGCCGTCGCAAAGCCGCCGACGCCGTTGAGCAGGTCGACGATCGACTGCGTCGAGCCGCCGAAATTGCTGAGATTTGTCGTTCCGACATTGCCGACGACGTTGAAGATCGAACCCGCGCCGCCGTTGACGACGATGTCGTTTTGCCCCAGCGTGACCTGGTTGCTCAGACCGCCGAGTATCTTGATCGTGTCCGAAGCGCCGGCCGTGATAGTGTTGTACGCACGCTGGACCGTCAGGGTCGCATTGTCGCCCATCGTCACGTTCGCCCCGAATGCGGCAAGCGCGACATTCGAAGAAGCGGCCTCCAACAGATTAAAATGCGCGCCGGTGATCGTGTCGACCGCTGCCGCCGTGCCGCTGTCGTCGACTGTGAGAACGACATTGAAGCCGGCGTGAGCGCTGAAACCGGCGCCGATGAGGCTCACATGCGCCCCGCCGACAATAGAGACAGCGTCGGCGTCGCCGTTGAGCTGGACATTGGCGTTGCCGCCGATCCTCACCGAACCGCCGCTAAGGGCGACGACGTCCGCGGCGCCGGTCGGGCCGGTGCCGCCGACCCACAACGCCGCGCCAAACGCCGCATTGGCCTGGAAGCCCGCGCCGATCAGCCGCTCGCCGGCGCCAGCGATCGTCAGCGAGTCGCCCTGACCCAGGTGAAGTTTGTTGTTGTCGCCTTGCACGTCGAGGCTCACGTTCGCGCCGACGATGACGCGATTGCCCGCGCCGACGACCGCGTCGCCGCTCGCGGACGCGCCGATGTAAAGCAGGTTGTTGCTTGCCTGCACGGTGTCGTTCGAGCCCGAGAGCAACAGAAGGGCCCCGGCCGCGAGCGCGACGGAGTTTTGATCGCCGTTGACGGCGGCGAAGGCGTTGGCGAGGACGGAGACGTTGTTTCCCGCCCCCGTAATGACATCGTCGAATCCGGCGGACGCGCCCGTGATGGAGATTGTGCCGCCTGTCGCCTGGATCGTCGTATTCGCGCCCACGACGTTGAGCGTGGCGCCGGCGGCGGCGGAGATGACGTTGTTGCTTCCGTTCACGATCGCCTGTGAATTGGCGATGAAGCTGAAACTCGCCCCCGACCCTTTGACCACGTTGGCGTAACCGCCGACGGTCGCGGAATTGCCGGCGCCCTTGAGGACGCTGATCGTGTTGTTGGCGCCCGTCACAACGACCTTAGCGCTCGACAACGTGACCGTCCCGCCGGTGGCGCTCACGACAGTCGACACGCTCTGGTTGGCCAGATTCAAGGTTCCGCCCGATGTGACGAAGGTGATCGGCCCCGTGACGCTGGCCCCGCTGTAGATATTGACGACGCCGCCCGCCGTCGCGCCGGAATTACCATAGATCGTCAGGGGCACGGCAACCGAGGCCCCGGTGAGGATGTCGAGCACGCCGCCGGCGTCGACGAAGACCCCGCCCGCAGTCGACTGCGGATTGGCGGTGTTGACCACCGACGAATTGAGATAGACCGTGCCGCCCGCTCCCGCCACGATCGAACCCGCGGCGGTCGCGCCGGTCGGATCGATGTTCACGCTGGAGTTGATCATAAGCGTCGCGCCGCTCACGGCTTGCAGCACGCCGCTGTCAACGATGGTCTTCTGCCCGGTGTCGAGCGTCAATGTGACATGGGCGCCCGAAGCGGTGGTGGTTCCGGAATTGACGAAGGTGAGATTGTCGAGGCCATAGGTCGCGTAGGCCAGGTTGGCTTCGCCGATCTGCCCGTTGTGCGTGGCCAGGATCGTGCTCGCATTGTTGAAGGTCGCCCCGAGGACGTCGGCGGCGATGATGCCGTAGTCGCCAAGCATCAGGATGCTGCCGGGGCCGGTAAGGGTGTAGTTGCCCGAAATCAGAAGTTGCTCGTCGTCGCCGGCCGCTTCGCCGACCACGCCGAGCTGGATTGTCCCGCTGTTGGTCATGGCGCGAGACTGCCCGAGGTGGCCAAGCTTGAGCAGGCTGTTTGAATCCACCTCCAGAACGCCTTCGTTGGTGAACTGAGCGATGTCGAGCACCAGATCGTCGAAAAATTGCTGGTTGGCGACGATCCTGCCGCCCGCCCTGTTGTCGAGGCTCGACAACGTGATGGTTCCGGCGCCGGCGATTGTATTGTCGACGTTGACAAGCCCGCCGCCCGCGATGGTGGCGGTGGTGGCGGCGGCGCCGGCCTGATAGCCAAGCACCACCGATCCGCCGCCGCTCAGCGTCACATTGCCGAGCAGGCTGAGATGTCCCGTGTCGCCCAGCGACGCCAGGCCCATCTCGATCGTGCCGGAGTTTACGAAGGCGTTGCCGATCGCAAGCGTCGAGTCGTCCTGAATGGCGATGATTCCAGCGTTGCCGGTCCCCAGGTGCTGGGTGTCGCTCGCGCTGAGAACCGTGCCGTTGGTCGCCGTGAATGTGCTGGCGCTATCGACCGTCAATAGGCTCGCGCTGTTGAGCGCGATGCTGTTGACAGTGACGTTCGCCCCGCTCAACGCCGCCGCCGCGCCCGAGGCGCCGGCGCCGACGAAGGCGTCCATGGTCGGCGCCGGCGCGCCCCCGATCCAGTTTGCCGCCGTCAGCCAATTTCCCGTCTTGGCCGAGAAAATATTCTGCGAGTTCGCGCTCATGAACTACCCTGGGGTAACCGGCTCCTCGGGACGCTTCGCAAGCCGAGCGCAGACTTGGCGCGGCTTGCGAAGCGTCGTTCGAAGATCGCCCTTGAAATGCCAGGATTCGGCTTAAAGAGTCGCTAATTTTAAGAATGGCTTTGTATCGTGTGACGCAACGGAATCTGGTTACCCTAATGTTTCTTCGCGTTCTTGCTGCGAATTTTAGACAAGTCGGGCGAGATCAGGCCGGCTGCGCGGGGCAATCGGGTCCACTTCAGACAGCCTCCCTATCCGCGACCGTAGTCCTAGTCGCCCGAGTCGCTCAAAACTGGGGGTACAGCCTCTTGAGTTTGACGCGTGCGTCTGCGGTCGTGAATTGCCAATCGGCTTTGGCGTGATGCGTGTTTCGATGGGCC
>JANLPL010000147.1:0-2319 GCA_031367195.1 Bradyrhizobium sp.
GCCGTCCCCGGTGCGCTTGACGACGCGGCCATTGTGCACGGCGATCGTCGGGTCGATCAGGTCGCTGCGCAGCGCGCGCATCCGCGCCAGGATGCGATCTTCGTCGGCGCCCGCAAGACGGGAATAACCGACGACATCGGACGCCAGGATCGCCGCGAGTTTACGGGTTTCGGCCATGGGCTCCTCCGCCCCGTTGCGTCTTAACACAACTTAACGCCACGAGGCAGGGGCCGAGTATCCAGCGCCGATTCTTAAACGCCACGCGCTTTCGAGGTGAAAGGCAACGCGCATGTCATGGGCGCCGCCGCCTCCGCATGCCGCTATCTCCCGCTCACCGATAAACAAGCACCGGTATGGCGCTGTGGGTCAGCACCTTGGCCGTCTCGCTGCCGAGCAGCAGCGCCGATATGCCCCGGCGGCCGTGCGAGGCCATCACGATCAAGTCGCATTTGTTGGAAGTCGCGCAGTCGATGATCGCGCGCCAGGGCTGGTCGCCGACGTCCTGCACGGTTTCAAGCGCAACCCCCGCCGCTTCCCCCGCCATGCGCGCCTGGGTCAGGGCGAATTCGGCGTAGCGCTGCGTCTCGGCCTCGAATTCGTCCTGACCGCCGACGACGCCGATCATGTCCATGCTGCCGATCTGATAAGGCGGGCGGACGGTCAGCACGGTCACTTTCGCCGGGCTCTCTTTGGCCAGTTGCACCGCGTAGAGCAACGCCTTGCGCGACAGGTCCGAGCCGTCGATGGGGATGAGGATGTGCTTGAACATGAGGTCGGCTCCGTAAATCGGCGGGATCGGGCGCAGGATGCGACGGCGCCGCCGCCGCCGCCGTGACGCAGGTCAATGCGGAAACCCGTTGCGGATCGCGTCGCCGCGCGGCATGGGAGGCGGGCCGGCGAGGCCGCCGGTGTCGAATCGTCCAAGGCTCGCCATGACGCTTTCCAGCATGACCTGCTTCGCCCGCGCGCAAGGGTCGCAAGGCGCGTGGCGCTGGGCGGTCGAACTCAAATGCGTCAACGCCAAGGGGCTCGATCTGCGGCTGCGGGTTCCCGCCGGATTTGACCGGATCGAAGCGGAAGCGCGCGGCAAACTCTCGAAAGCTTTGGCGCGCGGAACCTTGTTCGCCACGATCTCGGCGCAGCGCGACGGCGCCGGCGTCGCAGCGCGGGTGGACGAGGCGCTGCTGGCCGAGGTCGCCGCCGCCGCCCGCGCCGCCGCCGAGCGCTTTGGGCTTGCGCCCCCGACCCTCGACGGCCTGCTTGGAGTGCGCGGGGTAGTAGAGGCGGTCGAGCGGGAGGACGACGAGGCGTCCAAGGCGGCGGTCGCGGCGGCCATGCTGGCGAGCCTCGACGAGGCCATCGCGGCGGTGGTCGTGGCGCGCCGCGCCGAGGGCGAGGCGTTGCGAAAGGTGCTGGCCGAGCGGCTCGACGCGGTGGCGGCGCTGACGCAGGCCGCCGACGAAAACCCGGCGCGAAAACCCGAGGCGGTCAGGGCGCGGCTTGCCGCCGCCGTGGCGGCGCTGACGGGCGCGGCCGGCGGGCTTGACCCGACGCGGCTGCACCAGGAAGCGATCCTTCTCGCCGCCAAGGCCGACATTCGCGAGGAGCTCGACCGGTTGAAAACCCATGTCGGCGCCGCCCGCGCGCTGCTCGCCGAGGGCGGCCCGGTCGGGCGCCGGCTCGACTTTCTGGCGCAGGAATTTTCGCGCGAGGCCAACACGCTTTGCGCGAAATCGAATGACGCGACGCTGACGATTCAGGGGCTGGAACTTCGCGCGCAGATCGAGCAGTTTCGCGAGCAGGTGCAGAACATCGAGTGAGCGGCACGATGCGCAGACGCGGCATGATTCTCATATTGTCCTCGCCCTCGGGCGCGGGAAAAACCACGCTGACGCGGATGCTGTTGCAGGACAAGGCGCTCGACCTGACGCTGTCGATTTCCGTCACCACGCGCGCGCGCCGCTCGTCCGAGGTGGACGGGGTGCACTACCAGTTCATCGACCGGCATCAGTACGATCTGATGAAGTCGGGCGGCGATCTGCTGGAGGCGGCGGAAGTGCACGGCAACGGTTACGGCACGCCGCGCCGGCCGGTGGAGGAGACGCTGGCGCTAGGCCGCGACATGCTGTTCGACATCGACTGGCAGGGGGCCAAACAGGTGCGCGAGGCGTTGGGGGCCGACGTCGTCAGCGTGTTCATCCTGCCGCCGTCGATGCGGGAGCTTCGGCTGCGGCTGGAGCGCCGCGCCGAGGATTCCGCCGCCACCATCGAGCAGCGGCTCGACAATTCCAGGCGTGAGATCGAACGCTGGCGGCTGTA
>JANLPL010000165.1:0-20883 GCA_031367195.1 Bradyrhizobium sp.
ACGGATTGAAACATCAAGATTCGTCGTGATGATGCGCCGATTAAAAAGATGGTGTCCCAGCGGCCCGTTTCAACCGCCAAAGATCACTTTGTGCATAATTCTTCCCGGCCACAACGTGAACAGGCCGGTGACGAGCAGCGCAGCACGTAAAGCGACGTCATGGCGCGGCGGTGCTGCGCGATGCGCCCGCAACCGCCAGCATCAGCGCGGCCCAGGTTCGTCCCAGCACCCGATGGCGGGTCGTGCCTTTTGGCAGGGTAAATTGCACCGCGCCGAGACCTATCGCGGCGAATGCCGCGTAAGCATGTGCCTGAATGAGCGGCGATGCGCTTGTGAGAGCGGAGATGTTCATAAACCTTCCCGCAATGAAAACGTCGATGACATGAGGCCCTCTCCACCGCAAGCCCCGGCGTTAACCGCTTGCGCGCCCGCTCGGATGTCCATAAACTAATCACAATGTTGTTTGCTCAAAACTTAGGCGCCTCCGGCCCGAACCTGCAAATCGGGCCGCTGGTTTTGCGAGGCCGCGTGCTGCTGGCGCCGATGGCGGGCGTCACGGACGCCGGGATGCGACGCGCGGCGCAAAGGCGCGGCGCCTCGCTCGCCTTCTCCGAGATGGTCGCCTCGGCCGGGCTGATGCAGGGCGACGCGGAATGCAGCCACCGCGCCGAGGCCGTGGCGGGCGCTCCGTTCGCGGTCCAGCTCGTCGGCTGCGAGCCGGCCTCGATGGCGCAGGCCGCGCGACGGCTGGCGGCCGATGGCGCCGACCTGATCGATATCAACATGGGCTGTCCCGCGCGTCGCGTCGCCGGCGCGCTGGCGGGCAGCGCGCTGATGCGCGATCTCGACGCCGCCGCCCGTATTCTGGAGGCGGTGGTCGGCGCGGTCGCGGTTCCCGTCACCCTCAAGACCCGGCTTGGCTGGGACGAGGCGTCCCGCAACGCCGCCGCGCTGGCGAGCCGCGCCGAAAGCGTCGGCGTCAAACTCGTCACCATCCACGGCCGCACGCGCTGTCAGTTCTACCAGGGCGCGGCGGACTGGAAAGCGGTGGCGGAAATCGTCGAGGCGGTCGCGATCCCGGTCGTGGTCAACGGCGATTGCCACGGCGTCGAGGACGCGCGTGCGATGCTGGCCGCCTCCGGCGCGGCGGGTTTGATGATCGGTCGCGCCGCGACCGGCCGGCCATGGTTGCCCGGCGCCGTCGCGCGGGCGCTCGAAAGCGGCGGTTCCGTGGAGCCCCCTGCTCCGGCCGATCGTCACACGGACGCCGCCGAACATCTCGATCATCTGTTGACGCGGATGGGCGTGCGGTCCGGGCTGCGTCATGCGCGCAAGCATCTGGCGGCCTATGTCGAGCAGGAGGGCGCGCCGGCTGCGCTGCGGCGCGCGCTGGTGACGACGGAGACGCCTGGGGAAGCGTTCGACCTGCTCGCCCGCGCCTACGACTTCGACCGCCGGAGGGCTGCATGAACCGGCGCGAAATTCCGCCCAAAGTCCGCGCACGGCCCGATGCGTTCCGGCTCCTCAACGCGCTGCCGCAACCGCTGCTTGCGCTCGACAGCGACGGCGCGATCATCGAGGTGAACACGGCGGCGGAAAACTTCTTCGAAATGGGTCGCGCGGCGCTGACCCGCTCGAACCTGCATGATCTGCTTCCGTTCGGTTCGCCGGTGTTCGCCCTGATCGCCGACGCGCTGGCCTCGCAATCCACCGTCAACGGCTATCGGCTCGAAGTCGCGACACCGCGCACCGGGATCGCCCGGCTGGTGGACGCCTTCATCGCGCCACTGTCGGGGCTTGAGGGTGTGACCGTTCTGCTGCAAGAACGGTCAATTGCCGAAAAAATGGACAGACAGCTTACCCATCGCAGCGCCGCCCGCTCGGTGACGGCGCTGGGCTCGATGCTGGCGCATGAGATCAAGAACCCGCTCTCGGGGATACGCGGAGCGGCGCAATTGCTGGAGAGCTCCGTCAGCGACGAGGACCGCGCGCTGACGCGGCTGATCTGCGACGAGACCGACCGCATCGTCAAACTGGTCGACCGGATGGAATCGTTCTCCGACCAGGGCCCGGCGCCGCGCGACAGTCTCAACATTCACGCCGTGCTCGACCATGTGAAGCGACTGGCGCAGGCGGGCTTCGCGCGTCACATCCGCATCAGCGAAATCTACGATCCGTCCCTGCCGCATGTGATTGGCAGTCGCGACCAGCTGATCCAGGTGTTTCTAAATCTGATGAAGAACGCCGCCGAAGCGATCGGAATGGACAGCATCGACGGCGAAATCACGCTGTCGACGGCCTATCGGCCGGGTATGCGTTTGAAGTCCCGGGCGAGCCGAGAGCCGGTCAGCCTGCCGCTCGAAATCTGCATCCGCGACAATGGCGGGGGCGTCGCGCCGGAGATCGCGGCCAATCTGTTCGACCCGTTTGTATCGACCAAATCGTCGGGCTCTGGCCTGGGTCTTGCACTTGTGGCTAAAGTTATCGGTGATCACGGCGGTATTGTTGAGTGCGAGTCGCTTCCCCGCAAAACGACGTTCCGGGTGCTGATGCCGGTCGATGCGGGCAGGACCAGAATAGAGGCGTGAGCGTCATCGCGGCAAATGGCGCCGCGTCCACGGCGCGCGGGAGTTGAGACATGCCCACCGGCAGTATCATCGTCGCCGACGACGACGCGGCGATTCGGACGGTCCTCAGTCAGGCGCTGTCGCGCGCGGGCTACGAGGTGAAAACCACGGGGACGGTCGCCGGGCTCTGGCGCTCGGTCGCTTCCGGCGAGGGCGATCTCGTCATCACTGACGTCGTCATGCCCGACGATAACGCGTTCGAACTGCTGCCGCGCATCAAGCGAATCCGGCCGGAACTGCCGATCATCGTGATGAGCGCGCAAAACACGTTCATGACCGCGATCAAGGCATCCGAACGCGGCGCTTACGAATATCTGCCCAAGCCGTTCGACCTGAAGGAGCTGGTCGCCATTGTCGGGCGCGCGCTCGCCCAGCCGCGCGCGCGTCGGGAAAGCGCGGCGCCCGAGGAGACGGTGGAAAACATGCCGCTGGTCGGCCGCTCGCCGGCGATGCAGGATATTTTCCGCTCGATCGCAAGATTGATGCAGACCGATCTCACCATCATGATCTCGGGCGAATCCGGCACCGGCAAGGAGTTGGTCGCCCGCGCCCTGCACGATTACGGCAAGCGCAAAAGCGGCCCTTTCGTCGCCATCAACATGGCCGCGATTCCGCGCGATCTGATCGAGAGCGAATTGTTCGGTCACGAGAAGGGCGCCTTCACCGGCGCCAACGCCCGCTCGGTCGGGCGGTTCGAACAGGCCGAGGGCGGCACGCTGTTTCTCGATGAAATCGGCGACATGCCGATGGAGGCGCAAACGCGGCTTCTGCGCGTGCTGCAACAGGGCGAATACACCACGGTCGGCGGCCGCACCCCGATCAAGACCAACGTCCGCATCGTCGCGGCCACCAACAAGGATCTGCGCAACGCCATTGCGCTGGGCCAATTCCGCGAGGATCTGTTCTTCCGCCTCAATGTCGTGCCGCTGCGGCTGCCCCCCTTGCGCGAGCGCTCCGAGGACATTCCCAATCTCGTGCGTCATTTCTTTCAGCGCAACGTCGCCGAGGGCCTGCCCTCGAAATCGTTCGAGGCTCCCGCGTATGACCGCCTCAAGCGCTACGCATGGCCCGGCAACATCCGCGAACTGGAGAACCTGACCCGACGTCTGTCGGCGCTCTATCCGCAAGAGGTCATCACCGAGCAGATCATCGAGGCGGAGCTTAGCCTCGTCGCGCCGCTGAGTTCGATGGCGACCAGCCCGCACGACGGCGACCATCCGCGGCTGACCGCTCCGCATGATCGCGGCGCGGGCAACGAGCATTTCGCCGCCGGTCTCGACCGCCATGTCGCCGAATTGTTCAAATCGTTCGGCGACCATTTGCCGCCCGTCGGTCTCTACCACCGCGTGTTGCGCGATCTCGAAGCGCCGCTGCTCGCCGCCACGCTTGCCGCCACGCGCGGCAACCAGATCCGCGCCGCCGAAATCCTTGGCCTCAACCGCAACACCCTGCGCAAGAAGATCAAGGATCTCGACCTCAAGCCGATGCGCGGCCTGCGCTGAGCTTCGCCGGGGCGGCCGCTCGGCCGCGGCATCACAGTTAAAGGCAAGTATATTTCCAAATAATTCGTGATTTACATAATACAAATTACGTAACGTAAGCCGTTAACGCTACCGCGTCAAAGAATCATTCTTCTTATTCTTTCACTCAGAAGTAAGGCCCAGCCGGTAATTCTCGCAACAGGAGGCAAGGCGCGTTTCCGCGTTTAGCGCGCGAAGGCGATGCGTCAAGCCTCTGCTGGCTGTTCCTGCGAGTACCGCGTGATGTCGAGTTCAACTTCTCCGATCGCCGTGATCAGCCCGCTGAACGTCGGCGCCGGCGCGATCGTCGTCCTACATTCCGGCGCCAACATCTCGGCGCCCGTCATGATCTACGGCGCGACGGATGACGACGCGGGCGGCATGCTGACCGTGCAATTCGGCGCCTCGATCGGCGGCGTCGTAATGTTTTTCGGCGGCGGCGGCGTATTCAACGATGTCACCGGCGCGGCGACCAACTATCAGTTTTTCGGCGGCGGCGGCGCAATCCACCTCTCCAGCCAGGGCTCGACCGCCAACATCGCCAATACTGCCGGAGACTGGGATTCGGTCTATGGGTCGCAAGTCACGGTGAAGTTGAACGGCGGCGAGACAAATGTAGTGGGCGACGACAATCTCGTCTCCTTTGTCGGCGGTTCTCACAATCAAGTCAGCCTTTACGGCGGCGCGTCGCAGTGGAACACGGTCGTCGGTTCCGACGGAATAGCGATCCTGAGCGGCGGCAACGCCTCGATCGTCGGCGGCAGCGACACGATTTACTCGGCCGCGGGCTCCTGGCTCAGCCTCTACGCCACCAACGGCTCCGCCGACGTGGTCAACGCCTCCGCCGCCTACGTGATCCTGAACGGCGCCGAGGCGCAAATCGTCGGCGGCGGCGACGCGATCCTGACAAGCAGCGCTTCGACGCTTTCGCTCTCGGGCACGAATGGATCGTGGGACGCCGTGTTCGGCGCCGACAACACGATCAGCTTGATCGGCGCGGAAGCGAGCATCATCGGCGGCGACGAGACGATCTCGGCCAATGCGGGGTCGTGGATGAGCCTCTACGCCACCGGCGGACAGGCCGACAATGTGACCGCGACGGACGCCTATATCATCGTCAACAGCGCGCAGGCGGCGATTTCAGGCGGCGGCAACGACATTTTCACGACCGGCGCCGCTTCGGTCAGCCTCGGCGGCACGAATGGCGCCTGGGACACATTTTGGGGCTCGGGCGCCCATATCGCGATCGCCAGCGCGGAAGTTTCGATTGTCGGCGGCGACAATTTCGTCAGCGCTTCGAACGCTACATTGAGCCTCTATCAGACCAACGGCCATGCCGACGCAATCGCTGGCGCTTACAACGCCATCTATCTCATGGACGCTCAGGCGCAACTCCAGGGCAGCCACGACACGGTCTATTTCAATGGCGCCTCGGCGCTGAGCGTCACTGGCGGCGACGATACGTTCTGTTTCAACGCGGCGATGGGAACCGCGACGGTGACCGGCTTCAACCTCAGCGACACGCTTTCGCTCAGCGCCGCCGACTGGACAAGCTTTCAATCTCTGCTCGGCAGCGGCGCCCTGACCCAGGTCGGCGCGGATACGATGATCCGTCTCGACGCCAATAACGCGATCACGCTCACCGGCGTGCAGGCATCCACCTTGACCGCGGCGCAATTCGCCTTCACCTGACCTTGCGCCGGCGCGGCTGACCCGCCATGCCGGCGCATCGTCCAGGTCACGGGAGGAATTCATGTCGTTGCAAGGTCGCTGCTTTTGCGGCGCGGTTGAAATCGAGGTCGAAGGCGCGCCGGAGGCGATGGGCTATTGCCATTGCGAATCCTGCCGCTCGTGGTCGGCAAGCCCCGTCAACGCCTTCAGCCTGTGGAAGCCAGGCAGCGTCAAGGTGACCAAGGGCGCCGAGAATGTCGGCATGTACGCCAAGACGCCGATGAGCGAACGCCAGTTCTGCAAGACCTGCGGCGGCCATCTCATGGCCAATCATCCGCCGCTCGGCCTGACGGACGTCTATTTCGCGACGATTCCGGGGCTCGACTTCAAGCCGATGCTGCACGTTAACTATCAGGAAACCGTGCTGCACATCAAAGATGGCTTGCCGAAGATGAAGGACTTCCCCAAGGAATTCGGCGGCTCCGGCGAGACTTTGCCGGAATAGGGCTCACAAATCCTTGAACCCCCTGCCCTCGGCGACCAGCTTCTCCAGCAGCGCCGAGGGTTTGAAATCCTCGCCCATTTTGGCCTCGAAACCCTTCATCGCCGCCAACACCTTGTCGAGGCCGAGCCCATCGGCCCAGAACATCGGCCCGCCGGTATAGACCGGCCAGCCGTAGCCGTTGATCCAGACGATATCGATGTCCGAGGCGCGTTGCGCCTTGCCCTCTTCGAGGATTTTCGCGCCCTCGTTGACCATTGGGTAAAGGCAGCGTTCGAGGATTTCCTGATCCGAAATCTTGCGCCGGTTGATCCCCTTCGACGCGGCGAAATCGAGGATGATTGTCTCCACCAGCGGCGAGGGCTGCGCGTTGCGCTGCGCGTCGTAATCGTAGAAGCCGGCGCCCGTCTTCTGTCCCCGCCGGTCCTGCTCGCACAAAATCTCGCGAATCGTGGAGGACGAAGTTTTGTCGCGCGACCAGCCGATGTCGAGCCCGGCCAGATCGCTCATCGCGAACGGCCCCATCGGCATCCCGAAATCGTAGAGCACGCGGTCGACGTCCCACGGCATCGCGCCTTCGAGGATCAGCTTCTGCGCCTCGCGCTGGCGCTGCGCCAACATGCGATTGCCGACGAAGCCGTGGCAGACGCCGACGAGGGCGCCGATCTTGCCGATCTGCTTGGCGAGTTTCATCGCCGTGGCGACGACAGGCCTGTCGGTCTTGGCTCCGCGCACGACTTCCAAGAGCCGCATCACATTGGCAGGCGAGAAAAAATGCATTCCCACCACGGAGCCCGGTCGCGCGGTGGCGGCGGCGATCTCGTCGATGTCGAGATAGCTGGTGTTGGAGGCCAGAATTGCGCCGGGCTTGGCGATTTTGTCGAGCTTGGCGAAGATTTCCTTCTTGACGCCCATATCCTCGAACACCGCCTCGATGATGAGATCGCATTGGCCAAGCGCGGCCAGATCGAGCGCCGGGCTCAGCAGCCCCATGCGGGTTTCGACCTCCGCCTCGCTCAAGCGGCCTTTCTTCGCCGTGTTCTCGTAGTTCTTGGCGATGACGCTCAAGCCCCGGTCCAGCGCCGCTTGCGCCGTCTCGACAATGGTCACGGGCAGGCCGGCGTTGAGGAAATTCATCGCAATGCCGCCGCCCATCGTGCCGGCGCCGATCACGCCGACCTTTTTGATGGCCAGCGTCGGCGTGTCGTCGGCGATGTCGGCGATCTTCCAAACTTGCCGCTCGGCGAAGAACACATGCCGCTGCGCTTTCGATTGCTGCGAGACCAGCAATTCCATGAAGGCGGCGCGCTCGCGCTTCAGACCTTCCTCGATGGGCAGTTCGACCGCATCGCGCACCGCTTCGAGCGCCCGCGTCCAGGCCTCGAAGCCCCGGTTCTTTTTCGCATGCGCCTTGCGGAGGCCCTCGAAAATCTCCGGCTTGCCGCGCGCGGGCGCTAGCTTTTCGTCGCGGTCGCGCACCTTCGCCAGCGCCGCTCCCGAGGCGATCACAGCCCTCGCGAACGCAATCGCGCCCTCGCGCAGCTTGCCCTCCTCGACGAGTTCGTCGAGCACGCCCCAGGCGCGCGCTTGCTTTGCCGAGAACGGCGTTCCCGACAGGATCGCCTCCGCCGCCGCCTCCGGGCCGATCAGGCGCGGCAGACGCTGCGTGCCGCCGGCGCCGGGGATCAGCCCGAGCTTGATCTCCGGCAGGCCGAGTTTCGCGCTCGGAACCGCGACGCGGTAGTGGCAGACCAGCGCGACCTCGAGCCCGCCGCCGAGCGCCGTGCCGTGGATCGCGGCGATCACCGGCTTGGCGCAATTCTCGATCGCGGCCTGCGCGTCGGGCAGGCTGACGCCGGTGAACGGCTTGCCGAATTCGGATATGTCGGCGCCGGCGATGAAGGTGCGCCCGGCGCAGATCAGCACGATGGCCTTGGCGGCGGGGTCGGCTGCGGCGCGCATAATCCCGTCGCGGATGCCCTCGCGCACTTTGGCGGAGAGCGCATTGACGGGAGGCGAGCCGATCGTCAGGACGGCGACTTCGCCTTCGAGCGTCAGATCGGCGACGGAATTGATGGCGGTCATGGGGCCTCCCTGGGATTATTCAGACGCTTCGATAGCGCGACAAGGCCGCCGTCGCCAGCGCCGTGCGCTCGGCTCGGGATGCGATGTCGCGCCGCCTATTTCTTCTCAATCACGAAAGTCATGCTGTCGGCGTGGGAAAATATCTCGCGGCCGCAAAGACACTTGAAAGCGCCATAGTTAAATTCGGACGAGCCGCAATTGTAACATTTATCGGGCAAGTGATTTCTTCTATACAACCAAAGCGACTTTATATTGCGATCCAACTCCAATATTTCCTCTTGAGTTATCATGTTGTTATGCGCGATGTTTTTCGCCAATGCGCTATCGATTGAGCGCCCAATGCGCCGAAAATGCTCGATGGAAAGCAGTGTCGAAAGCGCATTGCCATTTGGCCGAACGCCTTTTCGCAATTCCTTCCATCTCGATTTCAACGTCTTAGGCTTGGGCAGGGACGTCTGAATGTCCTCGACAATGTAAAGCCCGTTGGAATTGACATGCGGCAATCCTTCGATCAAGCAAGCGACTTGATGTTCCGGCACATGCGATCCATCTTCGATCACGAGATCGAACGAACGACCTTGGAAGAAGTCACGGATATCGTTGCGACGTCCCTGATCCAGGCGATGATACGAAACCCGCGCATCCCTCGGCCATTCCTCTTGCTCGGACAGTATATCGACGCCGTCAACCGTCGCCGCTGGAAACCTTTCCATTAGCCAGCGGATAGAATTTCCCTTCAATACGCCAAATTCCAAAATCGACGCTATGTCTCGGGAAGCAAAGTGATTTTCATAAAACGCGATATAGCCATGCCAGAAATGCTTGTCGCTTTCCCTTATAAGCGGAGACTCTTGCCTCATATCCTATTCCGCTCCGGCTCTCAGTTATTTGATTTAATGAGATAAAATATCAACGGCGGGATGGCGCGGTTGGCGCATCCCTCAGAGAATCGACGCGGCCAGCAGATTGCGGAACAGATTGCGGAAGTGCTCGCGATATTCAGCCGCCTGCACCATCAGCACCGCGAACAGATCGAGCGCCGGCGAGATGACGAACGCCGTGCCCGCGACGCCGCCCCAGAAGAAATCGCCCGCCGCGCCCGGCGTCGGCGCGAGCCCCGGCGTCGTGCGCACCGCGAAGCCGAGGCCGAAGCGGTGGCCGGGCGGCATCAGCGGGGTTTGCTGAATCGCCATGTCCGGCTCCAGATGATTGCTCGCCATGTGCCCAAGCGTACGTGGACCGAGGATGCGTGTTTTTTCCAGTTCGCCGCGGCCCGCCAGCATGGCGCAGAAACGCGTGTAGTCGGCCAACGTCGAGATCAGCCCGGTGCCCGCCATTTCGAATCGCGGCGGCGCCTGATGCGACATGCGGTCGATCCCCGCCGCATCGAGCGCGGCGAAGCTGTGCGGCTCGGCGCGACGCGAAGTCTTTTCGGGCGGCGTGAAGAACGCGGTGTCGGCCATTCCGAGCGGCCGCAGGATGCGGCGCGCCAGCACCTCGCCGAGCGGCGCGTCGGCGACGATTTCGACCACGCGGCCAAGCACATCGGTGGAGAGCCCGTATTCCCAGGCGGTTCCCGGCTGATGCAGCAGCGGAAGCGAAGCCAGCGCGGTCATCGCCTCCTCGGGGTCGCGGCGGGAGTCAATCAGCCGCGCGGCGTGAATTTCCCTCTGTTCCGGAGAGGCGCCGGTGAAGCCATAGGCGAAGCCCGCCGTGTGGCGCAGGAGATCGTGGATCGTGATCGGCCGTTGTTGCGCGGCGCCCTCAACGCCCACTTTCGTCTGCGCGAAGGCGGGCAGATATTGCGATAGCGGATCGGTGAGAAACAGCCGCCCCTCCTCGACCAGCGCCATCGCCGCGACGCTGACGATCGGTTTCGTCATCGAATAGATGCGAAACAACGCATCGAGCGGCATGTCGGCGCCGCCGGGCGCCTGCTTGCCGAACGCCCGCGCGAGGCCGATTTTGCCACGCCGCGCGACAGCCAGCGCCGCGCCGGGCGCCTTGCCCGAGGCGATCTCGCGCTCCAGCACGGCGGCGAAGCGTTCGAGCCCCGGCGTCGAAAGACCGATCGCCTCGGGCTCGGCTATGGGCAGACCAGCGAAAGTTTCGGACATCGATGCTCCTGGGGCGGCCGTCAGTCTTCAATACCGTTACGTCCCGGAAGCGCACAACTGCGCCACCGTCGAGGCCGCCTTGAGGCCCGAGCCGCTCAGCACGACGACGACGCGCTCGCGCGGGCCTATTCGCCCCTCCGCCGCGAGACGGTCAAGCGCCGCAGCCGCGGTCGCCGACGTCGGCTCGACGAACAGCCCCTGCCCCGCCAAACGGCGCAACGCCGCGACAATTTCGCTCTCGGGGATTGCGACCGCCGCGCCGCCGGTCTCGCGCAGCGCCTGCAACATCTGCGTCAGCCGCAGCGGCGCCCTGATCGCCGTACCCTCCGCAACCGTCGGTTTCACTTCGATCGCGACCGGCCCCGGCGCCCCCGCCGCAAAACTCGCCGCCACCGGCGCGCAATGCAGTGGCTGCGCGGCGAACAGTTTTGGCATTCGCCCTATCTGGCCCGAGTCAAGCAATTCGCGGAAGCCGAAGTATAAGCCGAGCAGCAGACTGCCCGCGCCGACGGGGACGACGATTGCGTCCGGCGCGTCGAAACCGAAATCCTCCCACAATTCGTAGGCCAGCGTCTTTGTCCCTTCCAAAAAGAAGGGTTGCCAATTGTGGCTGGCGTAGAAAATCCGCTGCGATTGCAGGATCGCCTCGGCCTGACAGGCCTCGCGCGGACCCTCGACGAGTTCAACCTCGGCCCCATAGGCGCGCACCTGCGCGATCTTGGCGAGCGAAGTATAGGCCGGCGCCAGCACCTTCACCCGCAGGCCGCCCGCCGCGCCGAAGCCCGCGATGGCCGAGCCGCCATTGCCTGAGGAATCCTCCAGCACGGACGTCAAGCCGATCTGGCGCAGAAACGACAGCATCACCGAGGCGCCGCGATCCTTGAACGAACCGGTCGGGCTGAACCATTCGCATTTGAACTGCACCCGCAGATCGCCCCACGCCCGCTCGACCAGCGGCGTGCAGCCTTCCCCCATCGTGATCGGCTCGGCGATGTCTCCCGCCAGCGCGGCGCGATAGCGCCACAACGAGCGCCGCGAGCGCTCGATCTCGTCGCGGCCAATCCCCCGCCCCGGCGTCAACAGCAGCGGCCCGCCGTCATCGCCGCGCCAGCGCGGGAGGCTCAGGGGATGCAGCGCGCCGCTGCGAGGGTTGAGATAGTGGGACATGGACCTTCGTGGGATATTGTTTCGGCGCGTATATAGAGCCCGCGCGCGCCAAATCCATCGCGAACCCGCATGACCCGCAAACTCGACGAAAGCCAATTACGCCAACTCGCCGACGGCCTTGCATCAGGGCTTTCCTGTCGCGAAATCGCCGCGCGGCTCGGCGTCAGCGCCGCGACGGCGATACGCTGGGCGAAGCGCTGCGGGTTGGTCAGCCTGCGCTCGCGCCGGCTTTCGCCCGAGCGGCGCGCCGCCTTGTTGCAGGCCATGAGGGAGGGCGAAACGCCGGCGCAAGCCGCCCGCCGTCACAATGTCAGCGCCCGCACCGCCGCGCGCCTCGTCGACGGCTCCGCGGCGCGGCTTCGCCGCGAGGGTCGGCGCGCGGGTTTGTTGCAGGACTTGTGTTCCGGGCTGGCGCTGCGCGACGCGGCCGCAGCGGCCGGCGTCAGCGCCTCTACGGCGTGGCGATGGGCGCGAATGGCAGGGGCGACCGTCGCGCGGCTCAGCCGCCGCGGCCGCGCCGACGACGAAAGGAAAGCGATAGCCGCCATGGAGGCCGGGATGAATATGCTTGAGGCCGCGACGACCTACCGGCTCAGCGAAACGACGATGGCCCGGATCGGCCGCCTGCCCCGCCTCGCGCCGGAGCGGCTCGCGCGCCGCCGGAGGCTGTTCGCCGCGCTCGCGGCCGGCCTATCGTGCCGCAAGGCCGCCGCGCAGCTCGACATGCCAATAGCGACAGCCATCCGTTGGGCGCGCGAACGCGGCTCGCCGAGGACGGAATTGTAATTGCACAAATACAGAAGAGCGCCGCAAAATTTAATATGACCTGTGACCTCACAGCAATGTATGACAAAGCGCTACAGTATTAATTTCATTCATTTGGCATTCAGGCGCCCGTGACCATGTTCGCGTTCGTGAAACGCGCCGTTGTGTTAAAGACGGCGTAACACGGGAGATCAATATGCGCTCACTCGCTTTCCTTGCCCTGGCCGCCACACTGGGCTTGTCGACAATCGCCGCAACAGCGATGCCGGTCGATCCGGCGCCGACAAAAGGCGAAGACCTTCTTGTGCAGGTGCGCCAAGGCTGCGGCCCCGGTGGCTTTCGTGGTCCCGGTGGATATTGCCGGCCGCGCTACTCCTGCCCAGGCGGATATCGTCCCGGCCCTTACGGCTTTCACTGCTTCCCCAATCATAGGTATTGGCGTCGGCATCACTATTATTGATGTCATGGCGCCAGTGCGCTGAAACAAAGGGCCGCGGAGATCGTCTCCGCGGCCCTTTTCTCTGACGACAACGCGCTCAGGTCGTCTGCGGTTCGGTCTTTTCTTCCGGCGCGTCGTCGTCGGGGTCCGAGGCCGTTTCGGCCTTGCGCTTGGGTTTGACCCGGCCTTCCTTCGCGCGCTCGCGATTGGCGACGACAAGCTCGCGCTCCAGCCGAGGCTGCGCGGGCCCTTCGGGATAGACAAAGCTCAGCTTCTTTTCGCCGCCGTCTTCGGCGGTGACAACAACCCGCACGACGCCGCCATTCTTCAGCCGCCCGAACAGCACCTCGTCGGCGAGCGGGGTCTTGATCTGGGCCTGAATGACGCGCGCCATCGGCCGCGCGCCCATCGAATCGTCGTAGCCATTGGTGACCAGCCAGGCGCGCGCTTCGTCGGTCAATTCGATCGACACGTTGCGATCGGCAAGCTGCGCCTCCAGTTGCAGGATGAACTTGTCGACCACCTTCGCGATGACCTCCATCGGCAATCGGCCGAACGGCACCACCGCATCAAGACGGTTGCGGAACTCCGGCGTGAACAGCCGGTTGATCGCCTCGGTGTCGTCGCCCTCGCGCTTGGTGCGGTGAAAGCCGAACGCCGATTTCTCCATGTCCGCCGCGCCCGCATTGGTGGTCATTATGAGGATGACGTTGCGGAAGTCGATCTGCTTGCCCGAGTGGTCGGTGAGTTTGCCGTGGTCCATCACCTGCAACAGGATGTTGAACAGGTCGGGATGCGCCTTCTCGATCTCGTCGAGCAGCAGAACGCAGTGCGGATGCTGATCGATCGCGTCGGTCAGCAGGCCGCCCTGATCGAAACCGACATAGCCCGGAGGCGCGCCGATCAGCCGCGAGACCGTGTGGCGCTCCATATATTCGGACATGTCGAAGCGAATCAGCTCAAGCCCCAGGCTGGACGCAAGCTGACGCGCCGCCTCTGTCTTGCCGACGCCGGTCGGGCCAGAGAATAAGTACGAGCCGATCGGCTTTTCCGCGTCGCGAAGTCCCGCACGGGCCAGCTTGATGGCGGAGGACAACGCGGACAACGCGGCGTCCTGCCCATAGACCACCTGCTTCAGCGTCGATTCGAGATGCTGCAACACTTCGGCGTCGTCCTTCGACACGCTCTTGGGCGGGATGCGCGCCATGCTCGCGATGGTCGCCTCGATCTCCTTGATGCCGATGATCTTCTTGCGCTTGGCCTCGGGCAGCAGCATTTGCGAAGCGCCCGACTCGTCGATCACGTCGATCGCCTTGTCAGGCAGCTTGCGGGCGTGGATGTAGCGCGACGACAATTCCACCGCCGCCTTCACCGCCTCATTGGTGTAGCGCAACTTGTGGAACTCCTCGAAATAAGGCTTCAGCCCTTTCAGGATCTCCACCGCGTCCTCGACGCTGGGCTCCTTCACGTCGATCTTCTGGAACCGGCGCACCAGCGCGCGGTCCTTCTCGAAATACTGCCGGTATTCCTTGTAGGTGGTCGAGCCGATGCAACGAAGCGACCCCTGCGCCAGCGCCGGCTTGAGCAGGTTCGACGCGTCCATCGCGCCGCCGGAGGTGGCGCCGGCGCCGATCACGGTGTGAATCTCGTCGATGAACAGGATCGCGTCCTTGTGGTTCTCGATCTCCTTCATCACCTGCTTGAGGCGCTCCTCGAAATCGCCGCGATAGCGGGTGCCGGCGAGCAGCGCGCCCATGTCGAGCGCGAACACGGTGGCGCCCGCCAGCACTTCCGGCACTTCGCCTTTAAGGATCTTGCGGGCGAGCCCCTCCGCGATCGCCGTCTTGCCGACGCCGGGGTCGCCGACCAGCAGCGGGTTATTCTTCTGGCGGCGGCATAAAACCTGGATCGTGCGCGAAACCTCGGGCTCGCGGCCGATCAGCGGATCGACCCGCCCGTCCTTCGCCTTTTTGTTGAGATTAACGCAGTAAGCGTCGAGCGCGCCTTCCTTTTTCTTCGGCTCGCCGGTCTCCTTGGTCTCCTTGGCCTCGCGCGCTTCGGCCTCCTCGTCGATCCCACGCGGCCCGCGCGCGGGGTCTGACAGGCCCGGGCGCTTGGCGATGCCGTGGCTGATGTAATTGACGGCGTCGTAGCGCGTCATGTCCTGCTCTTGCAGGAAATAGGCGGCGTGGCTCTCGCGCTCGGCGAAGATCGCCACCAGCACGTTCGCGCCCGTCACTTCCTCCCGGCCGGAAGACTGCACATGGATGGCCGCGCGCTGCACGACGCGCTGGAACCCGGCGGTCGCCTTGGCCTCTTCGCCATTCTCGATCACGAGGCTGTGCAGCTCGTGCTCGATGTAGCGCAGCACGGTCTTGCGCAACTGGTCGAGATCGACGTTGCAGGCGCGCATAACGGCGGCCGCGTCGGGATCGTCGAGCAGCGCCAGCAGCAGATGCTCCAGCGAGGCCAGTTCGTGTCGATGCTCATTGGCGATGGCGAGGGCGCGCCGCAGCGTCTTTTCGAGCGCTCTGGAGAATACCGGCATCACGACCTCACTTCTTTTCCATAATGCATTGGAGAGGGTGTTGATTCTTCCGCGCATGGTCCATCACCTGCGCGACTTTCGTCTCGGCGATTTCATAGGTGAAGACGCCGCATTCGCCGACGCCGTTGTGGTGGACATGCAGCATGATCTGCGTGGCCTCCTCGGAATTCTTGTTAAAGAACGATTGCAGGATGGAGATTACGAACTCCATCGGCGTGTAGTCGTCGTTGAGCAAGAGAACGCGGTACATGTTGGGACGCTTCGTCTGCGTCCGGGTGCGGGTGATGACGGCCGCGCCCGCGCCGGGATTGTCGCCGTTGCGGCGCGGCTCCTTGGCCGCCGCGAGCACACGCGACGGCGGAGCGGAAACATTCGTGCGACTGGACAGCCACCTAACAATCAAAGCCATGCCTGCCCGTAATCGACTGAGAAGCGGATGCGGCTCGACGATCAAGGAGGAACCTCTCTTTTGCACTGCGCGCAACTCCGACCAGGTCGGCGCAGCGCGCAGCGAACCGCCGGACTCATCTAGGCGCCGTTGGGCTTAGGCGCCAGAGGTCCGACGCAATCTTGGCAGGTTCGCCAATTCTTCAGGGGAGCGCAAGGGGCGCGAACAACAAAAAAGGCCGGCGCTGGCGCCGACCTTACTAACAGAACGATATCGTCTAACGATGAGTTTAGTTCTTCTCGACGACCTTGGCGAACGCGTGCTGGGCGGGCTTGACCGCCTCGCTGGCGAGCTTGGTGACGATTTCGTTGATCTTGGTCGCCTTGGCGACGAAGCCTTCGTAGGCCGTCTTGGCGAATTCCGTCTGGACCTGCACAGCCGTCTCAACCGTCTTGGCGCTGAGCAAGCGCTCCATCGCTTCCGCGCCAGCCGTCATGCTGTGCTTGGAATATTCAGCCGTCTCGGTCGCAAGCTCCTGCATGCCCTTCGACAGCGTGCTGACGAATGCGGTGGCGGCTTCGACTTGCTGCTTGGAGTAGGTCTGGAAGTCTTCGAAAGTGAGAGCGTTCATGGCGAGCCTCGCAACGTGTCTGTAAGACCACGACGAATTCCGCCGCAGCCGCAGCGTTGATTTAGGTGCAGTGCAACATAAAGTCAATCGATATTCTGCGCTGCAGCAATTCGGTCGGTTCAAATTCCGTGCTCAGGATTCTCGACGACGACGGTTAATGGAATTTAACGCCAGTATATCAACACCTTGCGCTCGAATTGCGCTTGCCGGCGGACGCGGCGAATTCGCCCTCCGTTACGTTAGCGCCATCTTTTCAACGGCTTGGCGCCAGAAATAAGAAATGCCGGCGCGGCCGTTAACGTGCGCGTAACCGCGATCTCATAGGCTTGCCCCATGTGTGCGTTTTGCAACGCTTGTCCGCTCGCCGGACGCGCTGCACCGGTTCAAGGGCGTGTCATGAAATCGGTAGAATTGCGTTTTGGTCTGTCTCGTTTTGCGCCCATTGCAGCCGGAATATGCCTGGCGGCCACCGCGCTCACTTTCTGTTCAAACTCCGCGCAGGCGCGAGCGCATCGCCACTACCGCGCACCGGCGAGCCATGCCGTCGCATCGACTCCCGCCGAGGCCGATCCGTCGAAATATTCAGCGATCGTCGTCGATGCCAATACGGGTCGCGAACTCTGGGGCGTCAACGAGAATGCGCTGCGCCATCCCGCCTCGATCACAAAGGTGATGACACTCTATCTGCTGTTCGAGCAGCTTGAAAAAGGCAATATGACGCTGTCGTCGCGGATTGCGATTTCCGAGCGCGCGGCCGAGCAGGAACCCTCGAAACTCGGCGTGCCGGCCGGCGAGACGATTTCGGTCGAAGAGGCGATCAAGGCGATCGTCACCCGCTCCGCCAACGACATCGCGGTGGCGGTCGCCGAAGCGGTGGGCCGCAGCGAATCGAATTTCGCCGCGCTGATGACGCACCGCGCGCATCAACTCGGCATGTCGCGCACCCTCTATCGCAACGCCTCGGGCCTGCCCAACGACGAGCAACTGACGACCGCGCATGACCTCGCGCTGCTCGCCCGTTCGTTGCAGGCGCGTTTCCCCAATTACTACCATTATTTCTCGCTGCACGAGTTCGTCTATGACGGCGCGGTGATCGGCAATCACAATCACCTGCTCGGCCGCATCGACGGCGTCGACGGCATCAAGACCGGCTACACCCGCGCCTCCGGTTTCAATCTGCTGACCTCGGTGCATCGCGACGGCCGCTCGCTGGTCGCCGTCGTCATGGGCGGCCGCTCGGGCCCGGCGCGCGACCGGCTGATGGAACGGCTGATCGAAACCCATATCGCCGACGCCTCGCCCGTGCGCGGCTCGACCCGTTTGGCGCAGGTGTCGCCGGAAACCTACGCCGTTCCGATCGCGCGCGGCGGGGCCGGACCGACGCAGGTCGCGCAGCGCGAGGATGACGCCGACCGCGAAGACGTGGCGCAAGCCGCGCCCCGGCAGGCCGCCCACGCGGAGCCGCAGGGCGAGGGCGACGTCAGCGACGATTCCGCCCCGCTGCCGCCGGCGCCGATCCGCCGCCTCGCCGCCAAGCCGGCGCCGGAATCGCCCCTCCTCCTCAAGGCCGCCGCGCTCGATCCCGCCCGGCTCGGCTGGCGCGCCGGCCCTAGGGGCAAGGACAACGCCCGCAAATCAGACGCGCAGGAGACCCGCGTCGCGCGCGACGACGATAGCGCCAAGCCCGGCAAGGGCGACTGGATCATCCAGATCGGCGCCGCCGAAAACGCCGACAAGGCGCGCCGACTGCTCGAAAAGGCGAAGTCGCGCAACCGGTCGCTGGCCTCAATGCGCGGCTTCACGGAGAAAGTGCGCCACGACGGCGACACGCTCTATCGCGCCCGCTTCGCCGGCCTCGATTCCGCCTCGGCCCAGCGCGCCTGCCGCGATCTCAAGCAAGGCGGTCTGTCGTGCTTTGCAACCCAGGATTGAGCGGTCCGTAAGGGACTTGTGTTCAGTGTCGCGGAATAACGTTGCGTTGCGGAGTTTGCGTATCCCATGTCAGTCCAGCAGAACATCCTTGGCCTGATTGACCCTCGCGGCCAGAGCGGTCGAGCCGCCGTGATCTGGATGAAGCTTCTTCATCAAACCGCGGTGCGCGGCGACGATTTCCTCGCGGCCCGCGCCCTTCGGCAGGCCCAGGATTTCGTACGCCTCATCGCGGGACAGCGCTCCCCCGCTCCAGCCCCGCGGCCTCGGCTCGCCCTCACCCTGCTGTGCCTCACGCCAAGCGGGGAACCGGCGGTCGAGATAAGCCTCTAGCAGCGTCGCCCCTTCGGGATCGTCGCTCAGGCAATAGCGATGCACGGCGACGCATTCCGTGCGCGTCATCGCCTCCAGCGGCCGACCCGCGTAGGGGCCCGCCGTAACCGCGCCGGTCATGCGCCCGGAATCGCGGTCGAGCCGCATCTCAATGGCGGCCGAACTGGCGACCGAAACGCGCGACTTCGGCTTGCCCCACCCCGCCGCGCGCATCAGGGAGGCGAATGGATTGCCGCCGCCGCGCACGAAATTGCCCAGCAGCAAGCTCGCCAGTACGCCGACCAGCCCGAAACTGCCGCGCAGCAGCAGCAAACCCATGGCGGCGAGCCCCAGCGCGACGCCGCCGCCGCGCACAATCTTGGCGGCGGACGCGGGCGTGATGCGTCCGAAGGCGCGGATCGCCATCAACAGCAGATAAAGTACGAATAGGCCGGCGATGAGCTGGGGCATGATGGGCTCGGTTCAGCCCCGCATCTGCGCGAGCAGTGGTCGAACGTCCGCCTCGCGCGCCGCCAGCGCCTCCAGCGCGTTGCGCCCGCCCGCCGCATAGGCCGCCGCCGCCCGCAGCAGCGTCGCCAGTCGCGCCGCCGCGCCGGCGTCGAAGGCGCCATAGGCGCCTCCCGTCAGCCGCGCGATCTCCTTGAACGTCGTCGTCGCGCGCCTCTCGTCGCCTTCCTGAAACATGAACGCCTTGACGCCGCCAAGCGCCAATTCGCCCGCAAGACTTAGCAAAGCCTCGGCCTCCTCCTCCATCGCGTCGCCGACGAAAACCAGCGCGCCGACCTTGGCCGCCTTCGCCTCGTTGCGCGCATGGGTCAGCACGCGGCGCAATTGCGTCACGCCGCCGCGCACCGAAATTGCGCGCATCAGATCGGCCAGACCCTCGCCCTGCGAGACGAAGCGCGAGGCGACGCATTCGCCCTGACCGCGAAAATACACCAGCTGCACGTCGAGCCCGCCGATCTCGGAAGCTGCTTCGAACATCTTGGCTTGCAGGCCGAGCGCCATATCCCAGGTCGGCTGGCGGCTCATGGTGGCGTCGAGCGCGAAGATCAGCCGCCCGCGCGCGCCATAGGGCACGGGGGCCTTGCGCGCCTGGGCGAGAAAGTCGGAAATCTGCGACGACGTGCTTTTAGGGGTCAGCGAACCGGACATTGTGAAAAACTCCAGGCCGGCATTTTGGGTCGATCGTCGCCAAACGCAAGCGCTCGCTTGACGTCGGACCGCTACAGGATCAGGAAACGGGACCACAAGGGGAGAAAACGCCATGATCCGGGTTGTCGCCATGCTTACCGCCAAGCCGGGTCGCCGGGGCGATCTGCTCGCCCTGTTCCGCGCCAACATGCCCGCCGTCCACGCCGAGGACGGCTGCATCGAATATGCGCCCTTCGTGGACGCCGAAGGGTTCGGCGCGTTCCAGACCCCCACAGGGCCGGACGCCTTCGTGGTGCTGGAGACCTGGGCGAGCGCGGATGCGCTGAAGGCCCACGCCGCCGCGCCGCATATGGCGGCTTACGGCAAAGCCTCGCGCGAGATGATCGCAGAGCGGAAAATCCTCATCTTCTCCCCCGCCTGATCGGTCGCTCCGCGCGTTGTCGTCGTGAAAGGCCGCGGTCGCGCGGCCTCAAACGAGAGATGCGCCATGAACGTCCCGATTCTCGCCCTTACCGCTTTGACCCTTGCAGGCGCCGCTCAGGCGACCCTGTGCGGCGACAAAATCGCAAGTCTGCAATCCCGCTATGACGCCGCCTCGCCGCCCGGCGAAGCGGCGGCGGCGACGGTCGCGGCGGGATCGGAGACCACGGCTGCGAAACTGCACCATCAGCCCGCCCCGGCTTCCGACGCCGACGCGAACGCCGCCGCTGATTCGCCGGCCAGCCGCCGCAGCGCGAAATTCAAGGTCGCCATCGAGGAGGCGCGAGCGGCCGACCACGCCGACGACGCCGCGACCTGCGACAGCGCAGTGGCCAGAGCGGAGTCCGCGCTGTCGCCCTGACCGGATAGCACTACGGTGGTATGCGATCCGGCCAGAGAAATCCGTCGCGAATGAATAGCGGCGGAGAGACGGATTGCGGTTTCGGACGGATGAGGCGCGGCGCCGCCCTGGTTCGAAGACCTTGCGGCCTTTCGTGTTTTGTTCCTGCGCCGCGACTGCATGTAT
>JANLPL010000195.1:0-6511 GCA_031367195.1 Bradyrhizobium sp.
GGCCCCATCTGGCACCCGATAGAGCATCACCTTTTGTTCTCGGACATGCCCGCTGACGTGCGGCGACGTTGGGATGAGCGCAACGGCGTAAAGGAGGTCAGACGCCCGTCAAATAAATGTAACGGCATGACTTATGACGCCTACTTGAACCTGATCGTTTGCGAGCACGCGACGTCGTCTCTGGTGCGCGAGTTTCCGGATGGTCGGCGCGAGACGCTCGCATCGCATTACGAGGGCCAGGAACTCAACAGCCCCAACGATGTGTGCGTCCGTTCGAGCGGCGCGATCTATTTCAGCGATCCCTGGCACGGCCGGATGCCGGACTATCGCGTCGAGCGGCTGCGACAGTTGGAATTTCAGGGTGTTTACCGAGTCCCTACTGGCGGCGGGGCTCCGCAGCTGCTGGTTGACCGCTATCTGTTTGATAAGCCCAACGGACTTTGCTTCTGTCCCGAGGAGCGTCGGCTGTTCGTCAACGATACCGCCCAGGCGCTAATCCGCGTATTCGACGTAGAGAAAGACGGTTCGCTCTCCAATAGTCGCCAATTCGCCACGGGCATCAAATCGGAACTGGAACTCGGGCTTCCCGATGGCATGAAATGCATTGCTCAAGGCAATGTCTGGTGTGCGGGACCGGGCGGCGTGTGGGTCTGTTCGCCGCGCGGCGAGTTGATCGGCAAGCACCGCGTCCCCGAGCAGGCGGCCAACCTTGCCTGGGGCGGCGCGGAGTTTCGCACCCTGTTCGTGACGGCCAACCATTCCGTCTACGCGATTCCGACCAAAGTCGGACCGCCCAAGGAGCCCCATATGATTGCGCGCGCCGGGGAGCGCCTGGCAGGCAACGCCGCGAGTGGCGGCGTCGCGGTCCAGGCGCCACGTCTGACAACGGCGAAGTTGCAACTTGATCCCAGTCGCTGCGCGATGTTGATTCAGGATCTACAAAACGACGTGATTATGGAGGGCGGCGCCTTCGCGGATTCGGGCGCTCCGGCGCACGCGAAGGCGCAACGCGTGGTTGACAATATGCGGCGGCGCGCCGATGCGGCGCGGGCGCGCGGCGTCGTGACTATTCATGTCTGGTTTATTGTCGAGTCAGGCGCGCCGGGCATGACTTTGTACGCGCCTTTGTTTGAGGGTCTGGTCGATTCGAAGGCGATGGTGCGCGGCGGCTGGGGCGCCGCGCCGGCGGCCTGTCTTGAGCCGCGCGCCGGCGATTTCGTGGTCGAAAAGATGCGCATGAGCGCCTGGGAGGGAACGCGACTGGAGACAATCCTGAAGGCGACCGGTCGCACTTTTCTTATCAACACGGGCGCGTGGACCAACATGTCGATTGAACATACCGCACGCACCGGGGCCGACAAGAGCTTTTTCATGATCACGCCAGCGAATTGTTGTTCAATAATGAATGCGGAATGGCATAGCGCCTCGATCAACTACGCTATGCAGAACGTCGCCGTCGTCACCAACGCCGACGCGGTCATCCGCCCGCTTGGTTGATGGCGCGAAGGCGCCAAAGCTGCTGCATGTCCTCTGCTCGCCGCGCATCGAATCCGCTTCGAGTGCGGCCGCGCTCGCGTTCCTTGAGACCTTCCAGGGGACGCAACCGAGTTGGGAGATCGACGTGCTCGATCTCTGGCGCGAGGGCCTGCCCGAATTCAATCAGGATTTGCTCGACGCGAAAGACGCGGTGCGGCGGAGGGCCGGGTTCAATAGTCCGCAGCGGGACGCCTGGGCCATCATCGAGCATATGGCTGTTCGCTTCCCGCTTGCCGAGCGGGTATTGTTTTTCACGCCAGTGTGGAATTTCGGGCTCCCCTACAAGCTCAAACATCATATCGATCTTATCAACCAACCCCGTCTCACCTTCCGTTTTGATCCCACCGTCGGCTACATCCTATTGTTGAAGGACCGCCCGACTTTGGCGATCATGGCGAGCGGGGGCGACTTCGTGACCGGCATGAACCGTGGCCGTATTGACATGGCGACGCCCTATTTGCGCGAGGCGCCGCGTTTTATAAGCGTGCGGAGCGTCGAATTCGTCAATTTCGGACCAACCGTCGGGCCTCAGGAGGCGATCGGCGCCGCGCGGCAGAGCGCGCATCGACGTCTCGCCGAATTGGCGCGGCGCTTTTAGCATCGGCCGGAGGCGCCCGGCTCTATCGCAGGTTGTAGCGACGTCGCAGATCGTCGACCTGTTCGGGCGTCAACGGTCGGATCGGCTGGCTCCTCAGCATCAGGAACAACTTGGCTGTTTCTTCGAGCTCTTCCATCGCATATTGTGCATTGGCCAGCGATGTGCCGGCGACGACGGGGCCATGGTTGGCCAACAACACGGCGTGATGCTCGCCCGCCAGGGCCTCGACCGCTTTGGCGAGCGCTTCGTCACCCGGCGGAAAATAGGGCGCGAGGGGGAGACGCCCTACCCGCATCACGAAATAGGCGGTGAGCGGCGGCAACGCGTCGCGCGGGTCGATGTCCGCGAGCAGGCTCACCGCGACCGAATGCGTGGAATGCAGATGCACCACCGCGCGCGCATCGTCGCGCTGACCATACATGCAGAAGTGCAGGAACGCCTCTTTGGTCGCGGGGTCTCCCGCAAGGAAGCGTCCGTCTGCGTCGAACCTCGACAGCTTGGCCGGATCGAGCGTGCCCAGGGATGCGTTGGTCGGCGTCAACAACCAGCCGCCGTCGGACAGGCGCACGCTGATGTTGCCGGTCGAACCAAAGGTGAGGCCGCGAGAAAACAGCGACAGGCCGACCTCGCAGATTTCGTCGCGGGCGCGTGTCTCCTCGTTCATCGACTTTCCCTCAATGCGTCATCGCCAGGGCGCGGCGGAAGAAGTCGGGACCGCCGAAATTGCCGGACTTCAACGCCATCTGCAGCTCGCCGGCCGCGCGCCCGACGGTCCGCATCAGCGGCACGCCCGGCGCGATCTCGGGGCCGAGACGAAACGCGGCGACGCCGAGCCGGTCAACTGCGGCGCCCGAGGTCTCGCCGCCGGCGACGATCAACCGCCGCACGCCGTGTTCAACCAGCCCGGCCGCGATCTCGGCCAGCGCGCGCTCGATTTTGTGGCCGCTGACATCGCGGCCGAAGCGCCACTGCAACGCCGCAACGCGCTCAGGGTCGGCGCTCGAAGCCATCAACACCGGCCCCGCGCTCAACCGTTCCCTGGCCCAGGCAAGCGCGTGGGCGATCTCGGCTTCGCCTTCGATCAACCGATCTGCGTCGAGCCGCAGAACCGGCATTTCGGACTCAACGGCGGCGATCTGTTCGAGTGTGGCTTGCGAACAACTACCGGCCAGGATCGCCGCGCTCCCGCCCACGGGCGCGAGCGACGCCGCGCTCGCCGCGCCGCCGCGCCGCAGCGCGCGGGCAAGTCCGAGCCCCAGACCCGACGCGCCGGTCGAAACGGGGCCACGCGCCGCCGCCGCGCCGATCGCCTCGAGATCCTGCTCGAACACGGCATCGACGATCGCCGCGCCGCAGCCCTGCGTCTCCAGTGCGTTGAGCCGTTGCGCGATGGCGTCGGGGCCGTGCGCGACCGTCGCGAGATCGACGAGGCCGACCGGCGTACGCGATTGACGCCCCAACACGCGCGCCAGATTGGCGTCGCGCATCGGGTTGAGCGGGTGGTCCTTCAGCGGGCTCTCGTTCAAGAGAATGTCGCCAACGAACAGATGGCCGCGATAGACCGTGCGTCCGGTCTCAGGAAATGCGGGCGTGACCAGGCTGGCGCCGGCGCCAGCGCGGGCGCGCAAGGCTTCCGTGACAGGTCCGATATTGCCTGCGTCGGTGGAATCGAAGGTCGAGCAGATCTTGTACATGACATGGCGCGCCCCGCGCGCGGCGAGCCACTCATAGGCCGCCAGCGCCGCGGCCACTGCGCGAGGGGATTCGATCGAGCGGATCTTGAGCGCGATCACGACCGCCTCGACATCTCCCAGGGCCAGATCGGCGGCGGGGACGCCGATGGTCTGGATCGTCGACAGGCCGTTACGCGTCAGCGTATTGGCGAGATCGGACGCGCCGGTGTAGTCGTCCGCGACGGCGCCAAGCAAAAGCGGCATCAGGCTCTCCGATAGGGCTTGAACCAACCGAGCCCGTCGCGGGTGAGCCCACGCGGATTGTATTCGCAGCCCACGAAGCCGTCATAGCCCAGGCGGTCGAATTCGGCGAACAGATAGGGAAAGTTAAGCTCCTCGCCGTCCGGCTCGTTTCGTGAGGGAACCGAGGCGATCTGCACATGCCCGACAATCGGCTGCAACGCCCGGAACGACATCGCGACATCGCCATGCAGGATCTGCCGGTGATAGACGTCGAACTGCAATTTGAGATTGGGCAGCCCGAGCTGCGCGATGAGATCACGTGTGTAGTTGAAGTCGTTGAGGAAATAGTCGGGCATATTGCGACTGTTGATCGGCTCCAGCAACAATTCGACGCCGCGCGCGACCAGCACAGGCGCGGCGTGTCGAATCGCGCGCTGGTAGCTCGCCTCGGCCTCGCCGTCCGCACGGCGGGCGTTGCCCGCCATCATGTGAATTCGCTTCACCCCGGTCGCCTCGATATAGTCGAGCGCGAGGTCGAGCCCGGTCTTGAATTCCTCGAAGCGTCCGGGCAACGCGGCAAGGCCACGCTCGCCGGCGGCCCAATCGCCGGGCGGCAGGTTGAACAAAGCCTGCGTCAGATGGTTGCGTCGCAGCCGCTCCGCGATTGTCGCCGCCGGATGGTCGTAGGGAAATAGAAATTCCACCGCCGAGAAACCCGCCTCCGCCGCCGCGTCGAAACGGTCGAGGAAATCGTGTTCGGTGAACATCAGCGAGAGGTTGGCGGCGAATTTTGGCATGACACAAGCTCCAAACCGGCATGGCGATCACCTGCGCGCGCGTCGCGTTTGAAGCGGCCTCACTCCGCAGGCCCCTGTGCTCGCCCTTTGGTCGGCAAGCTCAGCCCGGCGATCTCGGCATAGAGGCGTGCGACCGAGGCGTCGTCGTCGCGACCCATCCCGGCGGCGGCGGTCATCAGGAACATCTGGAACGCCTGGCCGGCGATCGGGGTGGGAAATTTGTTATCGCGCGACATGTCCATCACGATGCCGAGATCCTTGGTGAAGATATCGACCGCGCTGCGCGGCGCGTAGTCGCCCGCAAGGATGTGCGGCACGCGGTTCTCGAACATCCAGGAATTTCCCGCAGCGCCCGTGATGACTTCGTACACCTTATCGAGGTCGAGGCCAAGGCGCTGGGCGAAGGCGATCGCCTCGCAGGCGGCGGCGATATGCACGCCCGCCAACAGTTGGTTGACCATCTTGAAGGCCGCGCCGACGCCCGGCTTGTCGCCGAGCCGATAGAGCTTTTTCGCCATCGCGTCGAGCGCGGGCTGGGCCTTCTCGAAGGCCGCAGCGCCGCCCGAGGCCAGCACCGTCAGCGCGCCCTCCGCCGCGCGCGTCGCGCCGCCGCTGATGGGGGCGTCGAGATAGAGCAACCCGCGCCCCTCGGTCTCGACGGCGATGGCCTCGGCGTCCTTCGGGCTCATGGTGGCGCAGGAGATGACGACCGCGCTGGGGTTCATGGCCTCAGCCGCGCCGTCGGGGCCAAACAGCACGGCGCGGGTCTGCGCGGCGTTGACGACGACGACGACAACGATGTCGGCGCCCATTGCGGCGGCGGCGGGCGTGGCGGCGGCGCGGCCATGGGCGGCGAACCGCTGCACCGCGTCAGCGTTCACGTCGGCGCCGGCGACCGCAAAGCCCGCTCGGACCAGCGAGAGCGCCATGCCGAATCCCATGGAGCCGAGGCCGATCACGGCGGCGTTGCTGGTTTTGCTCATGTCGGCTCCTGGAGGAACAACGGAGGAACAGCTGCATGGTCGGGACAATGACGCCGAGACGCGCTTGCCGCAACGCCTCGGTCATTTGTAGCGCGGAGAGGTTGGGGAACACAACGACGCCGGCGCTATTGATCGTCCCAGTCAACAGCCCGCCAAAAAATCGACGGAGGCTGCAAGCCGCTGCCCCAACGCAACGTCGCTGGCGGTCAGGATGGGGGTCAGGATCGCCTGGCGGGTCAGGGCCCAGGGTGCGCGGAGATCAATCTGGCCGATCGGAATAACGAAGGTCGCTCCCATCGCGTTGTCGCCGACGAAAGTCGCGATCCGGGCCTGTCGCAGCAAATGATTGGCGGCGATCGACCGTTCGAGGATCAGACCCTGGGGCCTCGGCGGGCGCGATGGGCTTTTGACCGCGAGAAAGCGAAGCGGCCGCGCCTGTGCGGGCGAGGCGGTGATCGCCATGCCGACCTGCGCGCCGGCAAGGCTTCGCGCGCGCGCTCAACTCCTCAGCGCCCATCCCAAGCTCGACGCAGTCGATTTCACCAACGACGACATAGCGATAGGCCGTCGTTGGTTGCAGCGGGGTGGGCATTGGGCAGGCGCTGCCGCAGCCGGTGCCGAACCTCGTGACGCGGCGACTTGAGATCGGCGCCGTGACCACCCCCGCCGCTGAAGCTCGCC
>JANLPL010000246.1:0-3618 GCA_031367195.1 Bradyrhizobium sp.
ATGGGGAAAGCGGTCTCCCCACGAGGCGACAGCCGAAGCATCGCGTCCCAATATCTGCACTCTCTCTCCGTGCGAGGACGCGCCATGTCGACGATTCATTCTATTTCCCCGGACAAGCTTGCTCGTCTGATCGGTACGCCGAAGTGTCCCGTCATCATCGATGTTCGGCTGGAAGAGGATTTTGCGGCCGACGCGTACATCGTGCCGGGAACCGTTCGGCAGTCGCATACGAACGTCACTGAATGGGCGAACCGCTTCGCCGGCCGATCGGTCGCGATCATCTGCCAGAAGGGGCTCAAGCTCAGCGAGGGCGTCGCGGCCTGGCTCCGATTGGCGGGGGCTACGGCGGAAGTTCTCGAAGGCGGGTTTGAAGCCTGGCGCGCCGCGAAGCTGCCGCTCGTGCCGGTGGCGAAACTGCCTGCGCGCGACGCGCTCGGGCGCACCGTCTGGGTGACGCGCGAGCGACCCAAAATCGATCGCATCGCCTGCCCGTGGCTGATCCGGCGCTTCGTCGACCCTACAGCGGTGTTTCTGTTCGTCGGCTCAAGCCAAGTCGAGGCGGTCGCGGAAAACTTCAATGCGGCTCCGTTCGATATCGAGCGCGTGTTCTGGAGTCATCGCGGCGCGAAATGCACTTTCGACGTGATGATCGACGAGTTGGGACTTGCGTCGGACGCGTTGCTGCGTCTGGCGCTGATCGTGCGCGCCGCCGATACGGCGCGGCTTGATCTTGCGCCGGAGTCGCATGGATTGCTGGCGGCCTCGCTGGGCCTGTCGCGCATGTACGGCGACGATATCGAACAACTCGAAGCCGGCATGACGCTCTACGACGCCTTCTACCGCTGGTGCCGCGACGCCACGGCGGAAAACCACAACTGGCCCACCAACAAACCGAAAGCCTGATCGTCAGCGAGCATCCATGACCCTCCAACATGTGGCTATCCGCGAAGCCGCCTCCGCGCCGGCGCATGGCGTCACCTTCGGCGAAGCGTTCCGCGTCTGGCTGCGCGTGGCCTGCCTGAGCTTCGGCGGCCCGGCGGGACAAATCGCGGTGATGCACAGAATCATCGTCGAGGAAAAGAAGTGGGTTTCCGAAAGCCGGTTCATGCATGCGCTCAACTACTGCATGCTGCTGCCGGGGCCGGAGGCGCAACAGCTCGCGACCTATATCGGATGGCTGATGCATCGCACCGCCGGCGGCCTGATGGCCGGCGGTTTGTTCATCCTGCCGGGCGTCGTCGCGATCATGGCGCTGAGCGTGATCTATGCCGAATGGGGCAAAGTCGGCTTTGTGTCGGCAGCGTTTTTCGGATTGACGGCGGCCGTGCTGGCGATCGTCGTCGAGGCGGTGGTGCGGATCGGCAAGCGCGGCCTCAAGACGCCGATCATGCAGGGCATGGCGGCGGCGGCGTTCGTCGCGATCTTTTTCTTCGCGGTTCCGTTTCCGATCATCATCATCGCCGCCGCGCTGATCGGCTACGTCGGCGCGCGCTTAGGCAACCCCGCCTTCGTAGCCTCGGGGCACGGCAAGGCCGGCCAGGATTCCGGCAGCCTGCTCGGCAGCGACGTGCCCGACCACGCGCAGCCGTCGGCCGGGCGCGCGCTGCGGGTCAGTCTCGTATGGCTGGCGCTGTGGTTGATCCCCGTCGCCGTGATCGTGGCCACTCTCGGTCCCGATAGCGTTTACGCGAACATCGCCGTGTTCTTCAGCAAGATGGCGGTCGTCACCTTCGGCGGCGCTTACGCGGTGCTGGCCTATGTCGCGCAACAGGCCGTCCAGACCTATCATTGGGTGAGCCCGGCCGAAATGCTGAACGGCCTCGGCATGGCGGAAACGACGCCGGGTCCGCTGATCATGGTGCTTCAGTTCGTGGGCTTCATGGCGGCGTTCCGCGCGCCGGGGGCGCTGCCGCCGCTGCTGGCGGGCGCGCTCGGCGGGCTGCTCGCGACCTGGGTGACCTTCGCACCCTGCTTTCTCTGGATATTCGTCGGCGCGCCCTACATCGAAAGCTTGCGCGCCAACAAAGCGCTGTCGGGCGGGCTCGCCGCGATCACGGCCGCCGTTGTCGGCGTAATTTTGAATCTCGCGATCTGGTTCGCCATTCACACGATCTTTCGCAACGTCGTCGCCGTGAACGGCTACGGCCTCAATTTCGATGCGCCAGTTCTCTCAAGCGTCGATGTCGCGAGCCTCGCGCTCGCGCTCGCCGCCGCCGTCGCGATCTTTCGTTTCAAGGCGGGCATGATCCCGACGCTCGCCGGCTCCTGCGCCGCCGGCGTCGGGCTGTATCTGGCGGGGGCGCTTTAAGTGCGTTCCAACAACCATCAACCATTGAGGCCATCCATGCGTCTGACGCTCGCCGCCTTCGCTTCTCTTTGCACATTGGTCGCAGCCGTTCCCGCATCCGCCGCCGAAATCGACTGGTCAAAGGTCGATGTCGCGATCGGCAAAACGGCGGCTGTCTCGGGCGACGTGCATCGCTATGGGCTGCCGCGCAGCGATCTTCACGTCACGCTGGACGGCGTCGGCGTCAAACCCGGCTTCGCGCTCGGCGGCTGGATCGCGTTCCAGCCGATGAGCGACACGGCGATGATGATGGGCGACCTCGTGCTGACCGAAAGCGAGATCAACCCCGTGCTGACCAAACTGCTGGCCTCCGGCGTCGATGTGACGGCGATCCACAATCATCTGCTGCGCGCCAGCCCCGCGACTTTCTACATGCATGTCGGCGGCATGGGCGATCCGGCGCAGCTCGCGCAAAAGGTGCGCGACGCCCTGGCGGAATCGAAAACACCTTTCGCCGCGCCCGCCGGCCCGGCGGCGGCCGCGCCTCCCGACCTCGGGTTTGACACGGCCAAAGTCGACGAGGCGATCGGCTTCAAAGGCAAGAACAACAACGGCGTCTATCAGTTTGGCGTACCACGCTCGGACACAATCAAGATGGGCGGCATGGCGATACCGGCCGCGATGGGTGGGGCGATCGTCATCAATTTCGAGCCGACCGGCGACGGCAAGGCGGCGATCACTGGCGATTTCGTCGCGCTCGCCGGCGAAGTCGTTCCGCTGCTCAAGGCGCTGCGATCGAACGGGATCGAGGTCACGGCGGTGCACAATCACATGCTCGACGACGAGCCGCGCGCGTTCTTCATCCATTTTTGGGCGAATGACGAAGCGGTGAAGTTGGCGAAGGGCCTGCGCGCCGCGCTCGATGCGGTGCATGTGGCGGCGAAGGGGTGAGACCGGACGTGGTTGCGCTGGCCGTCTTTCGGATAGGGGCGATTGGTTCGTGCGATAGCGTTGAGTGTTTGTGCGTTGAGTTTGACGATTTCACCCTGAAACGAGGAGTTTCACATGTTGAGCAAGAGTCTGACCATCGCCATTGCCTTTGCGGCCACATTGGGTCTCGGCGGCATGTCCGCCTGGGCCGCAGATAACCCGGCGGCCCTCGCGAAGGCGCTGCCGGAGGCGACTGTCTTATTGGATCAAGCGCTCAAAGCCAGCGAGCGCGAGGGAACTCCCATCTCGGGGAAATATGAACTCGACGACGGCGCTCTTCAGCTATCGGTTTACACAATGAAAGGAGATAAATTCACCGAGGTCGTCGTCGACCATAAATC
>JANLPL010000251.1:0-3810 GCA_031367195.1 Bradyrhizobium sp.
CCATGCGGGCGCGCTGGTCAAGGTCGCCATGCAGCGCGCCGACGGAGAAGCCGTGTTTTTCGAGGCTGCGATAGACCACCTGCACGTCGCGCTTGCGGTTGCAGAAGATGATGGCGTTCTTGAAGTTCTCCGCGCCGCGGATGAGGCGGCGCAGGGTGGCGCGCTTCTCCTCGGGGCTGGAGCCCGTTTTCACCAGCGTCTGAACGGTGTTGACTCCGGTCGAGGCGGGGCGCGAGACTTCCACGCGCACCGGGTTTTGCAGGAACTGCTCGGTCAGCCGCGTGATCTCCGGCGGCATGGTGGCGGAAAAGAACAGCGTCTGGCGCGTGAACGGCACCAGCTTGCAGATCTTCTCGATGTCGGGAATGAAACCCATGTCGAGCATCCGATCGGCTTCGTCGATGACGAGGATCTCGATGCCGGTCAGAAGGATTTTGCCGCGATCGGCGAAATCGAGCAGCCGGCCGGGGGTGGCGATCAGCACGTCGGCGCCGCGTGTGATTTTCGCTTCCTGATCGCCGAACGAGACGCCGCCGATCAGCAGCGCGACATTGAGCTTATGGTTGACGCCGTATTTGATGAACGCCTCCTCGACCTGGGCGGCGAGTTCGCGCGTCGGCTCAAGAATGAGGGTTCGCGGCATCCGCGCCCTGGCGCGGCCCTGTTCGAGCCGCGACAGCATCGGCAGCGTGAAGGCGGCGGTTTTGCCCGTGCCGGTCTGGGCGATGCCCAATACGTCGCGGCCTTGCAGGGCGTGGGGTATGGCTTGCGCCTGGATCGGCGTCGGCGTTTCGTAGCCGGACGCGCGGACGGCTTCGAGCACTTTCTGGCTCAGGCCGAGTTCGTCAAAATTCATGAGATCTCACGTTAAGGGAATGTAACGCGCAAATATTGCGCTGTGCGTCTTATGCGATTTTCTTCGCCGTCGACGCGGGCTTTGCTTCGCGGTTTTTCCGCTGAAACGGTTGCAAGGCTTCACATCCCGCGAGGCCCGACCCGTTTCCAACCCGTTAGCGGGGGCTCCATGGCTGATAACGCCGGAAAAGTCAAATGTTTCCCTTAGTCGTGTTCAACAGGCGGCTAGCGCGGCTCGCCCAGATCGAGCCGCTGGAAGCCCTTTCCGGCCACCGACCTGCGGGAGGAGAGGATGCGCGAATTGACGCCGCTCCAGCCGATCTCGCCCGACAGCCGGCCCCATTCGATCTTGGGGCAGCGGTTCATCACGACCTCAACGCCTTGCGCCCGCGCGCGCTGCGCCGCCGCCGCGTCGCGCACGCCGAGCTGCATCCAGATCACGCGAGGCAGCGGATCGAGCCGCAGCGCCTCGTCGACCAGCGCCCCGGCATATTCGGAGGCGCGGAAGATTTCGACCATGTCGATAGGCCCGGGCGCTTCGGAAAGGCTCGCATAGGCCATCGCGCCCAGCAAAGGCTTGCCGGCGAGGCCGGGATTGATCGGCAGCAGGGTGTAACCTCGCGAGATCAGATATTTGAGCACGATATAGGACGGCCGGGCGGGATTGGCCGAGGCGCCGACCAACGCGATGGATTTGACGCTGCGAAGGATGCGCCGGATGTCGGCGTCGGCATAAAGCTCGTCGCTCATCTTCCGCTCCAGACCGGCGGTCGCTTCTCCAGAAAGGCGGCCATGCCCTCGGCGCAATCGGTGAGCGCCAGATTGTCGATCATGGCCTGCGAGGCGATGCGATAGGCGTCGCCGAGCGTGGTCTCGATCTGGCTCTGGAACGTGCGTTTGCCGAGCGCCAGCACCGGGCCGGAGCGCGCGGCGATTTTGCTCGCCAGCGCCTGCGCTTCCGCGAGCGCGCTACCCTGCGCGACGACGCGGTTGACGAGGCCGATGCGTTCCGCGCGGCGGGCGTCGATCGGCTCGCCGGTCAGCGCCAGCTCCATCGCCGCCTTGCGCGACACGGCGCGGCCGACCGCCACCAGCGGGGTTGAGCAGAACAGGCCGATGTTGACGCCGGGGAGGGCGAATTTGGCCCCCTCGCCGGCAATGGCGAGATCGCAGGCGGCGACCAGTTGGCAGCCGGCCGCCGTGGCGACGCCCTCGACCGCCGCTATCACCGGCTTCGGCAGGTCAACAATGCCGCGCATCAGTTCGCCGCAGCGGCGCATCAGCGTCTCGAAATAGGCGGCGCCCGCGTCCTCGTCGCCGCGGTGGGTCTGGATCTCGCGCAGATCGTGGCCGGCGCTGAGCGCGGGGCCCTCGCCCGCGATGACGACGACGCGGAGGGCGGGGTCTTTCTCGATTTCGGCCAGAGCGACGATCAGCGTGTCGATCATCAACAGGCCGAGCGCGTTGCGGTTGCCGGGAGAGGCGAGGGTGAGAGTCGCCACGCCCTCGGAATCGGCGCGGCGCAGGATCGGGGATAGGCTCGACATGGGGGCTCCCTGGGACTGAGCCTAGATAGACCGCGCGGGGCGCGCCGCCAACGGCCAAGCGACGCGGGCCTGCCAGAAGGCGAGCGCGGGCGTGACCAGCAATTCCATCGCCAGCCCGAACAGCATCGGCGCGTCGGGCGCCCCGAGCGTCAACAGCGAGACCAGCCGGCCGAGGCCGCCGACGAAGACGAGGCCGCTCAGCAAGCGGAAGCGCGGGCCGGCTTGCGCGATCTGAGGCACGGTCGACCAGAAGGCGAGGCCGATCGCCAGCAGCAGCCCCGAGAGATAGCGGAAATGGCTGTCGAGCGGGATCGGCACGAGGATGACGCCGCTCGCCAGCCACGGCCCCAGCACGATTCCCGCCAGCCCCGCGCCGACGGGCACGCAACCGCCCAGCGCGACGCAGATTTGGAGGGCGAGGCGCTCGCGGTCGCGGGAAGCGGTCACGCGGCGCAGCGGTTGTGCGCTAGGGTTTGACGGGCCGATCTATGTCGCGCGACCGTTCGCCGCCGCACCTTTGCAATTGAATTTGACGACATGGCGCGCCTTTCGGGTGTATTGGGCCATTGCCGGCGACATAGCCCATGAAGAAATACAAAGAGGTTTCCTATGACCAAATTGTATTACATCTCCAGCGACGACGAACTTTGGGTCACGAACGGGACAGTCGGCGGAACGACGGCTTTACCGGTCTTTACGTCGACGGCGTCGGGAACGGCGCTGGTCGGAAACGATCTTTTTTTCGCCAGCGGGGGCGCGCTTTGGAAGACCGACGGAACGCCGTCGGGTACGCTCCCCGTGTTTGGCCCCGCCGTCGGCGACAACATTCTTACGCCGAGCCGATTCTCGCGCGTTGGAGACCTGCTCCTGTTCTCCGGCCTGGACGCAAGTAACGGGGCCGGATGGTACGTGACGGATGGAACTTCCGCCGGCACGCAGGAGATCTTCACCAATTTTACTATCAACGGGATTGTCGAGGGGGCCTTTAACTTCTTCAACATGGGTTCCTTCTCGCTCTTCAGCGTCGGTTCCACGCTTTGGAGCACCGACGGCACGACCGCGGGCACCCATCAAGTGAACGCCGCCGCCGGGAGCACTTTGGGCGCGCATATGCGCTTCGGGGCTGACGCCTTGCTCGTCGACAGCAACAGCAACGTCTGGATTACCGACGGAACGTCTGCCGGCACGGTGGAACTCCCGGCGTACGCGGGTGGGGTTGGGGTGGCCGGACCTCTACAGGGCCAAATTGGCGGACACGCCTTTTTGGGGGGACTCGGCCTTGCCGTGACCGACGGAACAGTCGCCGGGACACAGGAACTCATTCCGGGATTCCTGGGAACTGTCCGTATTCCGCTTGAGGGCCTGGTAGACATTTATCTTGACCCGTTCGACTTTACGCCGATCGGAT
>JANLPL010000287.1:0-16013 GCA_031367195.1 Bradyrhizobium sp.
GTGCGCTGGCGTTACGATCCGGCTCAGGCCGGCGCTAGCGCGCAATTCGCGGATTGCGGCATCCATGCGTTGCAGATGGCGTCTTACGTGCTGGGCGACCAGCCGCGCGAGCTGTCGGCCGATTTCATCTCGGGCGTCTCCAGCCGCACGCTGGAAGACGACGCGATGGTCAATTTCCGCATGGAGGGCGGCTCGACTTTGCGGCTGTGGACCAGCTCGATCGCGGTTGGGCGAATGCACGGGCTCAACATTCAGGTGTTCGGCGAGAAGGGCGGGATGCGCTGGGCGCAGGAATGGCCCAACCAGCTCTACTGGACGCCGCTCAACGGCCGCACCGAGATCATCGAGCGCGGCGCGCCGAACCTGTCGCCGGAGGCCGACCGCGCGTCGCGCGTCACCATCGGCCACGCCGAGGGGATGCCGCTCGCCTTCGCCAATATCTACGCCGATCTCGCCGAGACGATTCGCGCCCGCAAGGAGGGCCGCAAGCCGGACCCGGCGGCGAGCCAGTTCCCGACCGTCGAGGATGGCTTGCGCTCGATCGCCGCCATCGCGTCGGCGGTCGAATCGGCCAAGCGGGGCGGCGTCTGGGTCGACGCGCGCCCGCCGATGCGGCGTTGACGCGCGCTTTCCTCGACGTCGAAGCCTCGCTGACCGGCCGCGCCTGGCGGGCGCGGCTCGACGCCAGCGGGGAAGCGCGGGCGCAGGCGATCGCGCAGGTGAGCGGGCGCGGCGACCTGCTGGCGCGTATTCTCGCGGGGCGCGGCGTCGAACTCGACGCGGTCGAGCGCTATCTCGATCCGACCTTGCGCGACCTGATGCCCGATCCGCACACGCTCGCCGACATGGGCGCGGCGACCGAGCGGCTGGCGCGGGCGGTGGGGCGGCGGGAAAGGATCGCGATCTTCGGCGACTACGACGTCGACGGCGCCTGCGCGGCGGCGCTGCTGAGCGAATATCTGCAAGCGATGGGCTGCGAGACGATCGTCCATATCCCCGACCGCGTCACCGAGGGCTATGGCCCCAGCGTCGAGGCGATGCGGCAGTTTCATGGCGCCGGCGCGACGCTGATCGTCACCGTCGATTGCGGCGCGGTCAGTTTCGAACCGTTCGCGGAAGCGGCCAAGCTCGGGGTCGATGTGGTGGTGTTCGACCATCATCAGGCGCCCGAAATCCTGCCGCCCGCGCTGGCGCTGGTCGATCCCAACCGGCAAGACGATCTCTCTGGCCTCAATGCTTTATGCGCGACCGGCGTCGTGTTCATGGCGCTGGTCGATCTCAACCGGCGGCTGCGCGGCGCGGGCGCGGTTCCCGACCTCAAACTGAGCCTGGACCTCGTCGCGCTCGCCACCGTCGCCGATGTCGTGCCGCTGACCGGCCTCAACCGCGCCTTCGTGGTGCGCGGGCTGGAGACGATGCGGCGGCGCGAGCGCCCCGGCCTTGCCGCTCTGCTCGACGTCGCCGGCGCGGGCGGGCCGCCGACGCCCTATCATTTGGGGTTTCTCGTCGGTCCGCGCATCAATGCCGGCGGGCGGATCGGCGACGCGGCGCTCGGGGCGCGGCTGTTGAGCACGACCGACCCGGCCGAGGCGGGCCGGATCGCCGCCGAACTCGACCGCCTCAATCGCGAGCGCCAGCGGATCGAGACCGTCGTGCTGGCCGAAGCCGAGGCGCAGGCGCTCGCCGCGCTCGGGCTGGAGGAGCGCGGCGCTTGCGTGGTCGTGGCCGGCGAGGGCTGGCCGCCGGGCGTAGTCGGGCTGGTCGCGTCGCGGCTGAAGGACCGCTTCAACCGCCCCGCTTTCGCGCTGGCGCTCAATGCGAGCGAGGCGACCGGCTCGGCGCGCTCGATCTCCGGCATCGACATCGGCCGCATCGTGCATGGGCTGGTGGCGGCGGGCCTCGCAATGAAGGGCGGCGGCCATGCGATGGCGGCGGGGCTCACGCTGAAGCGCGACCGGCTCGGCGATCTGCGCGCCCATCTCGAAGCCGTGTTGCAGGCGCCAGTGACGGAGGCGCGGCGCGACGTCGGCCTCGCCATCGACGCCGCGCTCGCCGCCGCCGCCGCGACGCCAGCGTTTTTGCGCGGCGTCGATGCGGCGGGGCCTTATGGCGCGGGCAATCCCGAGCCGGTGTTCGCGCTGCCGCGCCATCGCTTGGAGGGCGTTGCCGTGGTCGGCGTCGATCACGTGCGCTTTCGCGCTGTCTCGGGCGACGGGCGCGCGTTGGAGGGCATCGCCTTCCGCGCCGCCGACAAGCCGCTCGGCAAAGGCTTGCGCGCGCTGGAAGGCGGCTATGTCCATCTTGCGGGCGCATTGACGCTCGACCGCTACGGCGGCCGCGAGCGCGTAAAACTGCGCCTGATCGACGCCGCGCCCGCGCCTATGTGAGCGCGCGACGGCGGTAGTGATAGGCATAGGCCGCGCGAAAGCCCAAGGTTTCATAGAGCCGAAGCGCCAGGCGATTGGCGTCGAACACTTGCAGATAGGCCGTCTCAGCGCCCGCCGCGCGGCCCCAGTGCATCAGCGCCCGCGTGAGCGCGCGGCCGAGTCCGCGGCCGCGAAACTCCGGGCGCACGATGATGTCAAACAGGCCGACCGCGCCGCGATCCGCCACGCCGAGGCCAAAACCGGCCGCCGCATCGCCGACGAAGCACGTCGCGAAACCGGTCGGCAGCGCGATCGCCCGCACGATGCGGTCGTGGATCAGCCGATGCGACGGCGCGATCCCCTGCGCCGCCGCGATCCCGTTCAGCCAGGACGAGGTCGGGCCGGGCGCTAAGCTCACACGCGCGTCGGGTTGCGCGGAATCGAGCGGGGCGGTCATCACGCGCGAGGGATCGAGCTTTTCGTAACCCGCCGCCGCCAGCAGCGGATCGGCGTCCTCGCCGGCGAGCGGGGTCAGGCGGAAAATGGCAGGCTGGCCGTTGGCGGCATAGAACCGCTCGGCCTCCGCCCTCACCTCGCGGAAATCGTGGGCCGGCGTCCAGGCGTTGATCGATTCGGCGCGCATCTCCCAGCGCCCGCCCAAAGCATTGGCCGAGTTGGCGCGCTTGGTGTAACCGCCGCCGAGCCGGAACACCCAGCCACCGAAATAGACATTGCGCGGCGCCGGCCAGGCGTTGAAGCCGCGCTCCTCGAACCCGAGCACATCGATCATGTCTCGTCCTTCCGCCGTGCGAGGACGAGGGCGAGGCGGCGGCGGATGCGGATCATGGGCGGATCTCCGGGTGAAGGCCAAAAAAAAGCCGCGCTGGGGGCGCGGCGGGCAGGTTCGCGTTGTCCACGCGCGGCCGTTCCGGCGCCTTAAGGCGGGGCGGAGCTACGGCGGCGGAGGGAAAGCGCGAACATGGGGGTTTTGTGTACGCGAGCGGCGGGGGGTGTCAAGCTTTTGGACTGGATCGTTGGGTGGTGAGTTTGATCTGCTGGTTTGGGCGGATTGCGGACATCCGCGTCCCGTTGTCTAACTAAGATGTTTGAGTTTGATTTTCCCGCCAACAAACTCGATTCCATTTTGATCGAGCAAAATTCTGGTTTTTTCGAACTGTAGAAAGCGCACCTTCCCGGATGCGACCCAAATCCATTTAGCCACATTCGTTCCGCTACGAAAGTGAGTCTGGAGCTGGCGGATCGCGGCTCCTCGCTTCTTTATCACCGTTGTGATTTCGCTATTGTCGGCAGAGTGCGGTTCAACAGCAATTAGTTTTTTGCTTGCATCATGCCCAAGAAGGTAGTCCCAGCGGTTCTCCTGTTCGCGACCTTTCTTGAGGCCCTCATCAATATCAAGACTGTCTGCTAAAGAAGCGCGAGCTATTACTTCGAAGTATTCGCGGTGTGCCGATTTAACGGCGCCGAGCCCGTCTTTAACATTAGGTTGAAGAGAAGAATCGGCTCGAAGAGCCCTACGAATTGGGGTTGGAGATTTTTGGTGACGCTTTTGGGGGACGGGTTTGATCATTTTCTGTGCGCGTTCACTGCCTCACGTACCACTTCCGCAAAGCGTGATGAGTAGCTGGTTAGGCCGCCCCACCCCGCGATATTCTCGTCATCCGAACCCGGGTCAAGTTTGGAGATATCGAACGAATTGACCGTTCCATTCGAGTCAAACTTCAACAGGAAGGCGCGGTAGTCTTTTTCAAGAGCCGCCGAAGCGACTGCGTGCATCGGTGCTGTCTTCACGTCGAAGGCTTGGCAGACAAGCTGCCAGCGAGCCTTTTCCGCTTTCAGCAACCTCATCATCCAAATCAACGTGAGCACGTGAGGAGAGTGCGTAGAAAGTATGACGCGGTAGCCACGCCAAATTAGATCGAGAACTAGCAACATCGCCGCAGTGATTGCTTGCGGATGCAGGCCCATTTCTGGCTCTTCGATGACGACCCAGTTTGTCTCATCGCGTTTTCGTTTATTGGTGCGAGGCAACAAATGATAAAGTCCCATTAGTAGCGGAGTGAATTCGCGCTGACCGGCTGTCCAGGTCATAAAAGGCAAGTGCATGTCTCCGTGAACCAGCTGCAGCCTAAGCGCGTGCTGTTTGTTTTCCTCGATGCCGACTTTCCCTCCATGAAACACCGCCTCATCAATCTTCTCTCGAATCTCCTTTTTCAGCCTTTTCTCGACAGGAAACAGAGTTCCCGCATCTTTGTCACTAAAACGGTCAAACAGATTCTGACTGAATAGGCGGGCAACCACGGGCATATCTGAGCTCAATTTTTGAAATGGTGAAGCCCAGCCATCGCTGATCAGCAATGAGCGATGGGCCGGGACAAAAAATAACTCTTCATGTCCATCTCCACGCCGCGAAACGCTTCTCGGAGTTATCCGAGTCGATCCGAGTTGAACTACCGTAGAATCAGCATGCCAAGCGCTGGACATCCCCGTTCCAAATATCAGGTCGATGAGAGCATCAGGGCGATCTACGGGATGGCCGGCTTCGCGCAATGCATCGACGACTTGGCGACCATCCAACGCGATTTTCAGCCATTGAAGAGCGAGGCTCTTGCCAGCGCCTTGCGGTCCCACAATTACAGTGAGATCTCCGAAAGAAAGGTTCACATTGGCAAGATGTGCAAAATTCTTAATCTGAAGCGATAATACACTGCTCCTATGGCGCTTGCTGGCAGACTTGATCAAGTTACTGCTCCCCTTACCAGTAGGCTCGTGGTGCTCTCGTCGCCAACTTTCGGGTAGCCGCGCTCGGAATGTGCCTTACGCCGTCCCTGCCGAAACAGACCCATGCCAGTTCACCGAAAACCGGAGAAACCTATATAATTTTCGCCCCTTAGTCGAGCGAGGCCCGTTTCGAACGGCCGTCCCGGGTCGAAACCCGAAATACAACCTGGAACCACCTACCCCAGCACCTGCCCCTCGCCTCTCGGCAACCCTGCGTCGATGCAGGCCCAACTCGGCGCGGAGCCGGTCCAGATCGTGCCGACCGGCTTGCCTATCTCGGGATCGTCCAGCGAGCCGACGCGCACGATCACGAAATCGGGGCGCGGCTCGGCTTCGCTGAATACGGGCGTGCCGCAGTTCGGGCAGAACGTGCGAAACATGCGGGCGCCGCTGTCGGCGAGGGACTCGTACACCGCGCGCTCGCCCTTGGTCGTTAGCGCGGCCTTGGGAAACATCGCATTGGCCGTGCCCGTGCCGGCGCCGAGATACTGGCACACGCGACACCAGCAGATGCGCGCCACGATCGGTCTGTCGGCCGCGATCTCGTAGCGCAATCGCCCGCACAGACAGCCGCCGAGAATCGTCATCGAACCCTCTCCGCTCAAACACCGCGACAGTAGCGGAACGGACGGCCGCCCGCTATCTTGGCCGGATGCAACAGCGCACGCTCTCCTGTCTCGGCCCCTCGGGCTTTCACAAGCTCGCCTATCGCGAATGGCCGGGGCCGGCCGGCGCGCCGACGCTCCTCTGCGTGCATGGTCTGACCCGCAACTCCCGCGATTTCGATGCGATCGCCAGCGCGTTGTGCGATCGTTACCGCGTCATCTGCCCCGACATGCCCGGCCGGGGTTTGAGCGACAATCTGCCCGATCCCGCGCTTTATAATTCCACGCTCTATCTCTCCGATCTCGCGGCGCTGATCGCGCGGCTCGACGTCGAAAACCTCGACTGGCTTGGCACGTCAATGGGCGGCTTGCTCGGCATGATGATGGCGGCGACGCCGGGCGCGCCGATCCGCCGGCTGGTGATCAACGATATTGGCGCGCGGGTCGCCAAGGTCGGGCTGGAGCGGATCGCGGCTTACGTCGGTCTCGACCCGAAATTCGACACGCTCGATGCGCTCGCCGACGCCATGGCGGCCAATTTCGTCGGCTCGGACCAACTCGCGCGCGCCACGATCCTGAAGCTCGCCGAGGGCGCCTCGCGAAAACTGCCTGACGGGCGCTATGGGCTGGCCTACGATCCGCGCATCGGCGACGCCTTCAAGGCCAACCCGCCGCAGGAGGTCGATCTGTTCCCGGTCTGGGACCGCATAACCTGTCCGACGCTGGTTTTGCGCGGCGGCGTCTCCGACCTGCTCTCGGCTGAGACGGCGCGGGCGATGACGGAGCGCGGACCCAGGGCGAGGCTGGTCGAGTTTCCCGGCGTCGGCCATGCGCCGTGGCTGGCGGCGCCAGATCAGATCGCGCCGGTGCGCGAATTCCTTGGGCCGCCTAGGCCATGAACCCGGTCGGCGCCAAGGCGGCTTTCGCGTTGGGCGCTTTCGCCCTCGTGATCGTCGCTTTGTTCGCGCTGGAGCGGGTGGGCGCGCCGGATCGGCTGGTCGCCGCGCTGGGGCCGATCGCCGCGTTGATCGGCGTGGCGGGGCTCGGCGTGTTGACGCGGGCGCGCACGCTGCTCGATTTTCTCTCGGCGCGGCGCGCCGTGCCGCCGTTCTACGCGGGGCTGGCGATGGCGGCGGTGATCGGCGGCTTCGCGCTCGCCTTCGCCGGCGCCGACGACGACGCGACGCGCCTGCCGTGGCGCGGAATCGGCGCGGGGATCGTCCTGTCGGCGCTGGTGTTCGCGCCGCGCTGGCGCGCGGCCCAGGCGAGCGCGATGGCGGACGTGTTCGCGACGCGATTTCCCTCCCTATTCGCGCGCGTCGCTTTCGCGCTGATCCTGTGCGCCTGCGGCTGGGGATTGGCGACGGCGGGGATCGGCTATGCCGCGCTGAGCCTGCGCGATTCGCTCGGCGTCGGCGAAAACGCCGGTTTGGCGCTCAGCGCCGTCGCGCTGGCGCTGTCGCTGGCGCCGGGGGGCTTGCGCAGTCTGGTGTGGACGGATGCGGCGAGCGGCGCGGCGGGGCTGTTGGTGATCGGGTTGCTGGTGGCGCTGTCGGCGCAATCCGGCCTCGACATCCAGATCGAAAACGTCGGCGCGGCGCTGGGCCAATGGCCGGCCGCGCCGCTGGTGCAGGAGATCGCGGCGGCGGCGGCGACGGCGAGCCTGTTCGCCTTCGGTCCTCCCGCCCTGGCGGTGGCGAGCGCGGCGGCGGCGCGGCGCGCGGGCTTGACGGCGTTGGTCGCGCTCGGCCTCGGCGGCGCGGCGGCGGCCGCGCTCGGCGATCTCGCGATGAAGGGCCCGAGCGACTCGGCGCTGACGGCGCTGATCGCCTGGCTGCCGGCGATGGCGCTGGCGCGGGCGGGGCTGTTCGCCGCCTCGCGCGCCGTCGGGCTGGATCTGTGGCGCGCCCCCAAGCGGCTGTCGGTGCTCGCTAGCCGCCGCATGGCCCTCGCGCGCGGCGGCGTGGTTATCGGCGCCGTCGTCGCCAGCTTTGGCGCGCGCGCGGCGGCGCATCCCTCGGCGCCGTTGTTTTTCGCGCTGGCGCTGTGGCTCGCCTTCGCGGCGCCGTCGCTATTGCTGGCGGCGTTGCCGGGGCGAAATTCCGTACCGGCGATTGTCGCGTTCTCCGCCAGCGTGGCGGCGGCGCTCGCGGGCCGTTATGTCGTCTTCGGCAATCCGACCTATGGGCCGGATCTGCTGGTGGGGGCGCTCGGCGCCGGGCTTGCGGGCCTCGCGGCCGGGCTCTGCGTATTCGCGCTGACCCCGCCGGCTGCGCCGGCGCCGCCGCTCGCCGACCCCTTCGTCGAGTTGCCGGTGGAGGCGCTCAGATGAGGGGCGCGCCTTCGAGCAGCATTCGCCGCACGGTTTCGTGCAGGCGGGGATCGCCGGCGGCGAGGATGCGGCCGCCCTTGGCGGCGTTCTCGCCCTCCCAGGTCGTCATCACCCCGCCCGCGCCCTCGACGATGGGCGCGAGCGCGACGACGTCGTGCGGCTTGAGATTGGTCTCGATGACAAGATCGACGAAACCGCCCGCCAGCGCGCAATAGGCGTAGCAATCGGCGCCGTAGCGCACGAGCCGCGCTTGCGCCTCGATCCTGAGATAGGCGGCGCGGTCGGCGGCGTCCTTGATCAGGGCGGGGCTCGTGGTCATGACGGTGGCCTGCGCCAGCGACGCGCAGGAACGCGTACGCAGAATGCGCGTCGCCCATTCCCCCGGCGGGCCGTCGCCGCGCATGGGCGCCAGCGTGCGCAGGCGCGCACGGTTGCCGTCGCCGAAATAGCGCTCGCGCGTGAAGGGTTGCGACATCATGCCATAGACGGGCTGGCCATTGTGCATCAGGCCGATCAGCGTGCCCCAGGTCGGCAGGCCGGAGATGAAGCTCTTGGTGCCGTCGATGGGATCGAGCACCCAGACATATTCGGCCTGGGCGCGATCCTGGCCATATTCCTCGCCGATCACGCCATGGGCGGGAAAGGTCTGCGCGATGAGCCGGCGCATCGCCGTCTCGGCGGCGCGGTCGGCCTCGGTGACGGGATCGAACACACCGCCGCGGGATTTGTCCTCCGCGCCGATCGAGGAGCGGAAGAACGGGAGAATCACTTCGCCCGAGACTTGCGCAAGGCGTTCGACGAAGGCGGCGAAATCGACCGCGGTCACGATCCCACCTCCGCCACGGCGGGTTCAAGACGGCTCCAGTCAGGCTTTGTTTGCATATCAGGCATGTCTCTTTGTATAGGCAAGGCAACGCTGAGCGTCGTGTGCTTCGTCATGCCGCTGAAACGGCTATCGAATCCTGCGCCGCCGCAAAAGCGTGGTTTGTTTCGCTGTTGTAAAAACGTCGCAGGGTTCTGCATGATGATGAGGAGTGCGATTGTGTTCTTGCATTTGCGGCGTTTGGCGCCATTTTAGTAGGCGTGCGGCGTTTGCCGCGCATGCCCTCCTTGGGCGTTTCCTCCCTAGACTCAAGGCCGCCTACGGGCGGCCTCCTTTTTTCCGGCGCAGGGCCGCCTACGGGCGGCCGTTTTTTTTCTGACACATGCTGCGGCGTCCGCAGCACAGTCATTTTCGCATGGCTGGTCAGACCTCGAAAATAAAGCTTGCCTTTTGTGCGTCGCACAGTGATAATGTTGCGGTGCGATACGTCGCATATGCCCTCCTTAGGGCGTTTCCTCCCTAGACTCAGGCCGCCTTCGGGCGGCCTCCTTTTTTTCAAGCCCCGCCAACGTCTTGCCAGCTGCGCGCGTTCACCCAGGGCGGGCTTTCGCGTAGCTATCGATGTTGCATTGCAGCAAAATATCATTCCGCCGCCCATTGCGCGCTGCTGGCGTCGCGCGCGCTGGCGCATAGCGCGCCCACCATATCGTAAAGCGCGCGGGCGAGCGGCTTGGCGCCATCGGTCAAGCGCAACGCGTGTTCATTCATATAAAGGCTGCGGTTGATTTCGATCTGCACCGCGTGCCGACCCGCGGCCGGCGCGCCGTAATGCTCCGTGATGTAGCCCCCGGCATAAGGCTTGTTGCGGCGCACGCGCAGGCCCGCCTCCCGTAACGCGTTTTCGACCGCCTCGATCACCCAGCGCGCCGAACTGGAGCCGTAGCGGTCGCCCAGCACGATGTCGCAGCCGCTCACGTCGGGCGAGGTGGACGGCATGGAGTGGCAATCCAGCAACAGGGCGAAGCCGAAACGGCGATGCGCGGCTTCGATAAGATGCGCCAGTCGGGCGTGATAGGGCCGATGCAGCGCCGCGATGCGCTGAAGCGCGCTCTGCGCCGCCATCTGGGTGCGATAGATCGGCTGGGCGTCGCCGACCACGCGGGGAATCACGCCCAGCCCGGCGGCGACGCGCAGCGAGCGGGTGTTGGCGAATTCCGGCAGACGGCCTTCGAACATATGCGGATCGAGCTCGAACGGTTCGCGGTTGAGGTCGAGAAACGCGCGCGGGAAGCGGGCGCGCAGCAAGGGCGCGCCATGCGCGGTCGCCGGCGCGAACAGCGAATCGACGAAAGCGTCCTCCGAACGGCGCAGGGTCGAGGCGTCGAGCCGCGAGGCGTCGAGGAAGGCCTGCGGATAATGCGCGCCGGAATGGGGCGAGTTCAACACCACGGGATAAAGGACGCCAGCGGGCGCCAGAACCTCAAAAGGGGGCTCGAACTCCGACAGTCCCTGCGAGTCGTCGCGCATCCCGCCTCCTCGGGCGTGTCGGCCCGCCTCGGCGACGATAATAGACGGAAAACCGAAGGGGCGTAAATCTATTCGCTGTCACGCCCACGCATTATTCGGCTTCACGCGATATTCATGTTATGCTTTGAATGCAGGTCGGGGACTATTACGGGGAATCAGGGATGAGCAATCCGGTCGGCGCCAGCGCCAGAATTCTTCTGGCTGAAGACGACAACGATATGCGTCGCTTCCTCGTCAAGGCGCTGCAAACCGCCGGCTATGCCGTCGCTTCGTTCGACAATGGCTTGTCCGCTTATAACCGGCTGCGCGAGGAGCCGTTCGAGCTTTTGCTGACCGACATCGTCATGCCGGAGATGGACGGGATCGAACTGGCGCGGCGGGCGACAGAACTCGATCCCGAAATCAAGGTGATGTTCATCACCGGCTTCGCGGCGGTGGCGCTCAACCCCGACAACAAGACCCCCAAGGACGCGCGCGTTCTCTCCAAGCCGTTCCATCTGCGCGAACTCGTGAGCGAAGTGCAGCGGCTTCTCAAGGCGGCGTGATGCGCTGGGCTTTCGGCGCGGCGCTGTTCCTCGCCGCGCTGGCGCCGGCGCAAGCCTCGGTCCTCTCCGATATTCTGCAACGCGGCGTGCTGCGCGTCGGCACGACGGGCGACTATCCCCCCTTCACCAGACTCGACAAGACCAGCGGCGATTATGCCGGCTTCGACATCGACCTCGCCCGCTCGCTGGGGAGCGCGCTCGGGGTGCGGGTCGAATTCGAACCGACGAGCTGGCCGACGCTGGCGAGCGATTTTCAGACCGGCAAATTCGATGTCGCGATGGGCGGGATCTCCATCACGCTGGAGCGGGCGAAGCTCGGCTTCTTCACCGCGCCCTATCTGCGCGAGGGCAAGACCCCGATTGCGCGTTGCGCCGATGCGTCCAAATTCGCCACGCTCGCCGAGATCGACCGCGACGGCGTGACGGTGCTGGTCAATCCGGGCGGGGGCAACGAGAAGTTCGACCGCGCGCATCTCCATGTCGCGAGCATCCATGTCTGGCCCGACAATGCGACGATCTTTGATGCGCTCGTCCGGGGCGAGGGCGATCTGATGATCACCGACGCCTCCGAGACGCGCTATCAGCAAAAGCTGCATCCCGGCGTGCTGTGCGCGATCCACCCCGATGCGCCGTTCGACTTCGGGGAAAAGGCTTACTGGGCGCCCTACGATCCCCCGCTCGACGGCTTTCTCGATCAATGGCTGCATCAGTTGCGCGAGAACGGCGCCTTTGGCGCGATCTACGCCAAATGGTTCTGAGGGTCGCGGCGTTTGTCGTCGTGTGGTCGCTCTATTTCGTCGTGAGCGAATACCCCTCCGCGATCCACAACGACATGGCGGAAGCCTATGCCTGGGGCCGCGAGTTCCAACTCGGCTACAACCAGCATCCCCCATTCTGGGCCTGGGTGTGCGGGCTGTGGTTTTGGGTGTTTCCCCGCGCCAACTGGGCGTTCGCTGTTCTCTCGATGCTGAACGCGGGCGCGGGGCTCATCGGCGCCTGGGCCTTGATGGGGCGCTTCGTTGACGGCGACCGGCGGTCTGCTGCGACCGCGCTGCTGGCGCTGACGCCGTTCTATTCGTTCCTCGCCTACAAATATAACGCCAATTCGATCTTCCTGTCGCTGTGGCCCTGGACGCTGTACGCCTTTCTCGGTGCGCTGCGCGGCCGGGGGCTTGCCGCCTCGCTTGGGTTCGGCGCGCTGATGGGGCTGGCGCTGAACGCCAAATATTACGCGCTGACGCTGGCCGCGACCTGTTTGCTCGCCGCGCTGTCCAGCCGGGAGCGGGCGCGCTATTTCCGCTCCGCCTCGCCTTATCTCTCCGTCGCGGTCGCACTCGCGCTGCTGGCGCCGCATCTCTACTGGCTGGCGACGACGGGCGCGCCGCCGCTGCGTTATCTCTCCCGCGTCTCCGGCCGAGGTTTTGCCGAGGCTGGGTTTTTCGCGGCGACCGCGCTGCTTGGCGCGGCGTTACAGCAGGTTCTCGCGGTCGGGCTCGTGGCGGCGGCGCCTCGCGGCGAGCCGGCCCCGCTCGACGCCGAACATCGCCGCCTGCTCGCCGTGCTCGCGCTGGCGCCGGTCGCGCTCAGCGCGCTGGCCGCGCTCGCTTTGCGGACGAAAATCTCGTCGAACATGCTGATCGGCGTGTTTCCCCTGAGCCCGCTGCTCGCCATCGCCTGGCTGCGGCCCGACCCGGCGCGGCTGCGACCATGGGCGCTCGACGGCGCCGCGACGTTCTCGCTCGCCGCCCTCGCGCTGTCGCCGCTGATCGCCGTGGGCAAGGCCTGGTATGGCCGCGATTCCGAGGATGAGGAGCCGCGCAGGGAGGCCGCGCTCGCGGCGGCCGATCTGTGGCGGCGCACGACCTCGGCCCCGCCCGGCTTCGTCGCCGGTTCGTTCCGCTACGACAATGCGGCGGTGTTCTACAGCCCCGAGCCCGTGAGCGCATTCGTCAATTTCGACTATTTCGGCAATCGCTGGGTGAGCCGGGAAAAGCTGGCCGCGCGGGGGCTTCTCACCATCTGCGTGAAAGACGATGCGGCCTGCCTCACTGAGGCCGCGAAATACGAGACGCCCGCGACCCAGCGCGAGGCGATCACGCTCGCGCACGCGGCCTTTGGACGGAGCCGCAAGCCAGTCGATTTCGTGCTGAGCGCGACTCCGCCGCGCTAACCCGCCAGCGCGGCGGCGTCGGCGCGGATGCGCTCGATCATGGCGCGAACGCCGTTCGAGCGTTGCGGCGTCAGGTGCGCTTCAAGGCCGAGTTCGCGGAATATCGCGGTCGCGTCGACGGCGAGCGCCTGCGCCGGCGTCTTGCCGTCGTAAAGCGCGGCGGCGATGGCGACGAGGCCTTTGACGAGATGCGAATCGCTGTCGCCGCGCAGGCGCAGCGCCCCGTCTTCGAGACTGTCCTCGATCCAGACCTGACTGACGCAGCCGCGCACCTTGTTGGCGTCGGTGCGCGCGCTGTCGGGAAACGGCGGCAATTCGCGGCCGAGTTCGATCACAAAGCGGTAGCGGTCCTCCCAATCGTCGAGGAAGGCGAAATCGTCGCGGATGGCGTCGAGGGTGCGCAGGGTAGCCTCCGGCGGGGTGAACCACCTGAAGATAAGGCTTCTCGGGCCGCGCGCCTATCCTCGCTTCGCCGATTTCCTGAGGTTTGCGCTCGGGCCGAACCAGGGCTCGCGCAAATCGGCTTCGGTGAGCGCGCCCGAAGCGGCTTTTGCGCGCGCCGGCGCGGCGAGGCGGGCGAGCGGGGGCGGCGGTATGGCGGTCGCGCGTTGCGCCTGCGCGCTGACCGCGAGGACGCAGCCGGCGGCGGCCCATTGCGCGCGCAAGGGAGCCTCGTCGGCGAGGCGCGACTGCATCGCGGCGGCGCACAGGCTCGTCGCCGCGCTGACCTCGTCCCGATTCAGCGTCGGCGCGAACATGGCGAAATAGACGCTGCCGAGGCCGACCGCCGATTTGAAGAGGAAACCCATCTCGCCAACCCCTAACGCCGCGATGAAGCGAGCTTAACTCAGGGCGCCTGAACGTCGGGTCGAAACAAACCTGCGAATCCGAGGCATCGCCTTCATTCCCCGTCAACCCTGTTGGCGGCCGCGCGGCGTTAGCGGCGGGGAAACCATAAGCGCGGGCGGCGGCCTGATTAGCCGCGCCGCCAGGGCGAGATAATCTTTCCGACGCTTGGGTTTAGGCGCTGCTTAACGCCAAGGGGGGATGATGGACGTAGAGGCGATGCCTCGCGCGTCGGAGTTATGCGTTCACGTGGGCTCGGCAGATACATACTTTACGGTCAGGGCCCGATTCGCCCGCGCCGCCGCCGCCTTGATCCTGGCTTGCACGGCGATTGCGGCGACGGCCGCGCCGTTGGCGCCGGTGCGCTTGAAATGGACGGGCGGACTGTCGCTCGCCGCTTTCGGCGCGGCCTTCGCTTTCCGCCGCCCGCGACCGCTGGCGACCGAAGCCGAGGCCGACGCGCCGCTGGCGCTGCCGGGCGAGATCGTCGTGCGCCATCGCATCGACGGGCGCGTGACATTCGTCGAGGGCGTGACGGCCGACCCCGAGGCGCTGGCCGGTTACGGCCTTGTCGATCGCCTGCACGCGGAGGATCGGCCGCGCTTTCTCGACCAGCTCGCCGCCGTCGCCGCCGACGGAGAGACGCGCGCCACCACGGTGCGGATGGGGCGCTGCGAGGCCGATTTCAGGATGTTCGGCGTCGTGAGCCGGCGCGGCGATGGCGCCGGAGCGCTGATCTCGACGTTGCGCGAAAGCGTCGCCGCGCGCGACCTGAGCGCGCAACTCGACGCGGCGCGTGAGGAGGCCCGGCTGGAGCGTTCGCTTAAAGATCGTCTGCTCGCCAATATGAGCCACGAGTTGCGCACGCCGCTTAACGCCATTCTCGGCTTCTCCGAGATTCTCGGCGATCCCGCGCTGAGCCCGACCGACCCCGACAAGCGGCTCGAATATGCGCGCATCATCCACAGTTCGGCGGGCCATCTGCTCTCCGTCGTCAATCTCGTGCTCGACATGTCGCGCATCGAGGCGGGCAAGTTCTCGGTGTCGCCCGAGCCGCTGGAGCTGGCGCCGCTGCTGCGCGAATGTTGCGACATGCTGCGGCTGCGGGCGAGCACCGGCAAGGTGGAGATCGTCGTATCGCCCTTGGCCGACGGGCTGGAGATCGTCGCCGACAAGGCCGCCTGCCGGCAGATCCTGGTCAATCTGCTGTCCAACGCGGTCAAATTCACGCCGCCGAACGGGCGCGTGATCGTCGAGGCCGTTGTCGAGGCGGGCGTGGCGCGGATCGCGGTCACCGACACCGGCATTGGCATCAAGCCCGACGATCTGCCGCGATTGGGCGACCCTTTCTTTCAGATCAAGTCCGGCTATGATCGCAGCTTCGAGGGCGCGGGACTCGGCCTGTCACTGGTGCGCGGGCTCGTCGGCTTGCACGACGGTTCGCTCATTCTGGAATCCGCGGTTGGCGTCGGCACGCGCGTAACGGCGCTGTTGCCGATGACGATCCAGCCTGCGTCCGGCCGGGCGAACTCGGCGCGGCTGGAAACGATCCCCAAATTGACCTTGCCGGCGCTGGCGCTGGCAAGGGAGGAGAGACGTATTGCCTGATCCGGCGGACCGCATTCGCGTCGAACCCAAGCCCTTTCGCGTCGAACTTAAGGCCGCACGCGGGAAACCCGCGCCCGCGCGGCGCTGGGCGCGTGCGCTCGTCCCGAGGTCGAAGCGCGCCGTCGCGGGGGCGGCGCTCGCGGCGATGATGATCGGCATCGTCGTCAACGCCGTCGCCTTGCAGCACGGGAAAAGGCTCGATCTCGGGCCGCTTGCCGCCGCCTCGGCGACGGCTCCGACCCAGGCGGCCGCCGCGCCGCGCCCGACGGCGGTCGCCATGGCCCCCGCGCCGAAGTCCGTCGATGCGATCGCCGACTTCCTCTCGGCGCAGGGCTCGGACAAGCGTCAGTTGACGATCTCGGCGCAGAAGGCGCTGGCGAAACTGGGCTTTG
>JANLPL010000288.1:0-3798 GCA_031367195.1 Bradyrhizobium sp.
CCCGCCACGACCGGGCGACCGACAGACCTTCAAAAGCTTCTATCGGAGCCCGTCCACGGCAGGCGGGCCATAGAACGCCGCGTACGCCCCAATTCACCAATAACGCGGCCAAAATGATACTCAGTCCGACAGGCTGCTAGAGATCGAGTCCAAGCTGGCGAAGCGCGAACGCCGCTCGACCCAGCGACTTTCCGCGCAACTGCGAGGGCGCGGCTACGACGGCGCCCACGACAGCGTGCATCGGTTCGTGAAGTCCTGGCGGGAGGAACGTGCGCGAGTTCCCGTGCAAGCCTATGTGCCGATGAGCTTCGCGCCGGGGGAAGCCTATCAGTTCGATTGGAGCCACGAGACGATCACGCTTCAAGGGCTGCCGCTGACGGTGAAGGCGGCGCATATGAAGCTCTCGCACCACAGCCGCATGCCGTTCGTGCGCGTCTTGCCGCGAAACCGAGAAGCTGGTGTTCGACGCCCACGCAGGCAAATTTATGCAGCCTGCGTACACTTGGCTGCAAGGCGTTTCAGTTTTACGGCGGGGTCTGCCGACGCGGCATCTACGACATCCCGACAAATGCGCAGCATTTGTCGGTGTGAAAACGGCGGTCGAGGCGATCTTCGTGGGTAAGGCGCGCCGCTACAATAGCCGCTTGTCTCGCAAATGTGCTCTCACCATCTGATCGAACCAGTGGCCTGCACGCCCGCGTCGGGCTGGGAGAAAGGCGAGGCGCGAGAACCAGGTCGGCAATCTGCGCGACCAGATGTTCCGCCCGAGGCCACGGGTGAAGAGCCTGGCCGAGGTGAACGCGTGGCTGGCGGACCAATGCCTCGCCTACGCCAAGCGAACCGTGCATCCCGAGTTCAAGGATCGCACGATCTGGGAGGTGTTCGAGGACGAACGCGCGAGCCTGATGGAGCTTCGCGGCCCCTTCGACGGCTTCGTCGAGAAGGCGGTCCGGGCGAGCACGACCTGCCTGATCATGGCCGACCACAACCGTTACAGCGTCGACGCGCGCGCCGCCGGACGAATGGTTCTCGTGCGCTCCCATGCCGAGCGCGTCGTCGTGCTGATGGGCGAGGAAGTCGTCGCGGATCACCCGCGCAACTTCCAGCGCGACAAGATCGTCTACGACCCCTGGCATTACCTGCCGGTGCTGATGAAGAAGCCCGGCGCCTTGAGGAACGGCGCACCTTTTAAGGATTGGGACCTGCCAGTCGCGTTGACCCAGGTCCGCGCCAAACTGAAGCCGCACGCCGACGGCGACCGCCAGTTCGTCAAGATATTGGGCGCGGTCCTCGATCATGGGCTGGGCGCGGTCGAGGCCGCCTGCGCCGAGGCGCTGGAGGCGGGCCTGGCCAGCGGCGACGTGATCCTGACCGTGCTGGCGCGCCGGCGCCAGCCTGCGCCGCCGCCCAGCATCACCACCCCCGACGCCCTGCGCCTGAAGATCGAGCCCGCGGCCGATTGTGGCCGCTACGACCGCATAAGGAAGATCGCCTGATGGAGCGCCATGAGATCCTGGAGGCGATGAGCGAACTCAAGCTGTACGGCATGCGCGCCAGCTTCGACGAGGTCGAAGGCCAAGGGTATCGCCCGGCGCGACGAGCTTTACCCGCTGATCGCCAGCCTGATCCGCGCCGAGCGTACTCACCGGCAGGCGCGTTCGATCAGCTATCGCATCGCGGGCGCGAAGTTCCCGGTTCTCAAGGATATCGACAAGTTCGTCTTCGCGGACACGCCGATCGACGAAGGCCAGGTGCGCGAACTCGCCTCCGGCGCCTTCCTCGACGCCAAGCGCAATACGATCTTCATAGGCGGAACCGGCACGGGCAAAACCCACCTGTGCATCGCCGTGGCCTCGGCGGTCATTCGCGCACGCGCCAGGGGGCGCTTCTTCAATTTGGTTGATCTCGTCAATCAGCTCGAACAGGAGAAGGCCGCCGGACGCTCGGGCCGATTGTCGGAAAACCTGCTGCGCTACGATCTCATCGTCATCGACGAACTCGGCTATCTCCCATTCAGCCAGCCTGGCGGCCAATTGTTGTTCCATCTCATCAGCAAGCTTTACGAAAACACCTCGCTGCTGATCACCACCAATCTCGCCTTCGCCGACTGGCCGCAAGTGTTCGGCGACGCCAAAATGACGACCGCCATGCTCGACAGACTGACGCACCACTGCGACATCGTCGAGACCGGCAATACGAGTTGGCGGTTCAAAAACCGCTCCTGAACCTTCCGCCGTTTGCGACAGGGACCCGTTCCGCGCCCCGCCGTCGGGCGGGGAAGTTTTTCCGCGCGCCGCCGCTGCCGCTCCTCCGGTCGGGCTACGCCCTTGTATGGGAGTCCTTCTGTCAAGGCGTCTCGATGCGGTTCTCCTAAAAAGTTCTGAGCCGAGGGGAGCCCGCCGTGAGGCGCAAAGCATCGCGCCGCAACCTTGTATTCGGTCGGACCCTCGCAGGATCCAAACCATGAAGCAGACATTCGCTTCGGGGGCGAGGCTCCGAAGCGGCAGGCCCATTCTCCCTACGGCGTCGAAGCCAGAGCGTAGCTCGGGTTCCCGCCACCTCGGATCAGCATCGACGGTCTGTCGCAACGTGGTGATCGGCCGTCAAAGTACGTGTCTCCTGTCTGGCGTCTTGGACTTGCTCACATTGCCGGTCGCAGCGCGACACCGGCTGGGATTTCGCCGACTGTCACCATACGCCAAAACGCGATCAGCAGCTTTCGCGCGAGCGCCACGATCATCGTCGTTTTGCGCGCCCCCTGAGCCGTTCGGGTCCGGTACCACTGCGCCAGCCCGCTATCTTTCTGGAACATCAGGAATCGCCATGCGAGTTGGATCAATCCACGGCGCACCCGGGCATTGCCCGCCTTGGCAAGCCCTTTTTCCCGTCGCCTTGAGCCGCTTTCGTCGGGAGAACCTGTCAAGCCGGCATACCGGGCCACCGCCCGACGATCCCGCAGATTGCGGCTCAGCACCTCGTGAACCAACATGTCGGCCGTCTCCACTCCGATCCCGATAACCCTGGCCAGGAGCGCGACCATCCCGTTCGGGCGCGACGGGGGCGCTTGCTGCAACCGTGCAAGTCGCGCCTGTTCGATGGCCGCGATCTGTTCCCGGATCAGGGCGAGCCGCGCCATCTCGCGTTGCATCTCTTCCAGCAGGTTCGGTGGAAGCGGCCGACCTTCCGGCGTACGCAAAGCGATCAACTCTTTCGGCGCCCGCTGCAACTCCGGCTTGAAGCCGCGAATCCCCAGCCGCGCCAGCGCACCCTTCATTCGATTGATAACCCGCGTCCGCTCGCCAACTAGACTTTCTCGCTCTCTGCTCGGCCGCTTGGCGTCTTCCTCCTCCAGGGTCGGAATTGCGACCATTCGGCAATGACCTCGTTCGCCGCGCAACCAACCGAGAAATACGCGCATCAGCATCGCCGAATCTAGCCGGTCGGTCTTCGCCCGTCGGTGCTCGCGTGTGACGGCGACGCTCGTCGAATGGATTACATAGGTCTCGATGCCCCGCTGTTGCAGCCATCGCGCGAGCCAGAAACCGTCGCGACCCGCTTCGAAGGCGAGAGCGACCCGATCGATCCGCTGCTCCTTCCTCTCCGCTTCACCACGCCAACGACCAACCAGGTCTAGTCACCGGCGTCCTTGAAATTTATGAGCATCTCTGAATCTGTGTGACTGCGCCGCTGGGGCGAGGCTGGAGGTGATTCGTGGCAGGGACGGGCACGGGGGTCAAGAAGTACGTGGTGAAATTGAACGCGCGGGAACGCGAGAGGCTCGAAGCGCTGATTGGGGCG
>JANLPL010000401.1:0-5955 GCA_031367195.1 Bradyrhizobium sp.
CCAGTCCGAGGGCGAGCCGGTCTGTCTGACGGTCGCCCATCTCGACAGTCTCGTGATGGCGCGCAGCGGCTTCAACCCTTCCGCCGACTATCGCGCGGCGATGGCGTTCGGCCACGCCCGGTTGATTGACGACGAGGACGAGAAGGCCCGCGCGATCCGCGCCATGGTCGATCGCTTCTATCCCGGTCGCACCGACCATCTGCGCGCGCCGACCGCTCAAGAGATCAAGGCGACGCGCTTCGTCGGCATGGAGATCGAACAGGCCAGCGCGAAAATCCGCGCCAAGGGAATCGGCGACGACGAGGAGGATTGCGCGCTCCCCGTTTATGCCGAGCGCATTCCTGTCCGCACCGTGCTCGGCGCGCCGGAACCCTGCGCGCGGCTCGCCGCCGGCGTGACGCGGCCCGAAGGGCTGGTCGGCTATCGCGAGGGGCGACGGCTCGACGAGGCGGTGGCGGAGGCGCATGCGATGTTCGCCGCCGATAGCGCATTCTCTCCGCGATAGTTTTGCGCTAGGTCGGGGAGATGACAAAACCGACGACGAGCGTCGCGCAGGCCTGGGGCAACGGCTTTCTCGGCATGTTGATCTTCAGCGCCTCGATGCCGGCGACGCGCGCGGCCGTGGCCGGTTTCGATCCCTTCTTCCTGACGGCGGCGCGCGCGGCGATCGCGGGCGCGTTGGGGCTGGCGACGCTCAAACTCCTGCGCGCGGCGCGGCCCAGCCCCGGCGATTGGCCGCGTCTGGTCCTGGTCGCGGCCGGCGTCGTGCTCGGCTTTCCCCTGTTGTCGGCGCTGGCGGTGGCGCGCATCACTTCGGCGCATTCGCTGATCTGGATCGGCCTGTTGCCGCTGACGACGGCGCTGTTCAGCGTGTGGCTCGCGGGGGAGCGGCCGCCCCTGCGTTTCTGGGCCTTTGCTATCGCGGGCGCGGCCTGCGTCGCGGGTTTTGCGGCGGCGCGCTCGCGCGGCGGCGAGGCGGCGGGCGATGCGCTGATGGCGGGGGCGGTGATTTCCGCTGGCCTGGGATACGTCGAGGGCGCGCGGCTGACGCCAAAACTGGGCGGTTGGCAGGTGATCTCCTGGGCGCTCGTGCTCGGCCTGCCGTTCAGCGTGATCGCGGCCTTTGTGCTGCGACCTGCGGAATGGCCGACCGCCGCGGCGCCTTGGGTCGGCCTTGGCTATGTCTCGGTGTTCTCGATGTGGATCGGCTTCGTGTTCTGGTATCGCGGCTTGGCGCTCGGCGGCATCGCGACAGTTGGCCAGTTGCAGTTGTTGCAACCCTTCTTCGGACTCGTGCTCTCGGCGCTGCTGCTGCGCGAAACGATAAGCGTTGCAACCTTCGCCGTGGCGGGCGCAGTGCTCGTCTGCGTCGCCGGCGCGCGGCGGACCGCTAAGCGCTAAATCCGCTCGATGATCTTCTCGCCGAACAGACCCTGCGGCCGGAACAGCAGGAAGGCGAGGGCGATGGCGTAGGCAAGCCAGCGCTCGATCCCGCCGCCCAACAGCGGCCCCCAGTAGAACTCGCCAAGCTTCTCGCCGATTCCGATGATGAGGCCGCCGACGATGGCGCCGGGGATCGAGGTCAGGCCGCCCAGGATCAGCACGGGGAGCGCCTTCAGCGCGACCACCTGTAGCGCAAACGAGACGTCGGAGCGCGCGCCCCACATGATCCCCGTCGCCAGCGCCACCACGCCGGCGGCGAACCAGACGACGACCCAGATCTGCTCCAGCGAAATGCCGACCGACAGCGCCGCCTGATGATCGTCGGCGACCGCGCGCAAAGCGCGGCCGATCCGGGTTTTCTGGAAGAATATCCCCAGGGCGGCCACCATCAGCAGTGCGACCACGGCCGCCGCGATGTCGAGTTTTTGCAGCGTCACCGTGCCGCGCAGAATATGCAAATCGATCGCCCCCGAGGGCAGGCCGAGTTCGCTGGTGATCATCTGCTTGGGATTGCCGCCGAACACGAACTGGCCGAAACCGATCAGGAAATAAGTGAGCCCGAATGTCGCCATCAGCAGGATGATGTCGGGCTGGTTGACAAGCGGCCGCAGCACGATGCGCTCGACGCCGAAGGCCAGGCCGTACATCACCGCGACCGTCAGCGCGAGCGCGAGCCAGGCCGGCAGCCCCTTCTCATGCAGGCCGACCAGCGTCAGCGCGGCGAACACCATCATGATGCCCTGCGCGAAATTGAACACGCCCGAGGCCTTGTAGATCAGCACGAAGCCGAGCGCGATCAACGAATAGAGCACGCCGCCGACAAAGCCGGTCCAGATCGTCTGCGCGAACAGATCGGGCGCGGCCGCCATTTGTAAGAAGGGATCGACGAAGACGGCGTAGAGCGGGTTCATGTCAGCCTCAATGCGCGACGCCGAGATAGGCCGCGATCACGCCTTTGTCGGCCTTGACTTCGTCGGGCGTCCCGTCGGCGATCTTTCGCCCGTACTCCAAGACGACGACGCGGTCGGACAAGTCCATCACCACGCCCATGTCATGCTCGATCAGCGCGATCGTCGCGCCGAGCCGCCGGTTGGCCTCGACGATGAAGCGGCTCATGTCCTCCTTCTCCTCGCGGTTCATGCCGGCCATCGGCTCGTCTAGCAGCAGCAGTTTGGGCTCCATCGCCAGCGCGCGGCCCAATTCGACCCGCTTCTGCAAGCCGTAAGGCAGCTTGCCGACGGGCGTCTTGCGGATCGCCTCGATTTCGAGAAAATCGATGATTTCCTCGCAGAACTCGCGGTGTTTGATCTCCTCGGCCAGCGCCGGCCCGTGGCGCAGCGCCTGCCAGAACAGGCCCTTGTGCATCTTCAGGCCGCGCCCGGTCATGATGTTGTCGAGCGTCGTCATGCCCTTGAACAGCGCGACATTCTGAAACGTGCGGGCGATGCCCTGGGTCGCGGCTTCATGCGGGCGCATCCGCGCGCGGGTCTTGCCCTGAAAGGTGATCTGGCCCGCCTGCGGATGATAAAACCCGTTGATGACGTTCAGCATCGACGTCTTGCCGGCGCCATTGGGGCCGATGATGGCGCGAATCTCGCCCTCGCGAATGTCGAACGAAACATCGGAGATCGCGCGCACGCCGCCGAACGAGAGCGAAACATTCTGCAATGAGAGCAGCGGGCTCATGCCGCCCTCGCGCGAGGCGAAGCGGGTCCGAAGATCGGCGCCTCCTGGATGCGCGACCGCCCTTCGAGCCGGCCCTTGCGGCCGTCTTCGTAGGTGATTTCCGCCGAGATCGCCGCTTCCGCCGCGTCGCTGTAGAGCCCCTCCACCAGCGGCGCGTAGCGCTCGGCGATGAAGCGGCGGCGCACCTTTTGCGTGCGCGTCAGCTCGCCGTCGTCGGCGTCGAGTTCCTTGGGCAGGATAAGGAAGCGCCGGATTTGCGCGCCCGCCATCGCAGGCTCTTGGGCCAGCGCGCGATTGACCGCCTCGACATGCGCGCCCATCACCTTCGCCACTTGCGGATGGCCGGCGAGATCCTGATACGAGGCGTAGGCGACGCCGTTGCGCTCGGCCCAGTTGCCCACGCTCGCCAGTTCGATATTGAGCATCACGGTGACGAATTCGCGGCCGTGGCCGATCGCCACCGCCTCGCGGATGTCGGCGAAGAATTTGAGCTTGTTCTCGATATATTTGGGCGCGAACAACTGACCGTTGGCCAGCCGGCCGACGTCCTTGGCGCGGTCGACGATCTTCAACTGCCCGTCGGGCTCGAACAATCCGGCGTCGCCGGTCTTGACGAAACCGTCCGGCGTCAGCGCCTCGGCCGTCTTTTCCGGCTCCTGGAAATAGCCGACGAACATGCCCGGCGATTTGAACTGCACCTCGCCCTCAGCTGACAGCCGCAACTGCACGTTCGGCGCCGGTGGCCCCACCGTGTCCGAGCGCACCGCGCCGTCGGCCTGCGCAGTCACATAGAGAAACGCCTCGGTCTGGCCGTAAAGCTGTTTCAGGTTCAATCCCAGCGACCGGTAGAACGCGAACAGGTCGGCGCCGATCGCCTCGCCCGCGGTATAGGCGACGCGGATGCGGGTGAAGCCGAGCGTGTTCTTCAACGGTCCGTAGATCAACAACCGCCCCAGCGCGTAGTGCAACCGGGCGGGCCACGGCACGGGCTCGCGGTTGACGATTCTTTCGCCCCAGCTCTTCGCGACGCCCATGAAATGCCGGAACAACCAGCGCTTGAAACGGCTGGCGTCCTCCATGCGGATCATCACGCGGGTCAGCAGCGCCTCGAACTCGCGCGGCGGCGCGAAATGGTAGCTTGGCCCGATTTCGCGCAAATCCGCCGCCGCCGTCGCCGCGCTCTCGGGGCAGGCCATGCAGAAGCCGGCGACATAGCCTTGCGCGTAGTTGAGATAATGGTCGCCGACCCAGGCCAGCGGTAGATAGGCCAGCACCTCGTCGCGGTCGGTCAGATTGTCGAACGCCACCGTGTCGCGCGCGGCGGCGATGCAGCGCTCGCCGGTCAGCACGACGCCCTTGGAGCGCCCGGTGGTGCCCGACGTGAACAGGATCACGCTGGGGTCGGAGCCCTCTCCGGCGTCGATGCGGGCGTCCATCGCCCGGGCGGCGTCCGCGTCGGCGAGCCGCGCGCGCCCGGCCGAAAACACCGCATCGAGCGCGCCGAGACGGGGATCGTCGTAGTCGTCGAGCCCGCGCGGCTCCTCGTACAGCAGGCGTTCGACGCCGGGAAGGCGGGGCAGGATCGACAGCAACTTATCGACCTGCTCCTGATCCTGCGCGACGATGAATTTCGCGCCCGCCAGTTCCAGCACGCCGGCGATCTCGTCGGCCACCGCGTCGGCATAGAGTGGCACGGGGATCGCGCCGAGCATCTGCGCCGCCGTGATCGTCCAATAGAGCTTTGGCCGGTTGGCCCCGGCCACGGCGACGCGGTCGCCCTTGGCGAGACCGACATCGGCCAGGCCTTGCGCCAGCGCGCGCGTTTCCTCATAGGCCTGCGCCCAGCTCCAGCTGCGCCAGACGCCATATTCCTTCAGGCGAAACGCCGGCCTCGCGCCGCGCACCCAGGCGTTGACGCGCATGAGCTTGGCGAAAGTGTCGTCCGACCCCGCAGTTTTCGGCGCGCCCCCCAATGCGTTCCCCCATTTTGCCGCCGCGACAACATCAGGCCGGGGCGATTTAGCAAAGCCCTACGAAAGTTTAGCGCGGCTCACGCCGCCCCCTCGCCCCTTTCGCGGAAGTGGTGGCCCGTCCGGACGCGCGAGGCGTCGCTGGCGATGTCACGCGGGAAACTGCGCCGGATGGGTCAGGCAGCGCGGCGCGGCCTTGGGCACGGCGAAGTGGAGAGGGGCCTCGCAGGCGGGCAGGGCGACGGGGGCGTGCAGCCAGGCGTCGACCAGCAGGGCGAAGATCAGCGCGAGGGCGACGGCGAGGAAGATGTCGAAGGCGCGCTTGCGCAGGGTGCGCGTGATGGCTTGACGGGCGGAGGGGAGTTGCATTTGCTGTACCATGTGACCGGCTCCTTTTTTGACGTGGCCGGTCTTTTCCTTATGCGCGGATTTTTGGGGCTGAAACGAAAGTCGTTAGCAAATTCAAGGCAATAGAAATGGTGCCGCAATCGGCGGTAACACCCAAGCCGTGGTGAGTCCGCAAAGTCACAGTCGGACGGAAATGGGTTGAGGGGGGACGCTTGGGGGCGACGTTGCGGTCGTTTTCTGACTCAAGGGGGGAATGCTTGCTTCCGAAGTCGAACAGCTGATTGCGTCTCTGAAGCGCGAGATCGAAGCGCTTCGAGCGGAGAACGCCGAGCTTCGGCGGCGGCTGGGGTTGGACAGCTCCAACAGTTCGAAACCGCCGTCGAGCGACGGATTGAAGAAGAGGCCGCGCATTCTTGGCAGCTTGCGTACGGCTCGGGCCAATCGAGCGGCGGTCAAAAGGGCCACCGGGGCGATACGCTTCGCCAGGTCGCCAACCCCGACCGGATCG
>JANLPL010000403.1:0-5604 GCA_031367195.1 Bradyrhizobium sp.
GCCGGCTAGGGAAATAGAGGTGATTGCCTCGAACGAATCGCACCAGTCCGCCAGCACGCGAAGCAACGCCCCGCTGGCGAGATCTCGCTGATGTCTTCGCGGCGCATCCCCAACCCCATTGGTGACATGAAGTCATAGCCCGGTGCGGAATGATCTGTCTAATCGCGACGCCGCGGGTAGTGCGTCGTTTTGAACTTCAGGTTTGGGCGGAGAGCGGCCGGATGGGAGGTCCCTTGCTCCGTCATCACAGTAGACGTACGATCGCTACTCCTCGCCCCGATCGTCAGACTTTCTCGGCGACCCCAAATGGCGGCCCTCAGATTTCCGGAAGGCCGGCTTGTCGCAGACCATCAGTCAGCCGCCCGAGCGCCTCCTTGTCGGGAATCATGCCGCGTTTAAAAACATCTATCGTATACGAAGGGTTGGATTCGAGTAATTTCTTTACGGTGTCTTTCGCCATTCCGATCTGGCCATTCTGAGCATAGCTCGCTGCGAGAATAGCGAGGCCTTGGACGGAGATCTGGGTGGGCGGAAGTCCTCGGGAGCTTTCAACGGCTTTCGCGTAGTCCTTCTTGACAAAATATGCCAATCCCAAATAGTAAAAGCCCAGCGACCCCAATTGATCTCTCGCCGCCTCCGGCCCGAGCCAATCCAATGATGCTATGGCCTCGTCCGGCTTCCCCGCTGCGATCAGATAGAAGGCAAAGTCTGCTTTCGGGGCCATGTCGGATGGCATGAGTCTGAGCACAAGCCTAAATTCGCTCACGGCTCGCTCGTAGTCGCCGCCAAGGTCGCCATAGAGAGCTCCGCGCAAATGGTGCGCGACCCCCACTGCCAGGGGCGACGCCCGGTTCGCTGCCAGCGCTTCCTGTGCGTACCGAATAGCCGTTTGACCTTCCCGTTCAGCGTCTGCTGTCCAGCCGTTTAGCCACCGCAAATAGCTGGCCCACCCAAGCTTGACCTTGAGCAGGGCAGAATTGGGGTATTTCCTCAGGCCTTCCTCCCAAATTTGGACTGCTTTGTCCAAGTCGTCTCTGTTGAACTTAAAGTATAACTCATGACCACGAAGGTAATAGTCCCATTCGTCGAGCCGCGCGGTGTCCTTCCCCCACTCGTCCTCATATTGCTTCTTCTTTATTATGCCCGCGTCGCCGGCCAACGTCTTGACGATGCTATCGGTAACTTCGTCCTGCAGCGCCAGCGGATCGCTGCTCTGGCGATCGAAGTGTTCGGCCCATACGTGCGCGCCGTTGCGCGCGTCGATCAATTGCGCGACGATCCGCAACTTGTCGGCGCTCTTCTGCACGCTGCCTTCCAGGACGTAGCGCGCGCCTAGCTCCTTGCCGATCTGCCGGATATCGACGGATTTGCCCTTGTAAGCGTCCGTCGAGGTGCGCGCGACGACCTTGATCTGCGGCGATCGCGAGAGAGTGGCGATCAGATTCTCCGTGGTCCCGTCGGCGATGTATTGCAGGCCCGGATCGCCGCTCATATTGGCCAATGGAAGCACGGCGATCGTCGGCGGACCGGAAATCGCCACGGATCGGAAATTCCAGCCCCACCAGCCCGCGCCGACGATGACGGCGAGGACCAACGCCGCGACCGCTGACCACTTCCCGACGCTTGTCGGCGCAGCCGGTTCGGGTCGCGGGACGGCCTTGGTCGCGCTCGGGCCGACTTGCAACGAGTAGGCGCGGATCGGGTCGGCGATGTTCTTCAGTTGCATCGGGCCGAGATCGGTGACAGCCAGATCGAGTCGCGCCTTCACTTGGCGGTAGGCGTCCTCGGAAAGGCAGATCGAGCCCGGCGCCGCGATGCCCTCCAGCCGCGCGGCGATATTGACACCGTCGCCCATCAGGTCGCCGTCGGCCTCTTCGACGACATCGCCCAGATGTATGCCGATGCGAAAGACGATGCGACGATCCTCGGGCACGCCGGCGTTGCGCTCGACCATGGCGCTTTGTAACTCGATCGCGCAGCGCACCGCATCTACGACGCTGTGGAATTCGACGATCGAACCGTCGCCGGTGCGCTTGACGACTCGGCCGTTGTGCACGGCGATCGTCGGATCGATCAGGTCGCTTCGCAGCGCCCGGAGCCGCGCCAGGATGCGATCTTCGTCCGCCCCCGCAAGACGCGAATAGCCGATGACATCGGATGCCAAGATCGCCACGAGCTTACGGGTTTGGGTCATAAGCAGCTCCGCCGCTATGCTTATTAGACCAGCATTAGCACAACGGCGTTGCCAACGCGGCTTCGGCGCGAAATGTTTGGCGTAATACTACCGAGCGTCGTCGCGACCATCGACCGAATGTCCCCTTTGGGTCGATTCCGAAATACAAACTTGACCACTACCGCAATGTCTCGCCTGGATTCAGGCCGACCCAGGACGTAAGGAGACGGACATGAAAAAACGCGTTCTCGGCCGCGGCGGCCTCGAAGTGTCAGCGATCGGGTTCGGCTGCATGGGGCTCAGCTTCGGCTATGGTCCGGCGACGGAGAGGCAAGCCGCGATCCGCCTGATCCGCGCCGCCTATGAAAAGGGCGTCACCTTGTTCGACACCGCCGAGTGCTACGGGCCGTTCCTCAACGAGGAAGTGGTCGGCGAAGCGCTGGCGCCGTTCCGCGACGAAGTCGTCATAGCCACCAAATTCGGCTCCCGCGACGGCGATTCGAAAGCCGGCCTCGACAGCCGCCCCGAGCGCATCCGCGCGGTCGCCGAGGCCTCGCTGAAGCGGCTCAGGACCGACCGGATCGATCTGTTCTACCAGCACCGCGTCGATCCCGCCGTGCCAATGGAGGACGTGGCGGGCGCGGTCAAAGACCTGATCGCGCAAGGCAAGGTCAAGCATTTCGGCCTGTCGGAAGCGGGCGTGGACTCGATCCGCAGCGCCCATGCGGTGCTGCCGGTGGCGGCGCTGCAAAGCGAATATTCGCTCTGGTGGCGCGAGCGGGAACAGACTATTCTGCCCGTGCTGGAGGAACTCGGCATCGGCTTCGTGCCGTTCAGCCCGCTCGGCAAGGGGTTCCTCACCGGCGCCATCGACGCGACGACGAGTTTCGACCAGACCGATTTCCGCAACATCGTGCCGCGTTTCTCGCAAGAGAACCGCCGCGCCAACCAACGCTTCGTAGATGCGCTCAGCGCCGTCGCGGCGCGGCTGAAAAAGACCAACTCGCAGATCGCCCTTTGCTGGCTGCTGGCGCAAAAGCCGTGGATCGTCCCGATCCCGGGCACCACCAAACTGCATCGGCTGGAGGAGAACCTCGGCGCGGCCGATGTCGAACTTGAAGCCGCCGACTTGTCCGAGATCGCCGCCGCTTTGGCCGGCATCGAGCCGCAGGGCGCGCGTTATCCCGCGCAATTGCAGGCGCGCGTCGGCAAGTGATCGCCAGAACTTCGACCACCGTCCGCACGCTGCTGATCCTCAGCGCCCTGATGGCGTTCGGCCCGCTCTCGACCGACCTCTACCTGCCCGCTTTGCCCACCTTAGGCCGGGCGTTGCAGGCCGGGCCGGACGAGATGGCGCTCACTTTGTCGAGCTACCTCATCGGCTTCAGCTTCGGGCAGTTGATGTGGGGGCCGATCGGCGACCGTTACGGCCGCCGCCTGCCGGTCGCCGCCGGCCTCATACTATTCGTGCTCGGCTCGGCCGGCTGCGGCGCCTCGACGACGGCGTTGCAGTTGATCGGCTGGCGCGTCGTGCAATCCGTCGGCGCCAGCGCCGGGCCGGTGCTGGCGCGCGCCATGGTGCGCGATCTCTATGCGCGCGAACGTTCGGCGCAAATGCTTTCGACGCTGATGACGGTGATGGCGATCGCCCCGCTCGCCGGCCCCTTCGTCGGCGGTCAGATTCTTGGCCTCGCCTCGTGGCGGGCGATCTTCTGGACGCTAATGGGCCTCGGCCTGGCCGCGCTCGCCGCCTTGGCGGCGCTCCCCGAGACCCTGCCCGCCGAACGCCGCTCACGCCAGCCGCTCGGCGCGGCGTTCAGGGCCTACGCCACGCTCGCGCGCGATTCCCGTCTGCTCGGCTTTGCCGCCATCGGCGGGTTCTATTACGGCGGCATCTTCGCCTATATCGCCGCCTCGCCGTTCGCCTATATCGAGTATTACCACGTCCGGCCCGAGTGGTTCGGCCTGTTCTTCGCGCTGCCGATCCTGGGCATCATGGCGGTCAATCTCATCAACACGCGGCTGGTGATGCGGTTCGGCGGCGATCTGCTGTGCCGGTTCGGCGCCGGCGCCGCCGCCGCCTCCGGGCTGGTCGCCTTGTTGGAGGCGCGCACCGGCTGGGGCGGCTTTTACGGATTGGTGGCGGCCATCGTGGTCTATGGCGCCTCATCGGGCTTCATCGTCGCCAATTCCGTCGCCGGCGCGCTGGCCGCCTTCCCGCATCGCGCGGGCGGCGCCTCCGCCTTCGTCGGCGCATTCCATTACGGCAGCGGCATTTTCAGCGCCGCTTTGGTCGGCTGGCTCGCCGACGGCACGGCGGCGCCGATGGCGGCGATTCTGGCCGCCGGCGGCGTCGGCAGTTTCCTCTGCACGCTCAACCTCGCGCCGCTCGTCGCGGTCGAGGAGTCTCCGCTCAAATGACGTTGCGCTCCAACAGCGGCCGCCCCGCCGCGATCCGCTCATAGGCGAAATCCGAGAGATCCAGCGCGCGGTAGCCCCCGTGGGCGATCAACTCCGCCAGCCCCCGGCCGACGGCGGGCGATTGCTGCACGCCGTGCCCGGAGAACCCCGCCGCGAGATAGGCGTTGTCGAAGCCCGGCAGCTTGCCCACGATCGCGTTATGATCGAAGATGTTGAGATCGTAATGCCCCGCCCAGGCGCGCACGAGCTTCAACTCCTCGAAGGCGGGGATGCGGGCGGCCAGCGCCGGCCACAGAATCTCCTCGAATTGCGGCCAGTCGACCTCGAAATCCTGGGTGTCGGGGTCTGGCTCCGGCGCCGGCCCGCCGACGAGAAAATGGCGTCCCTCCGGCCGCACATAGACCCCGCTCGGGTCGATCAGCAGCGGAAACCGGTCGCTTAACCGTTTGGCCTCGAACACGAACACGCAGCGTTTGCGCGCCTCCACTGGGATCGCCACGCCCAAAAGCTGCGCGATCCGCGCCGCCCCCGACGCCCCCGCCGCGTTGACGAACCCGCCGCAAGCGACACGCCGCCCGCTCGCCAGCCGCACGGCGGTCACGCGCGCGCCCTCCCGCTCGAACCCGACGGCTTCGTCCTGCACGTAGGTCGCGCCCAGACTGCGCGCCTTGCGGCGGAACGCCTGCATCAGCGCATAGGCGTCGAACCACCCTTCGCCGGCGAGCCCCAGCGAGGCGAGCGCCACGCCGTCGAGCGCGAGAAAGGGAAAACGCGCCTGCGTCTCCCGCGGCGTCAGCAGCGCGACCTGCGCGCCTTCGGCCACCTGCACCGCATGATTGGCGCGCAAAATCTCCGCGCCCGCGTCGCTGGCGAGATAGAGATAGCCGTTCTCGGTCAGCGGCAGGTCGGGGGCCTCGCCGTCCACCGCCAGAATCTCCCCGGCCGCCTTCAGGAACGCCACGCCGGCGAGGCCAACGCGGATATTGACCGGCTGAGAAAACTGCTGGCGC
>JANLPL010000381.1:0-3190 GCA_031367195.1 Bradyrhizobium sp.
AGTTTCTTCGCCCATATCCTCATGCTGACAGGTTATGTCGTCTTTCCCTCCTGGCGCGTCCTCCTCGAAGCCCTCACAAATTCCACCATCCCGCCAGAACTCGTGAATATCCGCGATGGCCCATAAACCGAACGCGATGCGCTACTTTTGGAATTGTTGGCGATTTACCTGTCATGCTAACCACCCCGATTCGAGGCGTCTACAGAATCAGCCCGCCATCCGTTGGTCAACCTGCCGATTTCTGCTTAGACTATGTCCATGACAACGGAAACGCCAAACATCCCAAACAAGAAAGCGGAGCGAGCGCGCGGTTTTAAAGATGGGTTTCAGAAATTCGAGCTTCTTCGCGCCAAGTGGCCGAAGGCATTTCCGCTAAAATCACACGAAATTCGTCTGCTCGCGAACAGCGCGAGCCAAGGACTGATTGACGAATTCGGTTGGAGTGTGGGCTACGCGACAGGCGTGCTGGCGGCCTGGAAGATGCGGTATTCCTATTGCCAAGCGATCTTGCGCTATCCGACACGGATCAATCTCGACGGCTCGGCGAGCAACGAAGAGGTCAACGATAATTCGCGCGAACAGGCGAAGAGACAGATTGAGAACCACGCCGCGCGGAGAGCGAAAAAAGCCGAGAGAGCGGAGCAAGATAAATTGCGCGCGGCGGCCGAAGCGAACGACAAACCGAAAACGCCAACGCCAGAGGCTCCGGCAATCGTGACCCCCGATAAGGAACCCGCATCGCCGAACGATCCGCCGAAATCAGGCAAGCTGCTCGTCGCCGGTTCCGCCGCGATGCAAGCGGCGCTCAAGCGTCGGCGGGCGGGCGGCTCGATGACGACTGAGGTCTTGAAAACCATTCCCACAACCAGACCAACCGGCAAGCGGGAGCAACGGGCGCGGTAGGCGCATCATGTTTAGGCCCGGATGTTGTCCGACTGCCGATAGGTTGGCGCGTCTGCCCGTTTGAATCTTGACACTTCGCCCGGAATTCCGCTAGAAAAGCGCGTCCTTACAAACGAACTGCCTACCCTTATTGCTGGTCTGAGCGCTCCGTCGATCCCTGTGATCGAACGGGCTTTTTGTGCTGTTCGCGCCTTACCGAAGGAGGCCAGCCATGCGTGAAGATATGGCGCAAGTGCTCGTCGAGCGTCCACGCATCAGGCCTTTCAGCAACCGCAAAGGGCGACGCCGCGCGCTCGATGATCTGCCGAAGCACGAAGGCATGCGGCGCGGCAACGCCGAACGCGGCGACACCAAAGTCCTCAATAAAAACCTGGCTCCGCTGCGGCGTTATCTTGAGGGCCAGGTCGGACGACCATGGAACAAGGTTTATTCGGAAATCGCGGCGCACTTGCGCGTCGATAGCACCGTGCAACAGCATGTGCGCGGCCATCTGCGGGATTTCGTCGCCGTCACGCCGCGCCGGAATCTGTCGAGCTGGCGCATACCGTTCAATGGCGGCCTGTGGTGGCAGAGGCTCTATGTCGATCCCGTCACCGGCCTTCTCTGCCGGACGGATCAGCTGCCAGAGGAAAAGGCGCGGCGACTCGCCCGACGCGCGAAGCCCGCGCGGCCGGTCGAACATGTGCCCCTCGGCGACAAGCGCGAGCTGCGGCTGTTGGGCGGTATCTGGTACGAGCTGAGCATGGCTCCGCTGCCGGAGCCGGTCTATCGGGTTCGGCGCGAAACGCGGAAACTACCCTACGTTCCCTATTCGTCGCGGACGCGCTTCTTTGAAGCCGATATGAATATCGGGCGGCTGCTCACGCCGCCGGTGCGGGATGCGACGAACGGGGCCATGATCGAAGTCGGCCCTGCGATTGACGATGCTCAAAGCTGGGCGGCCTATCGACGGGAGCGGCCGGATCGGCGCTACGCGACGGCCAAACGCGTCTTGTCAAGCCGCGAATTACGGCACTACAGGCTGAAGAATTCAGACGCATAGCCGACGATTATGAGTAGCTGTTCTTGCGCCACACGGCGGGTTCGGGGCGCGTCTCCGCCATGCGCTCGGCCATCTTCTTTTTGAACTCGTCGAGAGGAATGGGTGTACGGGGGTCGTTGTCCGCGGCGTCCAGGGAGCGTCGCAGACTCTCCGTCCGAAGATCACGGTGCGGCTCCAAGTCCTTGTGCTCGCCAAGTATGACAAAAACCGCTTCGGAGGGATCAACAAAAACTCCGCGCTCGACGAAGTCGAGCACCCATTCCGCCAGACCGGACGGCAAGAAAACTTCAAAGCGAAGACCGCCCTTGCAAGCCTGTTCGCGCAACACCTTTGCCTGCGCGATGTCACCCGCACGGTCGGCGGGCGTTCTCCAATCTTCCTGTATGTCGCCGTCGTCGGTCATGGTCCCGATTCCAAACCGTTTAGCGGGGGCCGGAAGCGAGGCTCCGCGATACGCCTTCGGGATCGGCGGCAATGACTTTGAGATAGGCGCGCGCCGGTTGATCGGGTTCCCTGCGCCCCTGTTCCCAATCCCGCAATGTGCCGAGCGGAATGTGATAGCGTGTCGCAAATTCGTCTTGGGTCAGGCCAAGCGCACGGCGCAAGGTCTTGATGCGGGGAATACGCCTCGCCGTCGCCAGTTGCTCTGGTGTCATGGGACGCGCATCGGGGTCAGCCGCCGCCGCCGCCGAGATTTCTTCCTCGGTCATGGGACGCATGGGCGTCTTGGGAAACGGCCTCTCGCTGCCGTCGTCGAGAATCTCGACGACCGTGCCGTCAGCCTGAATTCTCGCGGAAGTAATGATCTTGTTCATGTCGCTCCGCCCGTCGGGCTGAAATAATCCAAATGCACTCGCCGCGCTCTGTATAGGTCACATGCAAGAGAGCGCCTTCGCACATGCCGAGCAGATTGACGCGCTCTTCGCCGTAGTCTTCCCGGTCGTCGATCCACTCGACCGCGAACGGATCGGCAATCGCCTTGGCTCCCTGCTCGAACGTGACACCGTGGTCACGCCGGTTGGTTTCCGCCTTTCGGGTATGCCAATCGAATTGCTGCTTCATAGCATACTGATTACCAGTACAAAAGTCAAGCGGTCAAGTGATCAGCAATTCCAAAAGTAGCGCATCGCGTTCGGTTTATGGGCCATCGCGGATATTCACGAGTTCTGGCGGGATGGTGGAATTTGTGAGGGCTTCGATTAGGACGCGCCAGGAGGGAAAGACGACATAACCTGTCAGCATGAG
>JANLPL010000396.1:0-23127 GCA_031367195.1 Bradyrhizobium sp.
TGTCGATCTCGCTCGGCGACGAGGCGCGGTTCCGCATCGGCGGCGCGACGCGCAACGCGCCGACGCGCGCCTTCCCGCTGCGCTCGGGCGACGTGTTCACCTTCGGCGCCGAATCGCGGCTCGCGTTCCACGGCATCGACCGCATCCTCGGCGGCACGTCGAGCCTGCTGCCCGAGGGCGGCCGGTTCAACCTGACATTGCGCCGGGTTACGCCATAGGCGCCGTCTTCACAGCCCCCTTGGAAACGCCGACAAGCGCGGGCCGCAACACGCGGTCGGCGATCTTCCAGCCGCTCTGGATCACTTGGGCAACCGCGCCGGCGGGGATATCGCCGTCCGGGGCCTCGAACATCGCCTGATGGAAATTCGGATCGAACTTCTCGCCCAGGGGATCGAGCCGCTTGACGCCGTGGCGCGCGAGCACGCTGGCGAGTTCCTTCCCGGTCAGTTCGACGCCCTCGATCAGCGCCTTGAACGCGTCGTTCGCGCCCGCGCGTTGATCGGCGGGAATGTGGTCGAGCGCGCGTTCGAGATTATCCACCACCGACAACAGGTCGCGGGCGAAATTGGTGACGCCATAGGCGCGCGCGTCGGCCGACTCACGCTCGGAACGGCGCCGCATATTCTCCGTTTCCGCAAGTGCGCGCAGCGCACGGTCCTTCAGCTCGTTGTTTTCCGAAACCAGCTTTTCGATCACGCTATGCGGATCGGGGGCGGTTTCTGTTTTGTTGTCAATATCTTCCGGCCCCTTTGCCTCGGGGTTGGTCGGCTGTCTATCGTTCATGGCAATCCTGGCTCTCTTATCTCACGGCGATATCTAGGCTGCCGCGACAAAAATCAAGCCGGGGTCATTCCCCCTGCAAAATCGCCAGCAATTGTCGCTTCAGCGCCGCCTGGCGCGCCGGCGCGGTGATCTTCGCTCCGGTCAGATCGGTGACGTAGAACGCGTCGGCCGCCTTCTCGCCATAGGTGACGATATGGGCCGAGCCGATGTTGAGATTGAGACGCGACAGCAGCGTCGTCACGTCATAGAGCAGGCCGAGCCGGTCGAGCGCGATGACTTGCAGCACGGTGTAGAGGCCCGACAGCGTGTTGTCGATCTCCACTTCCGGCTCGACGGCGAAGATCTTCTTGCGTAGCTCGCGCTTGCGCCGATCCTGCACGATGTCGCGCAACCGCACCTCGCCGCGCAAGGATTTCTCCACCACGTCGGCGATGCGGCGGCCGCGCCGGATCTCGTCGGCATCCTCGGGGAATTCGCGCGAGATGAAGATCGAATCGAGCGCAAAGCCGTCGGTGGTGGTGAAAATATGCGCCTCGACGATATTGGCGGCGGCCGAAGCGCAGGCGCCGGCGATCACCGACAGCAGCCGGGGATGGTCGGGCGCGATCACGGTGAGTTCGGTCACGCCGCGCGTGGCGTCGGTCGAAATCTCCGTCGTCAGTGAGCGCACCTGCTTTTCCATCGCCGCGAACAGGCCGGCGTGGGCGATCTGGCGCGCCAGATCGACTTTGAGCCAATAGGCGGGGTAGTGGCGCGAGGCATAGGCCTCGAATTCGGGATCGGACCAGTTCGGCAGCGCCTTGTGCAAAGCGTCGCGCGCGGCGGCGACGCGCGATTTGCGGTCGATGGCGGAATGGCCGCCGCCGAGCCTGACCTCGGTCTCCCAGAACAGATTGCGCAGCAACTGCCCCTTCCAGGCGTTCCACACGCCCGGCCCGACCGCGCGGATGTCGCAGACGGTCAGCGCCAGCAGCAGCCGCAGCCGGTCGATCGTCTGCACGACGGCGCCAAACGTCTCCGCCGTGCGCGGGTCGGACAGATCGCGCCGCTGCGCGGTGTCGGACATGGTGAGATGCTGCTCGATCAACCAGGCCACGCGCTCCGCATCGGCGGGGTTCAAGCCGAAGCGCGGGCAGAGTTTTCGCGCCACCTCGGCGCCGGCGATCGAATGATCCTGCCCACGCCCCTTGGCGATATCGTGCAGGAAGGCGGCGACATAAAGCGCGGTGCGGTGGACGATATGGGGCAGGATCTCCGTCAGCAACGGATGATCCTCCTTCAGCCGCCCGGTCTCGATCTGGTTGAGCACGCCGACGGTTCGCAACAGATGCTCATCGACGGTGTAGTGGTGATACATCGAATATTGCATCATGCCGACGACGCGGCCGAATTCCGGGATGAAGCGGCCGAGCACGCCGGCTTCGTTCATGCGCCGCAGCGCCACCTCGGGCGAACGTCGCGAGGTGAGAATTTCGAGGAACAGTTGGTTGGCGGTGGGGTCGGCGCGCACGGCGGCGCTGATGCGCTTGAGCGATTTCGTCACCAGCCGCGTCGTCTCGGGATGCACGTTGAGGCCGGAACGGTCGGCGACCCAAAACAACCGGATCAGATTGACCGGGTCCTTGTCGAACACATCTTCCGAGACGACGTTGATGCGCTCGACCTCGACGCGAAAATCGGGCGCCTCCGCCACCGCCTGCGGCCGGCGACGCAGCTTTTGCAGAAAGCGGTCGAAGGTCTGGGTGCGCTTGGTATGGCGCATTTCCAGCGCCGCGCAAACGATGGCGGTGAGATCGCCGACGTCCTTGGCGACGAGGAAATAGTGCTTCATGAACCGCTCGACGTCGGTCTGGCCCGCGCGCGAGGCGTAGCCCAGCAGCTTGGCGATGGCCGGCTGAATGTCGAAGCTCAGCCGCTCCTCCGGCCGTCCGGTCAGGAAATGCAGATGGCAGCGCGCCGCCCAGAGGAATTCCTCGCAGCGACAGAACAGCCGGAACTCCTCCGCCGTGAACAGGCCGGCGCCGACGAGTTCGGCCGGGTCGGCGACGCGATAGACATATTTGGCTATCCAGAACAGCGTGTTGAGGTCGCGCAAGCCCCCCTTGCCCTCCTTCACGTTGGGCTCGACGACATAGCGCGATTCGCCCTGGCGCTGGATGCGCTTGTCGCGCTCGGCGAGTTTGGCGGCGACGAATTCGCCCGCCGTCTTGGCGACGATCTGCGCCTCGAATTTTCGCCGCAACGTCTCGAACAGTTTTGCGTCGCCGCTGAGCGGCCGCGCCTCCAACAGCGAAGTGCGGATCGTCATGTCGGCGCGGGCCAGCACGATGCAGTCCTCGACCGAACGGGTCGCGTGGCCGACTTTCTGTTTCAGATCCCACAGCACATAGAGCAGCGTCTCGACGATGAATTTGACGCGGGCGTCGGAGGGGTCGGCGGCCAGGAACAGGAGGTCGATGTCGGATTCCGGCGCCAGCGTGCCGCGCCCGTAGCCGCCGACCGCGACGATGCAATGCGGCGACAACCTCGCGCCCTCGCCGGCGAGTTTAGCCACAACGCTTTCGTGCAGCGCGCCAATGATCACATCCTCGACCCGGCTCAGATATTCGGCGCAGGCCATGCCGCGCCCGCCAGCCTCCAGCCGCGCCCGCGCCTGCGCGCGTTGCGCGGCGAGAAATTCAGCGAGTTTTCGCGCCGCCTCCTTGCGAAAGCGGATATTGTCCGCCCCGGCCTCGCGGCAGGCGTCGCTCAGGCTAGCGCGCAAGGCTTCGGCGTGGACGGTCAGATCCTCGGGCGGCGCCTTGGGCGCGCGGCTGCGGGCGACGACGGCGCTCATCGCGCGGCGGCCACTCGGGCTTCGATCGCATCCCAGATCGCCGCCGCAAGGTCGGGACCGCCGAGCCGCCGGATCGCGCGAAGCCCCGTCGGCGAAGTGACGTTGATCTCCGTGATGCGGTCGCCGATCACGTCGATGCCGACGAACACCAGACCGCGCCGTTTCAACTCGGGGCCGATGCGTTCGCAGATTTCCAGATCGCGCTGAGTCAGCGGCGACAATTCGGCCCTTCCGCCGCGCACCATGTTGGAGCGGATGTCGCCGCTCTGCGGCACGCGATTGACCGCGCCCATCGCCACGCCGTCAACCAGGATGATGCGCTTGTCGCCCTGCGCCACCTCGGGCATGAATTCCTGCACCACCCAGGGCTCGCGGAAGGTGGTCGAGAACAGGTCGAACAGCGAGCCGAAGTTGAAATCCGCCTGGCCTAACTTGAACACCGCCGCACCGCCGTGACCGTACAGCGGCTTCATCACCACCGCCTCGTGCTGGGCGCGAAACGCCTCGATCTCGGCGCGGTCGCGGGTGATGAGGGTAGGCGGCATCAGGTCGGGAAATTCCATCACCAGCAGCTTTTCCGGTGCGTTGCGGACGGCGCCGGGATCGTTGACGACGAGCGTGTGCGGCGCGAGAAGGTCGAGGAAATGCGTCGATGTGACGTAAGCGAGATCGAACGGCGGATCCTGACGCAGCAACACGACGTCGAACTCGCGTAAGTTACGCCGCTTGGCTGTGCCGAGGCTGGCGTGGTCGCCGGCGACGTCCTGCACCCGCAACGGCTGGACGGCGGCGAAGACGTCACGGCCGAGCTGCGACAGGCGGTCGGGCGTGTAATAGGACAGCGCATGGCCGCGCGCTTGCGCCTCCAGCAACAGCGCGAAAGTGGAATCGCCTGCGATATTGATCCGCTCGATCGGATCCATCTGAACCGCGACTTTCAGGGCCATGCCGGTGTCAATCCTCGAAATCCAAAGAGAATGCGTCCTCGATATGGAGCGGCGCGCCGTGCTCGTCCAGCGCCAGCGCGTCGCCGCGCAGATTGTAGCCGACGGCGGCGTAAGGATTGCGCGTCACCCAGGCGGCGGCGGCGCGGGCGAGCCGGCGTTGCTTGGCCGGCGTGATCGACCCGAGCGCCGCCTCGACGCTCCCGCGCGCCTTAACCTCGACGAAGGCGATGGTGTCGCCGACTTGCGCGATAAGGTCGATCTCGGCGCCGCGAATGGTGAATTTTCGCGCCAAAATCTTGTAGCCCTGCGCCTCTAGCCATTCGGCGGCTTGGGCTTCCCCGCGCTGGCCGAACGCGCGCGCGGCGATGCGATGGCCCTCGCGCAGCGTCGTCACGGCGCCTTGCTCCGCGCCAGTTCGAGCGCGCGCGCATAGATGTCGCGACGCGGCAGGCCGTGACGGGCGGCGATCACAGCCGCCGCGTCCTTGGTGGTGTGGGTGGCGAGCAGCGCCTCCAGTTCGCCGCGCACGATGTCCGCACCGACCGCCGCGCGTTCCGGCGGCGGCGCGACCACCACGACGATTTCGCCCTTGACCTCGCCCTCGGCATAATATGAGGCGAGTTCGTCGAGCGGGCCGGAGCGCACGGTCTCGTGCATTTTCGTCAATTCGCGCGCGACGCTGGCCGGCCGGGGCCCCAGTTCCGCCGCCATATCGGCGAGGCTGGCCCCAAGCCGCTGCGGCGCCTCGTAGAACACCAGCGTCGCCTCGATCGCGGCGAGCGCGTTGAGCCGCGTCCGCCGCGCCTCGGATTTCGCCGGCAGAAAACCCTCGAACAGGAAACGGTCGGTCGGCAGGCCCGCCGCCACCAGCGCCGCCAGCAGCGCGGAGGCGCCGGGCACGGGATGCACGTTCGCCCCCATCGCCTTGGCTTCGACCACCAGCTTGTAGCCGGGATCGGAAATCAGCGGCGTGCCGGCGTCGCTGATCAGCGCCAGCGACTGGCCCTCGGCGAGGCGCGCCAGCAGCGCCGGGCGCGCGCGCTCGGCATTGTGCTCGTGATAGGCGCTGACGTGCGTGGTGATGCCGTAATGGTCGAGCAACCGGCGCGAATGGCGCGTGTCCTCGGCCAGGATGAGGTCGACGCCGGCAAGAATCTCCAGCGCGCGCAAAGTGATGTCGGCGAGATGGCCGATCGGCGTGGCGACGATGTAGAGGCCGGGCGCGGGAGCGGGCGCCGCATGACGGGCGCCCAGCGCGAGAAAACTTGGCCAGCGGCTCATCAAAGGCCCTTACCCACGCTCCGCGCGCCGCGCCAGCACGGCCACACCGCCGCCATCGCTTTACCATCTTCCGCGCCCTTTGACAGTCGATACGTGCTAGGGCATCGCTAACCCAGCGCGTCGTGCGCGATGGCCGATGAATAGACGGAGTGGCGCATGAGGGCGCGGGACGCGCTTGAGCGGGCGATGTCAGCTAGGCTTTGGGCGGGGATCTCCCTCGCCGCGCTGCTGAGCGGCTGCAATGCGCCGGGCTTGGGCAGTTTCACCGAAAACACGCCGGCCCCGACGCCGAAGATTGATGCGCCGACGATGGCGACGCCCTCCGCGCCGGTCGGCCAGACCTATGGGAACGGGGCGGTGCGCGTCGGCATGATCCTGCCGCTGACGCAGAACGGCAATCCCAGCGGCATCGGCCAGGCGCTCTCCAACGCGGCGCAAATGGCGGTGCTCGACGGCGGCGCCGGCGACATCACGCTGATGGTGCTGGACGACCGCTCCAGCCCCGATGCGGCGGGCACGGCCGCGCAGGCGGAAGTCAAAGCCGGGGCCGAGATCATTCTGGGGCCGCTGTTCGCCGCCGACGTGCGGCAGGCCAGCGGGGCCGCCAAGCCGGCGGGCGTGCCGATGATCGCGTTCTCGACCGATTCGACGACCGCCTCCGACGGCGTCTATCTGCTGTCGTTCCTGATCGAATCCTATGTCGACCGGATCGTCGATTTCGCAATCTCCAAGGGCAAGAAGAATTTCGCGATTCTGGCGCCGCAGAACGAATACGCCAATGTCGCCACGACGGAGTTCAAGGCCGAGGCGACGCGCGCCGGCGCCAATGTGGTCGCGGTCGTCCGCTATGCCCCGGGTCAGGCGGCGGCCGCCGCGGCGCAAATCATGAAGGACGCGCCCGACGTCGATGCGGTGTTCCTGCCGGAGCAGGCCGATGCGCTGGGCGGCGTCGCCTCCTCGCTCGCCAGCGCCGGCTTGAAGGCGCAATTGCTGGGCACGGGCGTCTGGAACGACTCGCGCGTCGCGGCGATCCCCGCTTTGCAAGGCGCCTGGTATTCCACACCGGAAAACGCGGGCTTCGCGGCCTTCGCAAAGCGTTACCGCGCCAAATACGACGCCGACCCGCCGCGCCTGGCGACGCTGTCCTACGATGCGGTGTCGCTGGTGGCCGCGCTGGCCCATTCGCAGAACGCCCAGCGCTTCAAACCCTCGGTGCTCGCCAACGCGTCCGGCTTCAACGGCGCCGACGGCGTGTTCCGCTTCCGCGCCAACGGCTTCAACGAACGCGGGCTCGCGGTGGTGCAGATCGGCAAGGACGGCGTCGAGGTGATCAGCCCGGCGCCGAAGAGTTTCGCCGGCGGCTGAACGGGTTAAATCACCATCATCAGCGCGAGGCTCGCCAGCCCCGCGACCGCGCAGTAATAAGCGAACGGCTTCAGCGCGTTTAACTCGTGGCCGTGGAACCAGCGCATCAGCACGACCAGGGTGGCGTAGGCGACCACGCCCGCCGTCACGCCGGAGACGAGCGCGGCGAAGCCCAATGTCGCGCCTTCCCGCAGCAGCTTGGGCGCCTCGTGCACCGCCGCGCCGACAATGATCGGCGTCGCCATCAGGAACGAGAACCGCGCCGCGTCCTCGTGCTTCAGGCCGGCGACGATCCCGGCCGAAATCGTCAAGCCGGAGCGCGAAAATCCCGGCACCAGCGCGAGACATTGCGCGAGGCCGATCGCCAGCGCGCCCTTCCAGTTAAGCTGATCGAGCTTGCCGACGCCACGGCCGGCGATCTGGTCGCAGAAATACAGCACCGCGCCGTTGAGGATCAGCACAAAGGCGACGATCCACGGCTTCGAGAACGCGGCCTCCAGCGGCTTGTGCAGCACGAAGCCGACCACCACGGCGGGAAGGGTGGCGAGAATCACGAACAGGAAAATGCGCCGGTCGGCGATGGCGCGCGGATTGTCGGCTTTGACGACCGAATTCAGGAACGACATCCAGTCCTTCCAGAAATAGACGAACAGCGCGACCGCCGTGCCCAGATGCATGACGACGAGATAGGGCAGAAAATCCTTGTTATGGATCAGGTCGCCCCAGCCGACGAGGCGGGGAAAGATCACCGCATGGCCGAGACTGGAGATCGGAAACAACTCGGTCACGCCTTGCAGCAAGGCCATGACGATAGCTTCAAAAAAACTCATCGTCGCCCCCCGCGCCGCGGCGCCAAATCGCGAATCGCGCCGGCCGCGCCCGGCGCGACGCCCCTTTTAGAGGACGCGCCGCTCATCTAAAAGCGAAAGCGAGCTGGCGCCCGGTTCAGCAGATCGCCTTGCCGCACTTATGCACCGCGTCGATCTTCGACTTCAGTTCGTCGTAGCCGACCGCGCCCACCACGACGCTGTCGCCGATCACGAACGTCGGGGTGCCGTTGATCTGGAGACTGTCGGCGATGCCGGTGATCTCCTTCAAACCGGCGTCGATGTCCTTGGAGCTCATATCCTTTTCAAGTTGCGCCAAGTCGAGGCCCATCTCCTTGGCAACGCCGAGCGCCTCTTTCTTGCCGATGGGGCCGTGCAGGTTCAACAATTTGCTGTGGAAATCCCAGAACCGCTCGCCGGGCAATTGAATGCGCACGGCGGAGGCGACGCGGGCGGCCTCGACCGAGCCGGGGCCGAGAACCGGAAAATCCTTCAGGACGATGTGAAGGTTCGGGTCGTCCTTCATCAACTTGGCAATGTCGGGCAACGCGCCTTTGCAGTAATGGCAATTGTAGTCGAAGAATTCGACCAGCGTCGCATTGCCCTTGAGATTGCCGAGGTCGGCCTGGAACTTCGACTGGTAGATCGTCCCCTTGGCATCGGCGACCGCCTTCTGCCTGGCCTCGTCGGCCGCCAGTTTGTCGCGCTTGTCGAGCGCGTCGATCGCCTCGCGCAGGACTTGCGGGTGGGTGACGAGATAGTCGCGGATCAACGGTCCGAGATCCTGCTTCTGCGCGGGCGTGAAGGACTCGGCGCGCGCGGCGGGCGCGAATCCTACCGCGAGGACGAGGGCAAGGGCGTAGCGAAGTTTCATTCCGGTCTCCCTGGGGCTGGCCCTTTCAAGCCGGCGCTTTGTGTTGTCTTTGTGACCGCCTGGCTCATTATTGCGCGGCGGCGTGCCGTTTGACCCATTCCGCGCGCTCGAAATCCTCAAAGGCGGCGATCATGGCGCGGTAAGTCTTCTCCGCGACGTCGGGCGCGAGCTGAGCCGCCTGCGCCAGACCGCGCGCCCTGGCGATGATCGCCTCGACTCGGGCCGGATCGCTCACGGCGGCGGGGTCTTTCTTAAAGCGGCCGGCCTCGGCGACATATTTGCCGCGCTCGGCCATCGCCGCGATGATCTCGCGGTCGATCCGGTCGATATTCTCGCGCACCTGCGACAGCGTCGCGCAGCATTTGCCGCCGTCGACCGAGGGCTGGCCCCACAGGGGCGGAGCGTCGGCCGCGCGGGCGCCGCTCAGCGCGAGCGCCACGACCGCGAGGCATAGTCTGGCCCGCATCTATCCCCGCCCCCGTCGCCCGGCTAATGGGCCTTCGCCCCTCTTACTCCAAGGATCGCTTCCATGACCATCGCCTTCTGGTGCGTATTCGCAGCCGCGTTCCTGCCCTATGTCGCGTTCACGTTCGTCAAGGGCCTCGATCCCAACAACACCCGCGCCAACGCCAAGGCGCTCAGCGGACGCTCGGCGCGCGCCCATTCCGCCCATCTCAACGCGTTCGAGGCGTTTCCGCCTTTCGCGGCGGCGGTCGTGATCTCGCATCTCTCGCTGGGCGACAACCGGACGACGAACCTGCTGGCGCTCGCCTTTCTCGTCGCGCGAGCGGCGCATCTGGCCTTCTATCTCGCCGACCGCCAGCCGCCGCGCAGCGCCGCCTTCGGCTTGGGGGCCACGATCATCGTCGCAATCTTCCTGCACGCCGCCTGGGGTTAGGGCCTTATTCGGCGGCGGCCGGCGCGCCGAGCGGTTCGGCCTGCGCCTCCGCCCGCTTGGGCTTACGCGCCGGGCGCCGCCCGGCCAGCCACGAATCGATCGTGTCGAGATAAATATAGACCACCGGCGTGATGTAGAGCGTCAGCACCTGGCTGACGCATAGACCGCCGACGATGGCGATGCCGAGCGGCTGGCGCAATTCCGCGCCCGCGCCGGTTCCGAAGGCGATCGGCAGCGTGCCGAGCAAAGCGGCGAGCGTGGTCATGATGATAGGGCGGAAGCGCACCAGCGCCGCCTCGCGGATCGCGCTGACCGCATCCGCGCCCTCGCGCCGCCGGATCAGCGCGAAATCGACCATCATGATCGCGTTCTTCTTCACGATGCCGATCAGCAGCAGAATGCCGATGATGGCGATGACGCTGAGGTCCATGTGCAACCATTGCAGCGCAAGCAGCGCGCCGATGCCGGCCGAGGGCAGGCCGGAGAGAATGGTGATGGGGTGGATGTAGCTCTCGTACAGCACGCCGAGCAGGATGTAGATCGTCAGCACGGCGGCAAGCAGCAGCGTGCCCTGCCCCGCCAGCGCTTGCTGGAACAGTTGCGCGTTGCCGGCGAAATTGGTGATGATATTGGCCGGCAGGTTGATCTTGCGCTCCAGCGCGCGGATCTGCTCGATCGCCTGCCCCAGCGAGGTGTCTGGGGCGAGGTTGAAAGAGATGGTCACCGCCGGTTGCTGCGCCTGCCGGTTGATCTGCAACGGCCCGACCGCGCGCCGGAGCGTCGCCACTTCGGCGATCGGCACCAGCGCCCCCGAGGAGGCCGCGACCCGGATGCGCCCCAGCGCTCCAGGGTCGTTCTGGAACGCGTCGGACGCCTCCAGAATGACCTGATAATCGTCGGCGGGCGTGAAGATGGTGGAAATCTGCTTGTTGCCGAAGGCGTCATACAGCGCCGAGCGCACCGCGTCGACGCTGACGCCGAACGCGGCCGCCTTTTCGCGGTCAATATCGACGCGCGTCTGCGGGTTGGAGATCTGTAAATCGCTGTTGACGTCGCGCAGGCCCGGCAGCTTTGCGATCTCGCGCTCCATGATCGGCGATTTGTCGAACAGGGCGTCCTGGTCGCCCGATTGCAGCGTGTATTGATATTGGGCGCGCGCGATGCGCCCGCCGGTGAATTCGAGGTTCTGCACCGGCAACATCAGTGTGCGAATGCCAGGGATGACGGAGACGGCGGCGCGCAGGCGCCCCGTCACCTGGAACATCGGCCCGCGTTCTTCCTTCGGTTTCAGTTTGAGGAACAGAAAGCCTTTGTTGCTGGCGCCGCCGAAGCCGACGGCTGATGTGATCTGTTCCACCGCGGGGTCGTTGCGGATCAGCGAGACGACGATCTGCTGCCGGCGCGACATTTCCGCAAACGACGTATCGGACTGGGCTTCCGTTATGCCGCGCACGAAGCCGGTGTCTTCCTGCGGAAAGAAGCCCTTCGGCACGTTGGCGTAAAGCGACATCGCGAGCCAGCCGGTGCCGAACGTGACCAGCAACATGAGAAAGCGCGCCCGCAGCACGAGATCGAGCGTGATGCGATAGAAGCCCGCCAGCCCATCGACGAAGAAATCGGAGAGGCGCGCGAACAGTCCGGCCTGCGCGCCATGTTTGGGCGCGGAGAGGATGCGCGCGCAAAGCATCGGCGTCAGCGTCAGCGAGACGAAGCCGGAGACAAGGATCGCCACCGTGATCGTGACCGCGAATTCGCGGAACACGCGGCCAACCACGCCGCTCATCAGCAACACGGGAATGAACACGGCGACAAGGCTGAAGGTGATCGACAGGATGGTGAAAGCGATCTCGCTCGCCCCCTTCAACGCCGCGTCGAACGGTTTCATCCCCGCCTCGATATGGCGGGTGATGTTCTCCAGCATCACGATGGCGTCATCGACCACGAAGCCGACGCTGAGCGTGATCGCAAGCAGCGAGATGTTGTCGATGGAATAGCCGAACAGATACATGAAGGCGAAGGCGCCGATCAGCGAAACGGGCAACGCGAGCGCGGGAATCAGCGTCGCCGCCGCCGATTTCAGGAACACGAAGATCACCAGGACGACAAGGACGATCGACAGCGCCAGGGTGTATTGAACGTCGCCGATCGAATCGCGGATCGACACCGAGCGGTCGTTGAGCACCTCGGCCTGTACGGACGGCGGCAGTTGCGCCTCGTAACGCGGTATTTTCGCCCTGACGTTATCGACCACCTGCACCGTGTTGGCGTCGGACTGGCGGTACACCGCCAGCACGATGGCGCGCTTGTCGCCGCGCCAGGCCGCGATCTGCTTGTTCTCGACCGAATCATAGACATGGGCGATCTGGTCAAGCCGCACGGGCGAGCCGTTGCGAAAGGCGACGACGAGATCCTTGTACTGGTCGGCGTGCAGCATCTGCCCGGTCGCGTCGACCGTCACGTTCTGTCTGGCGCCGAGCAGCGCGCCCACGGGCGTGGAGGAATTGGCGTTGGCGACCGCCGCGCCGACGGCCGCAAGCGTGAGCCCGCGCGCGGCGGCCGCGTCCGGATCGACGGCGATCCGGACCGCGAATTTCTGGCTGCCGAACACCAGCACCTGACTGACGCCGGCGATCTGGGAAATCTGCTCGGCGAACACCTGCTGCGCGTAATCGTCGACCTTGTAGAGCGGCAGCGTGTCGGAGACGAGCGCGATGAACAGGATCGGACTGTCGGCGGGATTGACCTTCTGGAAACTCGGCGGCGCCGGCAATGTCTGCGGCAGCTTTCGCAAGGTGGCGGAGATGTTGGACTGCACGTCGAGCGCCGCCCCGTCGATGTTGCGGTCAAGCTCGAACTGCATGACGATGTTGGTCGTCCCCAACGCGGACGACGAGGTCATCATATTGATGCCGGGAATGGTGGCGAAGGCGCGCTCCAGCGGCCCGGCGACGGCGGAAGCCATGGTGTCGGGGCTTGCCCCGGGCAGCGACGCGTTGACGGAAATAGTCGGGAAATCGACACGCGGCAGCGCCGAGACGGGCAGTTGCCTGTAGCCGAACAGGCCGAACACGATGAAGGAAAGCATCAGCAGGCTGGTCATCACCGGCCGCCGGATGCAGAGTTCGGGCAGGCTCATCAGGTCGCCCCCTTGGCCGGCTCGCGCACCGTCACTTTCGCGCTCTCGAACAGCAGCAGCGCCCCGTCGATCACGACTTTTTCGCCGCCCTCCAGCCCTTTGGTGATGATCGTGTCCGGCCCCTCGGTGCGCCCGACCTCGACCGGCGTCACATGCGCGGCGCCGTCCTTCAGGGTGAACACGAAATTGCCCGCCTGGGAAATCTGGATCGCCTCGCGCGGGACGACGACCGTGTTGGGCTCCTCGCGCAAGGTGAGCGTCAGATTGCACAGCTGGCCCGGCCACAGCAATTCGTCGGCATTGTCGAATTGCGCGCGGATGACGATGGTGCCGGTGGCGGGATCGACGGTATTGTCGATCAAGGCGAGCTTGCCGGTGGCGTGACGCGAGGCGCCCTGCGGCGTCGCGATCGCGCTGACCCCGGCGGCCATGGCGTCGCGCAGCGCGGGCAGGAATTTCTGGCTGACCGACAGCGCGACATAGATCGGCGAGATCTGGTTGATCGTGGCGAGCACGCCGGCGCTGGAATTGTCGCCCGCCTTGATGATATTGCCCGCCTTGATGTTGACGACGCCGACGCGGCCGGAGATCGGCGCCGTGAGAGTGTACCAGCCGAGCGCGACCTTCATATTGTCGATCGACGCGTGATCGCCCAGGATCGCCGCGCGCGAGGTCGCAGAGGCGGTTTTCGCATTCTCGAGATTGAGCACGGGCGTCGCGGAGCGGGAGACGAGATCGGTATAGCGGGTGACGTCGCGGGTGGCCTGCTCCAGTTGCGCCTCGTCCTTGGCGAGCTGCGCCTGAACCATGGCGAGTTGCGCCTGCGCCTGGCGGGCGTCGAGCGTGACGAGCACGTCGCCGGCCTTGACCTCGGCGCCGTCGGCGACCACGACCTTCAACACAGTCGCGTCGAAATGCGATTTGAGCGCGACGCTCGACACCGCCTGCGCCGTGCCGATCTCGTCAAGCGTCCACGGCACCGTCTTGCGTTGCGCCTGGGCCGTCACCACCGAGGCCGGCGGGCGCGGCGGCGCGGCCGGCGCGGCGACCGCGGCCGGCTTTTCTCCGGTGATCGCAGCGGGCAGGTAGCCATGCGCCAGCTGCGCGTAGGGCGCGGCCCTGGGCGCGTAAAGCGCCACGACTTCGGGCCTGTAAGCGCCATAGGCCGCCACGACCAGCGCGGCGAACACGATGAGTTTCACGAGTTGGACCAGAAACGACACTTGCGCTTAACGCCTCCGCGGCCCCCGCCGCACGCGCGCAGGGAACGCCCGCACAATAGCGGAATTACGGCGCCGCGTCAGACCTTCAAATGTGAAGCTTAATCAACGGGGGGGATGGGCGGTTCGGGTTTGCGGCGTCGCCAAGCGCCCGCCACGGCGCGAAATCCCAGTTCCAGGTCGCGGCCGGCGAGGGCGAGGGCAGCACCCAGATCGCGGTTTTCCCGATCCGTTCGCGCTGCGGGCCGAACGACGCCTGCGCGCGGCCGAGGAAGCGGCGGCCGGCGGTGAGGCTCGTGAAGGCGAGGATGCGCGGCGCGTTCGCCTCAATTTTCGCCCTAAGCGCCGCGCAGGGGTCGCGGCCAAGCGCGCCGGCGGGTAGCTCGCGGTCCATGCCGCTGACGTGCTTGGCGATGTCTGTCAGGCCGAGACCGAAGGTCGGCATCAGTGGATATTCCGCCGGCGCCAGCCTTCGCGGCGTCAGCCCCGCTTCATGCAGCGCGCGCCAGAAGCGGTTTTGCGGATGGGCGTAATACGCGCCCCGCCGCGCCGATTCAGCTCCCGCCGCCGTGCCGCAGAACACGACGCGCAGGCCGGGGGCCAGCACGTCGGGCAGCACAGGGTTCACAGCGACTGGTTGTACGCCCCGACTTCGGGGTTCTCGCGCAGCACGCCGTCGATGGCGTGGAACATTTCGCGCATTCGCGCCTCCGAGACCGGGCTCTCGACCACGACCACCAGCTCCGGCTTGTTGGAGGAGGCGCGCACGAGGCCCCAGGTTCCGTCTTCGACCGTGGCGCGCACGCCGTTGACGGTGACGACGTCGGTGATTGTCTGCCCCGTCAGCGGCTCGCCGTGATCGCGCATCGCCGTCAGCCGGGCGGTGACGCGGGCGGCGACGTCGTATTTGATCTCGTCGGCGCAATGGGGCGACATAGTGGGCGAACCCCAGGTTTTCGGCAGATCGCGATAGAGATCGGCCATCGACTTCTCAGGGTTGCGGTCGAGCATGTCGAGCACGGCGATGGCGGTGACGAAGCCGTCGTCGTAGCCGCGCCCTACGGGAGCGTTGAAGAAGAAATGGCCCGATTTCTCGAACCCCGCCAGCGCCTTGAGGTCGCGCACGCGGCGCTTGATGTGGGAATGGCCGGTCTTCCAGTAGTCGGTCTTCGCGCCGAGCCTTTGCAACTCGGGATCGGCGTGGAACAGCCCGGTCGATTTCACGTCGACTACGAAGGTCGGCTTATCGTGGATCTTCGACAGATCGCGGGCGAGCATGACGCCGATCTTGTCGGCGAAGATTTCATTGCCCTCGTTATCGACCACGCCGCAGCGGTCGCCGTCGCCGTCGAAGCCGAGCGCGACGTCGGCCCCCTGCGCCTTCACCGCATCCGCCATCGCGTGCAGCATGTGCAGGTCTTCGGGGTTGGGATTGTAGCGGGGAAAGTTGAAATCGAGCTCGCAATCGAGCGGGACTACCTCGACGCCGAGCCGCGACAGGAGTTCGGGCGCAAACGCCCCCGCCGTGCCGTTGCCGCAGGCGGCGATTACTTTCAGCTTGCGGCTCAGCTTGGGCCGCCCGGTCAGATCGGCGATGTAGCGGGCGGGGAAATCGGCGACGAATTCGTAAGACCCGCCCTCGGCGTAAGCTCCCTGCCCGCCGATCACGATCTCCTTCAGCCGGCCCATTTCCTCCGGCCCGAAGGTGACGGGCCGCGCCGCGCCCATCTTCACGCCGGTCCAGCCGTTGTCGTTGTGCGAGGCGGTGACCATCGCGACCGCAGGCGCATCGAGCGCGAACTGGGCGTAATAGGCCATCGGCGTTATCGCCAGACCGATGTCGCGCACGCGGCAACCCGCCGCCATCAGGCCGGCGACGAGCGCGTATTTGATCGCAGCCGAATAGGAGCGGAAATCGTGGCCGACCACGATCTCGCGTTTGACGCCGAGTTCGCCGAGCAGCGTGCCGAGCCCCAGCCCCAGCGCCTGCACGCCCATCAGGTTGATCTCCTGACCGAACAGCCAGCGCGCATCGTATTCGCGAAAGCCCGTCGGCTTGACGAGCGGACGCGACTCGTAGGCGTAGCTGTTGGGCTTCAGATCGGACAGGGGCTTGGGAAACATGCGGGCTCCGGGGCGATGGCGGCGTCCCTATAGACGCCCCTGCCCGTCGCGCAAACCCTTCATTGCCGCAACACCATGACGCCATTGCGCTGCTCGACGCTGGTCAGCCGCTTGAGAAAGCTCGCCCCCAGCAGGTTCACGTCCCCCGCCTCCGGCGAGGCGATCAGCGCCGGAACGTCCCCCATGTAAAGCCCGCCGAGATCGATGCTGGGCAGCACCGCCTCGGCGGCGAAGCTGTCGCCATTGGCCGTGTGGATGCGCCATTTCCTGCCCGCCTCGAAACTGAGGCCAATCCGGGCGGCGACCGCGGCGGAAATCACCACCATGCTGGCGCCGGTGTCGACCAGCATCCGCACCGACTGGCCCCGGACCAGCGCATCGACCGAATATTGCCCTTTTTCGTCGGCAGCGACGCTCTTTTCGCCAATCAGGTCGCGACGAACGGCCTCGACCACCTGCGCCGTGGGCGGCGGAGCGCTGCGAATGAACGCGGGAGCCGGCTTCTCCGGCTGCATGAACGGCGCGTATTGCGGCAGCAGCAACGCCAGCGCAAGGGCGGAGCCTGCAAACAGAGAGACGGACTTCAGCATGGACGGACCCCGGCGGCTCACGTCATGCTACGGCCAATCGGCAAATAGGCGGTGAACAGGTTCCGCTCAGTTCGATCTAAGCGTCGCCAGAAGGGCGTAGCGCCGGTACAGCGGCCGAAATTCGCACGACAGGCCGCCCACAGCGGCGAGATCGCGCAACGTCTCCTCGATCCGCAATCGCGGCGTCACGTCGAACCGGGCCAGCCAGCCGCGCAGACCGCTGCGAAAGGCGGCCGGCAGCCCGCCCGAATCGCCGAAATCGACGATATGCAACGATCCCAGCGGCGCCAGATGCGCCGCCGCCTCAGCCGCGACCTCGCGCCAGGGCGGGATCATCGACAGCGCGTAGGACACGAACACGCGGTCGAATTCGGCGACCCCGAACAGCTTGCGCGGGTCGAAATCGGTGGCGTCGGCGCGGGCAAGCGCGATGCGCCGTCGCAGGCCCGCCGCCGTGATGTTGGCGCAGGCGGTGGCCAGCATTTCCTCGGAGATGTCGAAGCCGAACAGGCGGGCGTTGGGATAAAGACGGGCGGCGCGGATCAGGTTGCGCCCGGTGCCGCAGGCGATCTCCAGCACCGTCCCGCCCGGCGGCGGCGCCAGGGCGTCAATCATCTCATTGCGTCCCAGCAGATAGAATTTGCGCGTGAGGTCGTAGATATGGCGCTGGCGCCGGTACATCCGGTTCATCGCCGTGCGCGCGTCGGCGGCGTCCATCGTGCTCAAGCGCGCACCCAGAGATGAAACGCGCCGTAGATCGAGGAGCGATCGCGCGCGCCCAATGCGCGCGCCCGCTCCGCCTCGTATCGGAACGCGGCGAGGATGTCGTCGGGCACGCGCCCGGGCAGCAACGGCTCGTCGGCGGCGGTGCGGAAGATCACGCGCGCCCCCGGCCGGGAGGTGCGGCGGATTTCGCGCCACAGCTGCGTCAGCGTTTCGTCGTTCATCCAGTCCTGCGCGTCGAGCAGGACATAGGCGTCGAGGCTCGCCTCGGGCTCGGCCGCCAGCCGTTCGGTGCAGGAGCCGTGATGCGGCATGACGCGCCCCGCCCTTTCGCGCACCGCCTCGAAATTGTCGGCCTGGAGATAGGGCGGCAGGCTCGGCGCCTCGGCGCGAGCATAACCGCGTCCGAACGCCTGCCAGGCGAAGTAATTGTCGGCGAGCGGGAAGTCGCAGGCGAGCCGTTCGACCCGGCGCCTCAACACCTGCGTCAGCGCGCCGTCGGCGGAGAGCGCGGCATATTGCGCGGGAGGAATGCCGAGGCCGTAGAGCGCGGAAGGCCGGCCCACGAGCCAGCGTACAAAGCGCTTGTCGAACAAGGGCGCGACGTCGCGCTGAAAAATCGCGCGCTGCTCTTCGAGCGTGCGCGCGGCGAGCAAAGCATCGAAATTCGCGCCGTACAGCCGCGCCACCGCATGGCCCACGCCGATGAAGCGGCCGAGCAGCCCGTGCCGGTAGAAGCCATGCGCGAACGCCTCGATGCGGCGGCGCCCGTCTAGGCCGCGCCCGTCCCAATAGGCGCGACTCGCCGCGTCAAGGCCAGGGCGCAGTAGCGTGTCGTAGGCGGCGAGATTGTCGGGTCGGTCGGCGCGACCGAAAAAGTCGAAGAACGCGGAATGGTCGGGCAAAGCCGCCAGGCCGCGCAGCTTCAAGTTCAACAACGCGATATGCGCGCCGTTGAGATCGACCGCGACGATCTCGGCGGGGTCGGCGGTGAGATAGGACAAAACATTGCAGCCGCCAGAGGCGATGGCGATGACGCGATCGCGGCGCGTCAACTGCAATGCGGCGAGATCGACCACCGGATCTTCCCAGATCTGGGGATAGACCAGTTGGCGGAAGGCGAGCGTGAAGACGCGCTCCTGAAGCCCGCGACGCGAGAACGGCTTATGTCGATGCACCGCCGCGCCCAGATTTTGGCGCGTCGCCTGTTTCACCGCGCCGCGGATTCCCGGCATCGAATCGGCCCTCAGAGAGATCGCTGAGCGCGCGGCATTATGGATGTTGGGCGACAGCCTAGTGACAGTCGCCTACAATCTGCTTTCAGCTATGTTTGGGAGCGTGCGCGATGATCAAACCTGCGTCGCCGTCCGACCCATTTACGCGCGATGAGCGCCATGTCCGCGCCGATGTTTGACCCCGTGTCAGTCTCATCACGCTCGGCGTCGCCGATCTCGCCCGCGCCCGCGCCTTCTACGAGACCGGCCTCGGCTTTCGCGCCTCGCCCGCGAGCCAGGGCGACATCGTATTTTTCCAGCTCGGCGGGCTCGCTTTGGCGCTTTTCCCGCGCGCGGCGCTGGCGCAGGATGCTGGCTTGGCGCAAGCCGCCGGTGGGCGGATCACGAGGGGCGCGGAAGCGGCGTTCTGGGGCGGCCGCACCGGCTATTTCACCGACCCCGACGGCCATCTCTGGGAGATCGCCTGGAACCCGCATTTCACGCTGGAGCCGGACGGCTCGATGCGGCTACCCTAACGCGGGGCCTGATAGCGCCCCTTCCACAGGCCCCCGCGCCCCAGCGCCGAAGCAAGCCCGGACTCCAGCGTGTAGAGCGTATATAGCGCGGCGATGGCGGGCAGCGCGAAGCCCCATAACGGGGAAACCCGATAGTCCCGCAGCGTCGGCTGAAACGCCGCCGCCATCAGCGCCCAGGCGCCGAACCCGCAGGCCCGCGCCAAGCCGTGGCCGAATAGCGCGGCCAGCACGGGGGCGAAAAACACCAGCGCCATCGCCGCTGTCGTGAAGGCCAGCAGGAGCGGCGAATAGTTCAGTTGCGCGTAGGCCGAGCGCACGATCATGGCCCGGACCTCGCCGAAATCGGGGTAGCGGCGCAGGCTCGTCACGCGCTCCGCGAGATTCAGCCTGATCGCGCTGCGCGCCTTCAGCAACCGCGCCAGCGCGCAATCGTCGATCAGCACACCCCGGATCGCCGCGATTCCGCCCGCCGCTTCCAGCGCATCGCGCCGCACCAGCAGGCAGCCGCCCGCCGCCGCCGCCGTCTTTGCGCGTGGGTCGTTCACCCAGGCGAAGGGGTAGAGCATCTGGAAGAAAAACACGAAGGCGGGAATGGCGAAACGCTCGGGAAAGCTCTCGCAGCGCAGCCGCGCCATCAGCGAATTGAGCACGAGACCCTCGGCCTCGGCGCAGGCGACGAGACCGGCAAGCGCATCGGCGCGATAGAAAATGTCGGCGTCGGTCAGCAGGAGATAACGCGGCGCGGCGCCGGCCCTCGCGACCCCTTGCGCGACCGCCCACAGCTTGCCGGTCCAGCCCGGCGGCGTCGGCGTTCCGCTGACGATCTCCAGCCGGTCATCCCCGTGCGCGGCGGCGGCCTGCGCCGTCCCGTCGCGGCTTTCGTCGTCCACCAGCACGATGCGCAGGCGGCCGGGATAAACCTGCTGGAGCAGTGAGCCGACGGTCGCTCGAATCGTCTGCGCCTCGTCGCGCGCGGGGATGACGGCGACCACATCGGGCCAGCTTGCCGGCGCCGGCGCGCCGCGCTCGCGTTCGCTCGCCAGCCAGAAGCCGCCGCGCGCGAAGGTGAGATAGAGCCAGACGCCAAGGCTCAGCGCCGCCACGACCCCCATCAGCCGAACAGGTCGCCGGGGGCTTCGCCCTTCAGCCGGATCAACCGCGAATCCTCGACCGCCGCCTGCCGGTGCTTGACCGCCTCGCGATAGTGGGGATCACGGATCATTTCGACGAAGGCGGCGACGCTGGGGTAGCGGGCGATGAAGCAATGGTCCCAACGCTCGTGCGCCGGGCCGATCAGCGTCAGCTCGAACGATCCGCGCCAGACGATCTGGCCGCCGACCCGCTTGAACACCGGCCCGCTGTCGCGCCCATAGGCCGCATAGGCCTCGACGCCGGTCGCCGCTCGCGCGTCGGCATAGGCGGCGCGCTCGCGCAGCCGCACGAGGTTCAGCATGTCGATTGGTCCCGGCCGGTCGTTCTCGCGGAATTTCGTGAAAGTCTCCTTGCTCGGATCGATGAAGCTCATGCGGGCGCCTCCTGCTCGGGGCGGCTTAGCGCCGGTGAACGGCGTGCGCAAATAATCGCACGCTGGCGTGAACCTACGCTGGACCTGTCGCGACCAACGGACATGAGGGGGCAAGCCCGCCCGCCTCGCTGATCCAAGGAGTTCCTCCCATGCGCCTTCGCTCCGTCCTCGCCGCCGGCGCCGTCGCTCTCGGCCTCGGCCTCGCCGCCTCCTCGCCCGCCTCCGCGCATCACTTCAACCATTTCCATCACTGGGGCCACGGCTTCGGCTGGGGCGGCATCGGCTTCGTCGACGTCGGCGGCTCCGATGACGATTCCTGCATCCGCTGGCGCCCGGCCTTCAACCGTTATGGCGAATACGTCGGTCAGCGTCCGGTCAACGTTTGCGATTGACCCGAGGGAGGCCCGCCCCCTGCGGGGGCGGGTCCAACCGCCGCATTGACAGGCTCGCCGCCGCGTGGCTCGACGGCGGCCATGAAACGCACTTCCGACTATCTCGCCCTTGTCGCCGCGCTGATGGGAGCCGGCGGCGTCGCGCTGGCGGCCGTCTCGACCCATGACGGCGGCGGCGATTTGGGCCGCACGTCAGCGCAATTCCTCATCCTGCACGCCGCCGCCTTGCTCGGCGTCAGCGCGGGCGCCCGAGCCAGCGCGCCCCGTCGCGCCGGCTGGCTGCTGATCGCCGGCTCGGGCCTCGCGCTGGGCACGCTGCTGTTTTCCGCCGATCTGGCGATCCGCGCGTTCGAGGGCGCGAAACTGTTTCCGTTCGCGGCGCCGGCGGGGGGATCGCTGATGATCCTGTCCTGGGTCGCGCTCGCCGCCGTATTCGCGCTGCCCGAATAAAAAAGGGGCGCCGCGAGGCGCCCCAGGGGGGAGGAACGAGAAAACCGGGGCGCGCGCGCCCCGGAGGAAACGCGGGCTACGCTTACTGCACCACCTCGCCGTGCAGGGCGAGATCGAGGCCCTCGCGCTCGATTTCGTCGCTGACCTTCAGGCCGATGACCGCCTTGATGATGGCCAGGATGATGACCGAGACGATCGCGTCGTAGATGATGACGATTCCGACGCCGATGACCTGATTGACGAACTGCTGCGGGTTGCCTTCCAGCACGCCCTTGAAGCCGCCGATCTGCTCAACCGCGAACACGCCCGTCAGCAACGCGCCGATGACGCCGCCGACACCGTGGACGCCGAAGGCGTCGAGCGCGTCGTCGTAACCGAACATATGCTTGAGCGAAGTCGCGCCGAGATAGCAGCCGACGCCCGCCGCCACGCCGATGACGATCGAACCGAAGGGGTCAACGAAGCCCGAGGCCGGGGTGATGGCGACGAGGCCGGCGACGGCGCCCGAGCAGAGGCCGACCACCGTCGGCTTGCCGCGATGCGCCCATTCCACGAACATCCAGGTCAAGGCCGCCACGGCGGTCGCGATCTGGGTGACGGTCATCGCCATGCCGGCGACCTGGTTGGCGGCGACGGCGGAGCCGGCGTTGAAGCCGAACCAGCCGACCCACAGCAGGCCCGCGCCGATGAAGGTGTAAACCATGTTATGCGGCGGCCCCATGTCGCGGCGCTTGCCGAGCATGAGGGCGCAGACGAGACCTGCGACGCCCGCGTTGATGTGAACGACCGTGCCGCCCGCGAAATCGAGCACCTTACGGTCGCCGGCCGCCAGGAAGCCGTCTGGACCCCAGACCCAATGCGCGACCGGCGCATAGACCAGCACCGCCCACAGACCGATGAACCACAACATGGCCGAGAACTTCATGCGCTCCGCGAAGGCGCCGGCGATCAGGGCCGGGGTGATGATCGCGAAGGTCATCTGGAAGCACATATAGACCGATTCAGGGATCGTCGGGGCGAGCAAGTTCGCCGTGCCCGTTCCGTCCGCGACGTTCGAGATCATGCCGTGCAGCATGAAGCGGCCCATGCCGCCGATGAACGGCGATCTCGAGGTAAAGGCGAGCGAATAGGTCAACACCGCGAAGATCACCGTAACGAGCGCGGTGATCGCGAACGAGGTCATCACCGTGTCGCCGACGTTCTTCTTGCGGACCATGCCGCCGTAGAACAGGCCGAGGCCGGGGATGGTCATCATCAAGACCAGCGCCATCGAGGTCAGCATCCACGCCGTGTCGCCGGACGAGGGGGTGCATTTTTCCAGAACCGCGGGCGTCTTGCCGTCAGCCGACCCGGCGGCGCAAGCCGGCGGCGCGGCGGCGGCGGGAGCCGCAGCGGCAGCAGGCGCG
>JANLPL010000405.1:0-6440 GCA_031367195.1 Bradyrhizobium sp.
CCCCGCCGCTGCCGGGGACGGCGTTCCGCACGTTTTCCCAGACGGACTACGCCGAGCGTGCGCATCCCGTGCGTCCGGGCCACGCACCCACTGCGGCGAATGTCCGGGACGAGACGTTCATGCAGAAGGGCTGGTTCAACTCCGGGCTCTTCGTCGGCATCCCACGGCCGGACAGCACGCTCTTCTACGGCTATTTCTATTTCCGCAATATCGAAAACGCAGAGGCCTTCCTGCACGGAAAGCCGATCCGGGTTTTGAACGCGCCATAGGCTGTAGTTCAGCGTCTCGCCGGATGCTTTGATAAGGAAATTCCATGACGTCGATGATTTCCGTCACTGCCGTTTCCAAAAAATACGCCTCGGGGCTTATCGCGCTTGACGATATCAATTTGGAAATCGCGAAGGGGGAGATATTCGCGCTGCTTGGACCCAACGGCGCGGGAAAGACCACGCTCATCGGCGTCATATGCGGCATCGTATCGATGACCTCGGGACGGATTCTCGTCGATGGACAAGACATCTTGGGCGACTATCGCGCCGTGCGCTCGAAGGTGGGCCTGGCGCCGCAAGAAATCGCGCTCGATATTTTCGCGACAGTTTGGAACACGGTCCGCTTCAGCCGGCGCTTGTTCGGACGCCGCACGGACGATCGCTATCTCGAACAATTGCTGCGCGATCTCTCGCTGTGGGAGAAGCGAGGAACTCGCGTCGTCGAACTCTCGGGCGGAATGAAGCGGCGGGTCATGATCGCCAAGGCGCTGAGTCATGACCCCGAGGTGATATTCCTGGATGAGCCGACCGCGGGCGTCGACGTCAATCTGCGCCGAGATATGTGGGCGCTCGTCCGTAGGCTGCGTGACAAAGGCGTCACCGTCATTCTGACGACGCACTACATCGAGGAGGCCGAGGAGATGGCCGACCGTATCGGCGTGATCAACGGCGGGCGGATTATTCTCGTTCAGGAAAAGGCGGAGTTGATGCGAAAGCTCGGCAAGCGGCGATTGACGCTCACGCTCCAAAAACCCATGTCGGCGATCCCCACCGCGCTTGTCGATTGGCCCCTGGAGCTCGACGATCAAGGGACCCGGCTCACCTACAGCTTCAGTTCCGATGCGAAGGGCGCGGGCATTCCGGTGCTGCTGGGACGCCTCGGCGAACTCGGCGTGGACTACAAAGACCTCGAAACCGCCACGAGCACGTTGGAAGACATTTTCGTCGGCCTTATCGGTCAGGGGGCATGATGCCGTCGATGTCAATCAACCTAAACGGAATGTGGGCGATTTATCGGGCGGAGATGGCGCGCACGGTCCGCACGGTCTGGCAAAGCGTCGCGACGCCGGTGATCACCACGGCCCTGTATTTCGTGGTCTTCGGCGGCGCGATCGGATCGCGCATTCAGCAGGTCGGCGGCGTCAGCTACGGCGCGTTTATCGTGCCGGGCCTGATCATGCTTTCGCTTCTGACCCAGAGCATCTCGAACGCATCGATCGGAATCTACTTTCCAAAATTCACCGGCACGATTTTCGAGATCCTGTCGGCCCCCTTGTCATACGGCGAGATCGTCATCGCTTACATCGGCGCGGCGGCGACCAAGTCGGTCGCCATCGGCCTCATCATTCTCGCCACGGCCACCCTTTTCGTACCCGTGCATATCCTGCACCCCGTCTGGATGGTTGGCTTCCTCGTCCTCACCGCGATCGCGTTCAGCTTGTTCGGCTTTATCATCGGTATATGGGCGAAGAATTTTGAGCAACTCGCGATCATCCCCTCGCTTATCGTGACGCCGCTCACATTTCTGGGCGGCTCCTTCTACTCGATCGACATGCTGCCGCCGGTGTGGCGGACGGTCAGCCTCTTCAACCCCGTGGTTTATCTGGTAAGCGGCTTTCGCTGGAGCTTCTACGGCCAAGGCGATGTGAGCGTCGCCGTGAGCCTTGGCTTCACGACACTGTTCATCGGCGCCTGCCTGCTGGTTCTTTGGTGGATCTTCCGAACGGGATATCGACTGAAGCCCTAGAAGGTACGTTCCAAGCCTGGTCAGCTCTATTCATCCTTCAACGTCGCGAGAAAGGGACGCAATCGGAGGTTGCCTGACGGGTATCGATTGCCAGATGCGGGCGGTGTCACGGAGGAGGATTCGCTCGCGCAGAATGTGCAGCGCGTCCCGTTGCATCCGCTTGATCTATTCCGGGCGTTCGGGACGCTGCGAGTCATCGGTCTCGACGGCGATCGTCGAGCGCGGCGCTCGCTACAGCGCTATGAGGGGCGCGCTCGCGTGGCGACCCCAAAAAACGCGAGATTTCGGCCTAGCCAGACCGATCAAATAAGCACGACCTTCCCATCACCCCGCGTCCCCATAGGGCGCATCGTCAATTAGGCGCCGAGATACGCGGAGACAACCGCGGGATTGGTCTGGACCTCGTGAGGTAAACCTTCGGCGATCTTTTTGCCGAAGTCCAGGACGACGATTTTGTCGGAAATGTCCATTATGACGGGGATATCGTGCTCGACGATCAGAATGCACATGCCGAGTTCGCGGCGCACGCGCCGGATCAATGCGGTCATGGCCGATTTTTCCGGCGCGCTCATGCCGGCCATGGGTTCGTCGAGCAACAACAAACGCCCACCCTGCATGAGGGCGCGGCCAAATTCGATCTGCTTCTGCTGGCCATAGGAGAGTTCGGAGGGCGTCATCTCGGCGGCGTGTTCCATTCCCAGGAATGCGAGCGTCTCGCGGGCCGCCTTTTCGGTCTCGCGCTGCTCTCGTCGCGCGCTCGGCGTCATCAAGGCGCCTTGCAACAGGCCGGAACGGCCGTGGAAATAGGCCCCCACCACCAGGTTTTCCAATATGGTCAGTCCGCCGAACAAGGCGAGGTTCTGGAACGTGCGGGCGACGCCATGTCGAGCGATGAGATGCGCGCTCAATCCCGCTATCTCTTTGCCATCGAAGCGGATCGCGCCCCCCGATGGCGTGTACATCCCCGTGACGCAGTTGAAAAGAGTCGTCTTGCCGGCGCCGTTGGGGCCGATCAGCGAGGTAATGCTGCCCCGCTCCAGCGAGAAGGACACATCGTCCAGCGCCATCAGACCCTGGAAGCGCTTCTGCAGCGAGGATACTTCGAGCAGCGACCCACTCATGCGCCGGCGTCCGCGACAGGCGCGTGTCCCACGCCGAGATAGGAATCCTTGATGACGTCGCTGGCCGCGAGTTCAGACGATGGCCCGGAGACGACGATCCGCCCGCGATCCAGTATATAGGCGAAGCTCGCGAACTCCAGCGCGAGGCGCGCGTTCTGCTCGACAATCAGCATCGATGTCCCCAGCGAACCGCTCACTTTGCGGAGTTGCTCATAGATCGACCTGACGATCAGCGGAGCGAGGCCGAGAGAGAGCTCGTCGACCAGCAGCAGGCGCGGACGGCTGATCAGCGCGCGCCCGAGCGCGAGCATCTGCTGCTCGCCGCCGGAGAGCCAGCCCGCCGCCTGTTCGCGGCGTTCGAGTAGGCGTGGAAACATGGCGTAAACGGTGTCGAGCCCCTCTCGCCGGCGCCCTTTGGGAATGATCGCCGCGCCGACCATCAGATTGTCTTCCACGCTGAGCTGCTTGAATATCAATCTTCCCTCCGGCGCCTGCGCCATGCCGAGCCGCACCCGGCGATGCGCGGGAAACGCGTTCACGACCTCGCCCGCGAGCGACACGGACCCTTTGGCGACATGGCCGCCATGCAGGTCGAGCAAGCCTGTCGTCGCGCGAATGAGCGTCGTTTTGCCCGCGCCATTGGGCCCAAGCAGCGCCACGATGCCGCCCTTGGGCACCGCGAGGCTGATGTCCTCCAGCGCCAGCCCCTTGCGCGCGTAGCCCACACAGAGACCCTCGATGGTCAGCATCGCTTCCGTCACTTGCCGCCCCCGACCGAAAGCAGCCCGCGCAATTTCTTCCCCATGCCCGCCATACCGCCCGGCGCGAAGATGAGCAGAAGGATGATCAACAAACCGAAGATCACCTGAACGAGCTGCGGCTTGTGGTCGACCAGTAGAAACTTCAAAGGTCCGGCGGAGCCGCTGGCCTGCGAAGCGAAGCCGGATATGACCGACGGCAACAGCAGCCAGATTGCGGCGCCCATCAGCGAGCCCGATAGCGATCCGAGGCCGCCGATGATGATCATCGCGATGAACTGGATCGCGAAATCGATGCCGAATGTCTCCGAAGTCACGTTGGTCAGGAAATAAGCGTAGAGCGCCCCGGCCATCGCGGCGATCGCCGAGCTGAAGGCAAAGGCTTTGAGCCTGAGGACGCGCACATCCGCGCCGACCGCCGTCGCCGCGAGTTCATGATCTCGCATCGCCAACAGCGCCCGCCCTTCCCGGGTGCGCAGCGTGTTACGCAAACCCCAATAGACCAGCGCCACGACCGGCAGCAGGAAGAAGTACCAACGCATCGGCGTGCTGAGTTCGAAGGGGCCGAGCGCCGCGGGATTGTAGGGAACGCCGACGACGTCGAAATATCGGAACTGATATTCCTGGAACACGTAAATCACTACATGATGCGCCGCCAGCGTGGAGAGCACGAAATAGAGGCCGCGCACGCGTAGCGACGGCAGGCCCGCCACGATACCAACCAGCGCGCCCGCCAATGCGGCGGCGACCAGCACCAGGGGAAACGGCCAGCCCCATTGCGTGCCAACGATCGCCGCCGTCATCGCGCCCGTGGCGTAGAAGGCCGCATGACCGATCGAGATCAGTCCCGCACAACCGGTGAGGTAGTTGAGCGACAGCGCGCCCAACATGGCGATCAGCATCAGATTGATCTGCGTCAGGCCGAGATTGAGCAATTGCATGTTCGACAGCCGGAAGCCGAACATTGCGCGATCGGTCAGCACGATCGGGAGATAGCAGAGCAGCGCCACGGCCAGCGCGAAACGCAGCCAACGCCATAGCGTGACGCTCGGACGGGCGACCGGCGCCGACGAGACCTTGGAGGTAAGAACCGGCGTCATCTCAAACCCTGCCAAGTTCGCGTTGACCGAACAGACCCCACGGCCGCGCCAGCAGGATGAGCAGCAGCAGGCCGTAGATGACGACGTCGGTCGATTTCGGCGAGATGTACGAAGCGGCGAATTGCTCGATCACCCCGACCAGCAAACCGCCAACGATCGCTCCGGGAATACTCTGCATGCCGCCGATCACCACCGCCGGCAGCGCCAGCAGCCCGATCGATTCCAGGTCGGTCGAGACGATCTGCAATTGGCCGAGGAACAGGCCGCCAATCGCTGCGAGCACGCTGCCGATCGCCCAGGCCAGCCGGTTCATCGCATTGACGTTGACGCCGGAGACGACGGCGGCCTCGTGTCCGTCCGCCGTCGCTCGCATCAGCAACCCGACCGAGGTGAAGCGGAAGAAGGCGCCGAAACCGGCCATGCAGGCCCAACTCACCAGCGCCGCGGTCAGGTGCAGTTGGGAGATCCGAAGCTCGCCGAACCGGAAGACGCCGTTGGGAAGCGGCGTGTCAAGCGTGCGTCCCTGCGGTCCGTACACGATCTCGCTCAGCGCGCGCAGCACCAGCGCCAGCGCGATGGTGACCATGATCACCGCGAGCATCGACCGTCCCGACAACGGCTGGATCAACGTCATGTGGATCAGGACGCCGAGCGCCGCCGAAGCCGTAACCATGAACAGCACCGCGAGCGGAAACGGCAGCTGGAGAATCGAAATCGCGGTGACGGCGAAATAGGCGCCGCACACCGCGAGCATGCCCTGCGCGAAGTTGAAAACTTCGGTGGCCTTGAATACGACGGTGAATCCGAGGGCGACGAGCCCGTAGATGCTGCCGAGCGCGAGACCGCTGAAGAGAACCTGCGCGAACATGTCGATCCCCGGCGCTTACTTCGTGTATTTCTCGAAGGCGCTGTATTCGCCGAAGGCCTTGAATTTGTTCGTGCCGTAGTCGTAGCCGAACATTTTCAGCACCTTTGGACCGGTATGGTCGTCCTTGGTGTAGACGATCGGCGCCGCGAGGCCCTGGCTATCCACCGTGAAACCCTGCGCCAGCGTATCCACCAACTTCGCCCGCGATGCGTCGGCGCCGACCTTCGTCAGCGCTTCGGCGGCCATCTGACCGGTGACCCAGCCAGCGACGTAGTTGATGTTCTCCTTCAGCGCGGTGTGCCCAGCCTTGTCGGCATAGGCGGACAAAGCGACGTTGCCGGGTGTCTGATCGGAGCCGCCCGGCGTGAAGCAACTGATGAAGGTGTAGTTGGCGCCGGCCTTCGGCCCGAGCGCCTTGTAGACGGAAGGCGTGCCGAGATAGGTGATGCCGAAGGCGGGAATGTCGAGGCCATATTGCGCGAGCGCCTTCATCGTCAGGATCGCGGTGTTTTCGATCCCATAGATCGTGATGAAATCCGGCTTCTGCGCCATGATCTCCTGCACCTGCGGCGTCACG
>JANLPL010000429.1:0-11057 GCA_031367195.1 Bradyrhizobium sp.
GAGCGGCGAATACGCCCTTCCGGGGTAGTGGTGAGAATGACTTGGAAAATTCGCATCCGACGTCAATGCAACAAGCAATATACGCTTGTCGATCGTGCGTGTAACCCTCTAATTACATCGAAATCGCTCGTTGGCCATTCGGTAAATTTCAACGAGCGGCGTCCTTACCAAGACGCGGCTGTTTCAATATTGACTACGCTGCTAGCGTCAGAAAAGCGTCATCAACGGTTGCTGTCAAGCTTTATCTATCAATGGGCAGACAAACTGCGCCGAACAGCGCCGTTGACGCATCCGGCTGTTCCTTCCGGCCTTGCTCATTCAAGCCTTGCTTGGAACGTTTCCCGGGGCTCGCAATGACAGTGGTGCATTTTGATCGGTAACCGCTTGAGCCGACTCCGATCAAACAACGAACGTACCGGGGAGCGTCGATGGCGGCGCCGGGCGTCGATTCCAACCAATCGGCGGATGCTCTAGCCGGTTTTCCGCCGCTCCCGTGTCTGGTCTTGGCGCATTCGTTCGGTACCGGGAACCGGCCAGGAATGCCTGCTTCGGGTCAATTTCGGCCGTCCGCGCGCTGAAGTGGGTTCAAGCGCGGCGACGCACATGACGTTGAAGCCGATCTCTGCTTAACGACGGATCCTACTTCGTTTCGATCTCGGAGCATTCCACTTCGAAGCTCCCGCACCCTGTTCGACCGGAGTTCGCCGCGTCTCATTTCTTCGTGCGCCAAGGGTGATCTATGCGGCTCCTGAAGCGCGGAGCGTCAGTGGAGAGCCGGCGTCGATCTTCGGCGGGTCTAACGCCAAGCCGATCGGCTACCGCGCTTGAATGCGACTCGGATGCACAATCGTCCGCCGCCGTTCATACGGATCCGCGAGCGTCTGTTGGACACATCAGTCCGAGTTTTAGCCTAAGCCCTTGATTTTATGGCGCTCCCAAGGGGACTCGAACCCCTGTTTTCGCCGTGAGAGGGCGACGTCCTAGACCGCTAGACGATGGGAGCAGCGTTGCGGGTCATAAACCGTCGCGGGGCGAAAAGTCAACGCATCGGCTTGAAGCGAAGCGGACGCTGCGCCATTAAAGCCCGGGAGGACGAAATGGCATATGGATTCATCGGGCTCGGACATCTCGGCGGCAAACTTGCGGCCTCACTCCTGCGCGCCGGCTTCGACCTCGTCGTCTGCGATCTCGACGCCAAAGCCGCCGAGCCGCTCGTCGCCGCCGGGGCGCATTTTGCGGCCACGCCCGCCGAGGTCGCCGCGCGTTGCGAGGCGGTGATCACCTGCCTGCCTTCGCCCGTCGCCTCGAAGCGCGCGCTCGAAGGGCCGGGCGGGATTCTTGCTGGCGCACGCGCGGGGCTGGTCTGGATCGAGATGAGCACCAACGACCGCGACTCGATCCGCGCGCTCGCCGACATTGCGGCGCAAAAGGGCGTGGCGACGCTGGAATGCCCCGTCACCGGCGGCGTGCATCTGGCGGCGAGCGGCGAAATCACGGTCATCGTCGGTGGCGACGCCGACTTGTTCGAGCGCTGCCGGCCGGCGCTGGCGGCGATGGGCAGGCGATTGTTCCATGTCGGGCCGATCGGCTCGGCGTCGGTGATCAAGGTCATCACCAATATGCTGGCCTTCATTCATCTGGTCGCGGCCGGCGAAGCGCTGATGCTGGCCAAGCGCGGCGGGCTCGATCTGGCTCAGGCCTTCGAGGTGATCCGCGCCAGCTCCGGCAATAGTTTCGTGCACGAAACCGAATCGCAGTTGATCCTCAACGGCAGCTACAACATCAATTTCACGATGGATCTCGCCTGCAAAGACCTCGGCTTCGCGCTCGGGTTCGGGCGCGAATTCGGCGTGCCGCTCGATCTGGCCGCCCTCACCGAGCAGACGTTCCTGCGCGCCCGCTCGGCCTATGGCGGTGCGGAATGGTCGACGGCGGTGGTGAAGCTGTTGGAGGACGCGCTGAAAACCAATCTGCGCGCCCCCGGTTTTCCCGCCGAGCTCTAAGCCGGCTTTCGTTGCAAGGGCAACGAATGCCGGCTTAGAATCCTTTATTTTAGCAGGATTTTTATCCGAAAACCGGCCTCCATTTCTAGGAAATCCTGCTTAGCCGAAGCGGAAGGCGGAGATGGTCTTGCCGCCGATGACGTCGTGATAGTCGCGCACGCCGACGTCGGCGCGGGCCGCGCCCGCCGCCACCATCAGCGGCAACAGATGTTCCTCGCGCGGGTGGCAGGCCCGCCCCGCAGGCGCCTCCGCCCAATGGCGCAAGGCTTCGTCGCGCTGCGCCGGCGCCGCCGTGACGGCCTCTCCGAGCCAGGAATCGAAGGTCGCGGCGTCGCGACCGTCGCCGTCGCGGAAATGACGCAGGTCGTGATAGCTCATGCCGCTGCCGACGATGACGACGCCCTCGTCGCGCAGCGGCGCCAGAGCGCGGCCGATGGCGAGGTGCTGGGCGGGGTCGAGGTCGCGTCGCAGCGACATCATCACCACGGGGATTTGCGCTTGCGGGTCGACGATCAGCATCGGCACGAACACGCCGTGATCGTAGCCGCGCTCGGCCTCCTCCGCCACGAGCAGGCCGGCCTCGCGGATCAGCGCGGCGGCGCGGCGGCCGATCTCGGGCGCGCCGGGGGCGGCGTAGCTGAGTTCATAGGTATGGGCGGGAAAGCCGAAATAGTCGAAGATCATGCCCGGCGCGGGATTGACGCTAACCGTCGCCGCCGCCTCCTCCCAATGCGCGGTGACGACAAGGAAAGCCTTCGGCGCGGCCGGCAGGCTGGCGACGATCCCGGCGAGATAAAGTCGCAGCCGCTCCCAGCTCTCGCGCCCGAACGGCGGCGGGCCGTCGATCCAAAAGCAGGGGCCGCCGCCATGCGGCAGGAAAATCGCGGGTTGTCTGGCCTCTGACATGGATGCGCTCCGGCGGAGGCGTCACGCGCCTCCCTGCGCCCATTGTATCGCCGCGGGCGCGGGCTGGCGAGCCACGCCCCCGCGCCAGGCGTTGAGGCGCAGACGCGCGGGCCTCTCCAATCCGTAGTGACAGGCGAAGCCGCAGGCCAGCGCCGCCGCGAGCGTCCATAGTCCCGCGCCTTGCGCGTGCATCTGGTAGAACGGCTGCTGCCAGAGATAGATCGAGAACGAGGCTTTGCCGAGCCGGCGCAGCGCGGGATGCGAAAGCGCCGCGCGCCACCACGCCGGCGCCGCCTCCAGGCCGACGACGGCGAGCGCGAAGGCCACTCCCCCGACCCCAAAGCGTAACGCGGCCCCGAACGCGGCGGCTTTGCAGACGAAGCCCAGCGCGACCAGCCAGGGCGAAGCGGCGCCAAGCTTCGCGACAATTGTGTCGCGGTGGAGATAGGCCAGCGCCGCGATCAGGATCGGCGCCGCCGCGACGTCGCTGCGCCAGAACACGTCGTAGTAGTCCGCAGCCAGCAGGTCGGCGCGCCACACGCCGTTCGCAAGCGCGGCCGCCGCGAGAACAAGGATCGCGACGCCAGGCCTGGCGAGACCTCGCCGGCACGCGAAGGCGAGCGCGCCGAGCAGGAGATAGGCGTGCTCCTCCACGCAGAGCGACCAGACCTGATCCACCAGCGCGCCGCGCAGGCCCCACAGGCTGGCGTAGTTGAGCGTGAAAGTGAGCGCCGCAAACGCCGCGCGCGCGCCGATCCGCAGCGGCGCGGGATCAAACACCGAAACGCAGATCACGACATAGGCGGCCAGCGCGGGATAGACGCGCGAGAGGCGACGGAAGAAAAACCTTGGCAGCGGCGTCGCGCGGACGAACAGCAGTTCCGCCATCAGGCGCCCGCTCAGTGCAAAAAACAAATCGACCCCGACGCGCGCCAGATTGATCTGGGCCACGGGCAAGAAATGGCCGGCCAGCACCAGCGCGATCGCCGCGCCGCGCCAGCCGTCGAGCGGCAAAACGCGTTGTGTCCCGGCTTCCGACATAGGCGGTCAATCCTACGCAACGGAAACCAGGATTACGCGCCAAATCTTGGAAAACCATTTCCGCACTTGCACAGTTTGCGCGGTCGCGTAAGCCTAGGGTTAAGCACGTCGGGCGAAACGGCGGCATTGTGGGAGGCGTTTTTGAGCGAGATCGAACAGCGCGCAATGGCGAAAGTGTCGTGGCGGCTCGTGCCGTTCTTGATGCTGTGTTATTTCATCGCCTATCTCGACCGCGTCAATCTCGGCTTCGCGGGCGGGCCGATGAGCAAGGATCTCGGCTTCACGAGTTCGGTTTTCGGCGGCGCGGCGGGCATTTTCTTCATCGCCTATTTCTTTTTCGAAGTGCCGAGCAATCTGGCGCTCGACCGCTTCGGCGCGCGTATCTGGATCGCCCGCATCATGTTCACCTGGGGGCTGATCGCTGGCGCCGAGGCCTTCGTGCAGGGGCAGACGAGCCTCTATGTCGTGCGCCTGCTGCTCGGCGTCGCCGAGGCCGGCTTCTTCCCCGGCATCATCTTTTTTCTGACGCTGTGGTTTCCTTCCGCTTACCGCGCCCGCATCGTCGGCCTGTTCATGTTCGCGAGTCCGATCTCGACCGTGATCGGCGCGCCGATCTCAGGGGCGCTGCTCAATCTCGACGGTTGGATGGGGCTGAAGGGCTGGCAGTGGATGTTCATCATCGAGGCCGTCCCGGCGCTGGTGGTGTCGGTCGTGGTGTTCTTCTATCTCACCGACCGGCCCGCGGACGCGCATTGGCTCGAACCGGAGGAGCGGCAATGGCTGCGTGACCGGCTCGCGGCCGAGCAAGCGACGCGCGAGAAGCACGGCGCGGCGGATTGGCTGAAGTCGATGCTCGACCCACGCGTGCTGGCGCTCGGAATCGTCTATATGGGCGGCGTCACCCCGCAATATGGCCTGAGCTTTTTTCTGCCGCAGATCGTCAAGGCGTTCGGCCTCACCAACGTGCAGGCGGGCTTCGTCACCGCCGTGCCCTACGCCGTCGGCGCGATCGGCATGATATTGTGGAGCCGCCGCTCCGACGCGACCAAGGAGCGCAAGTGGCATGCGATCGTGCCGCTGCTGGCGATCGTTGTCGGGCTGATGGCGGCGGCGGCGGCCCCGAACCCGACGCTCAAGATGGCGCTTCTGTGCGTGGCGGGCTTCGGCTTCTTCGCTTTTCTGCCGGTGTTCTGGACGCTGCCGACCTCGTTCCTCAGCGCCGGCGGCGCGGCGGCGGGGATCGCCGCGGTCAATTCGATCGGCAATCTCGGCGGCTATTTCGGACCGCAGATTTTCGGCTTCCTGAAGGATCAGACGCACAACGAATTCGCCGGCCTGGTTTTCCTCGCCGCCTGCGCGCTGATCGGGGCGGCAATCGTGTTCGTGATCGGGCACAATCCGGCGCTCGAAAATCCGACAGAGGGCGTGCGCGCGGCGGAGTAGGACCGGCTTATTCGAACAGGGTGATGACTTTCGCCATCACCTCTTCCAACAGCGCATCGCCGATCTCCTCGATCTTCTTGCCGCCGCGCGCTTCAAAATCGAGCGCGCGGGGTTGATCGCAACGCACGATCCCTGTGGTCTTGAGTCCCGTCAGGGTCACCGCGAATCCCACCCGACGCGCGAACTCGCCGCCGCGTGTGATCGGCAGAATGATGGGAACACGTGTCGCTCTATTGAAGGCGTCGGCGGATACGACGAGGACTGGACGGCGTCCGCTCTGCTCATGCCCCGCTGTCGGGTCAAGCAGGACCTGGTAGATGTCGCCCCGGTTCACTTGAGTTCGCGACCAGTCGCCGGCGCCGCGATCCATTCTTTTTCCTCCGGCGACAACGGAGCGGAATAGTCGGAAGCCGCGAGCAGTTCGGCCAGCGTGTACTTATTTTTGCGCACCTGTTGCACTACGAGTCGGCCATCGACAATCGTCATCCCGACCTCAGCGCCCGCCGAAAGGTTCAACACGTCTAGAAGCGCTGGCGGAACCGCCAGCATCACCGAGCCGCCGACTTTGCGTAGGGTAGTCGTCTGCATGGATCGACCTCGAAGTTATATCTTCATATAACATCAGCAAGCCACGACCGCCAGCCCCGAGGAGCCCGCATGAGCCCTGAATACGACCCCCAGAACATTTTCGCCAAAATCCTGCGCGGCGAGGCGCCCTGCCTGCGACTCTACGAGGACGAGACCGCGCTCGCCTTCATGGACATCATGCCGCGCGGGCAAGGCCACCTGCTGGTGATCCCCAAGGCGCCGGCGCGCAACCTGCTCGACATATCCCCGTCGGCCCTGTCCGCCTTCATGCCGGCGGTGCAGAAACTGGCGCAGGCCGCCAAGGCCGCGCTTGGGGCGGAGGGCGTGACGGTGCTTCAGTTCAATGAACAGGCGGGCGGTCAGGTGGTGTTCCACCTGCATTTCCACATCATCCCGCGTTTCGAGGGCGTCGCGCTGAAGCCTCACGGCGGGCCGATGGTCCCGGCTGCGGAGTTGGAGCCGGTCGCGGCGCGGATTCGCGCGGCCTTGGGCAGTTCGTGAGCATCTGCACAAAAAATAGGCGCGGCGTGCTTGGCCCGCACGCCGCGCCCCAATGGCGGCTTACGCTGCGGCGGATTTCGCCGTCGGCACTTCCGCGATAGTCTTCAGAACCTGCGAGGCGATCTGGTAGGGGTCGCCCATGGAGTTCGGACGGCGATCCTCGAGATAGCCCTTGTAGCCGCTATTGACGAAGGAATGCGGCACGCGGATCGAGGCGCCGCGATCGGCCACGCCCCAGCTGAACTTGTTCCACGGCGCGGTTTCGTGTTTGCCGGTCAGGCGCTTGTCGTTGTCGGGGCCATAGACCGCGATGTGCTCTATGATGTTCTTTTCGAACGCCGTCATCATGGCCTCGAAATAGGGCTTGCCGCCGACGCCGCGCATATGATCGGTCGAGAAGTTGCAGTGCATCCCTGAGCCGTTCCAGTCGGTGTCGCCGAGCGGCTTGCAATGCCATTCGACATCGACGCCATAGCTCTCGCACAGACGCAGCAACAGGTAACGCGCCATCCACATCTGGTCGGCGGCGGTCCGGGAACCCTTGCCGAAAATCTGGAATTCCCACTGGCCCTTGGCCACTTCGGCGTTGATGCCTTCGTGGTTGATGCCGGCGGCCAGACACAGGTCGAGGTGCTTCTCGACGATTTCGCGCGCGATTCCGCCGACGTTCTTGTAGCCGACGCCGGTGTAATAGGGGCCCTGCGGGGCGGGATAGCCTTCGGTCGGGAAGCCGAGCGGGCGGCCGTCCTTGTAGAAGAAATATTCCTGCTCGAAGCCGAACCACGCGCCGGAATCGTCGAGAATGGTCGCGCGCTTGTTGGTGGAATGGGCCGTCTTGCCGTCGGGCATCATCACTTCGCACATCACCAGCGCGCCGTTGACGCGGGCGCCATCGGGGTAAATGGCGACGGGCTTGAGCACGCAATCCGAGGAATGACCTTCAGCCTGCTGGGTCGAGGAGCCGTCAAAGCCCCAGAGCGGCAGCTGCTCCAGCTTGGGGAAAGACTCGAATTCCTTAATCTGCGTCTTGCCGCGCAGGTTCGGCGTCGGCGTATAACCGTCGAGCCAGATATATTCCAACTTGTACTTCGTCATCGCGTTCTCTCGTCGTTGATAACGTCCGGCCGGCGAAGGCCTCGCCTCCCCGCCGGAACCAGGTCGCCCCCGGATCGTTGGGCCCGTAGCACGAGCCGTGCCAGCTCGCGAATGCGAAAGAAGTCGGACAAGGCGGCGGGTTTTTCGCTGCGAAGCAAAACGAATGTTGCGTCTGCGTCATCTGTCGATGAGATACAGTTGGCAGAAATATTCGAAATGGCGCATTTTCACCCCCTCGTGAACGAAAAAATGCGATTTTTGGTGCTACAACACGTATCCGGACGGCTCCGGGAGACAAAATCGAAGGAAAATGACCGATGGATTCGCAAATCCAGCGCCAAACGGCTCAAATTTTGCAATTTCCGCCCGCCGGGCGCAATGCGCTGAAATTGCGAGGATCTCAAGCAAACCCAAAGCACGAACCAACAGATTTCGCGATGTCGACTTCGGTTTGCGGCGGCGCTTGGTACCACGAAGCAGCGATTATCGAGGCCGAGCGCCCTCGCAAGCCGTGATTCGATTGTTTTTGCAGAAAAGGACTTCGCCTGATCGCGCCGTAACGCTTTAGTTAGGGATCGGGCGGCTGCGTGCCGCCGAGGCCGAGCGAACGCTGCACCATAACGGTGTCGGTCCAGTGGCCGAATTTGAACCCGACCTGCGGCAGGAAGCCGACCTTCCGGAAGCCGAATTTTTCGTGCAGCGCCAGCGAAGGTTCGTTCGCGGCGTCGATATAGCCGATCATCTGCCGAAACCCGGCCGCGGCGCAGGCGTCGATCAGCGCCTCCATCAGCCGCCGTCCCAGACCACGGCGCAACTGGTCGGGATGAATGTAGATCGAGTGCTTGATGGTGTAGCGATAGGCCGGCCGCTTGCGGAACGGCACCGCATAGGCGTAGCCGAGCACTACGCCGCCCCGCTCGGCGACGATATGGGGCATCTTGCGGCGGAGCATCGACTTGCGGCGGCGCTTGATGTCGTCAGCGTCGGGCGTCTCGATGTCGCCGTGGTGGCGCGGATCGAGCCCCTTGCGGATGTGGTGGAGATAGATGGCAAGCATGGCCGACACATCGGCGTCGCGCGAATTGCGCACGAGCGTGGGGTCGAGGGGAGAAACCGCGTTCATTTCGCTCCGCGCCTGAATTCGCGCGCTGCTTGACCACAGAACACGGGAGGACGCAACGCCGTCACGCCGTCTCGATCCGCGTCCCCGTGCCGCCATTGAGCAGCCGCTTGAGGTGATATTGCGCCAGCGCGTCGTCAGGTCTGGCGCTCATCAGTCCGGCGAAGGCGGCGACGGCGGCAGGGTCGCGCGCCTCCAGCTTGGCGAAGGCGTCGAGATACGCGGAGTCCGTCTCCGGCCCCGCCAGCGGCTCATAGGCGCGCATCGGCGTCGTCCGGCCGCGCAGCACGAGATCGCCGACGGGGCGACCGCAAAAGTCGCCGGCTCTTTCCGCCGCCACCGCGCTGACGCAGATGCGCGTGCCGAGCTGCTTGTTGACCGCTTCCAGCCGCGCCGCCGCGTTGATGGTGTCGCCATAGGCGGTGTAGTCGAAAAATCGGCCGCCGCCGAAATTGCCGACGATCGCCGGCCCGGCGTGCACGCCGATGCGGGTGACGCCGAGGACGATTCCGCGCGCGCGCCATTCCTCGCGGAAGGCTTGCGCGCGCGCATCGAGCGCCAGCGCGCAGTCGATCGCGCGGCGCGCCGCGTCGGGCTGTTCGGCGGGCGCGCCAAACAAAGCGTGAATAGCGTCGCCGATGAGTTTCGCCACCGTCCCTTCATGGGCGAAAACGATCTCTGTCATCGCTTCGAGATAGCCGCTGAGCAGGCTGGCGAGTTGGTTGGGATCGAGCGACTCGACTAGCGGCGTGAAGCCGGCGATGTCTGTGAACAGCGTGGCGATCTCGCGCCGCTCCCCCCCCGGCGCCAGCGCGTTTTCGTCCGCCGCGAGGCTGCGGGCGAGATTGGGCGAGAAATAGCGCGACAGCGAGGCGTGCGCGCGCTCCGCTTCGGCCTGCTTCGCGCGCGCATCGCGCAAGGCCGCGACGTGGCCGATCGTCTTGGCGATCGTCATCTCGAAATCGGCGAAGTCGATCGGTTTGGTGAGAAAATCGAATGCGCCGCGATTCATCGCTGTGCGGATATTGGCCATGTCGCCATAGGCCGAGACGATCACGGTCGAGAATTTGGTCGCCTCGTCCTGCAATTTGGCCAGCAGCGTCAACCCGTCCATGCGCGGCATGTTGATGTCGGAGATCACCATGTCGAAATCGCGGTGGTCTTCCAGGAACGCCAGCGCCTCGACGCCGTCGCGCGCGAAGCCGAAGGCGATCGCGCCGTCGCGAATTTGCCGGCGGAATTTTTGCCGGACGAGATCTTCCAGATCGGGCTCGTCGTCGACCACAAGGATTTTGGCGGTCATGGCGCGCCCGCCTCCACCAATCGATGCAGGATTTCCGCGCGCAGCCCCGGAAAGTCGATGGGCTTGGTGAGCAGCCCCGCCGCGCCGCCCTCGATCGCCTTGCGCCGCGTCTCCGCGTCGCCATAGGCAGTTATCATAATGACGGGCACGTCCGGGCGGGCCGCTCGCGCGCGCGGCAGCATTTCCAGCCCGCTCATGCCGGGCATGTTGATGTCGGAGAGGATGAGGATCAGCTCGGCGTTCGCCGCCGCATCGACGCGGGCCAAAGCCTCCGGCGCGCTCTGCGCGAAATCCATCTGGAACCGCGCCGCGCGCAACTCCTTGCGGAACTGCTGCCGGAACAGGTCGGCGACATCGGGCTCGTCGTCAACCACCAGGATCAGCGCGCTCATTTGGGCATTCCCGCGCGCGGCAATCGGATGGTGAACTGAGTGTAGGCGCCGGGCTCGGTTGCGACATCAATCGTCCCGCCGTGCTGTTTGACGACGATGTCGTGGCTGAGCGAGAGCCCGAGGCCAGTGCCCTCGCCGGCCGGTTTGGTCGTGAAAAACGGATTGAACATTTTCGCTTTCACCGCCTCGGAAATGCCCGTTCCGTTGTCGGACACGCGAATCTCGACAGAATCGCCCAAATCGCGCGTCGAGGCGGTGATCGTCGGCTCGTAGGCGGGTTCGGCTTGTTTGCGCTTCGTCGTCGCGTAGAAGCCGTTGGAAATCAAGTTCAATAATACGCGCGTCATTTCCTGCGCGTAGAGCTCGGCGACGCCGGCTTGCGGGTCTAGCGATTTGGCGATCGTCACGTTGAAATCCGGCTTTTCCGCCCGCGCGCCGTGATAGGCCAGATTGAGCGCCTCCTCCACCATCGCATTGACGTTGACGCTCGAACGCTCGCCCGACCCTTCGCGCGAATGCAGCAGCATGTTCTTGACGATCGAATCGGCGCGCTTGCCGTGGGTGACCACCTTGTCGAGATTGGACCCGATCATGCCAATCAGTTCGTCGCCCTCCTGGCGCTCGTCCTCGGCCAGCTTGGCCTTGGCCAGCAGTTCGCGCAACTC
>JANLPL010000434.1:0-3405 GCA_031367195.1 Bradyrhizobium sp.
TGTTCAGCGCCGTGATCAGCACGAACGACTTGTCGCGCATGGCAGCCAGCAGCATGGCCGTTGCTGCGAACTGGGTGGCGGCACCCGCGAACGTCCAGATCAGCATCCGCTGATTGGGGGGCGGAATGGGTTCGCCCGTGATCAGTAGCACGGCCGCCAGAAACAACAGCGCGAACGGCAGCCCGAACAGAAACCGCACGTGCGTCGCGCCGACGGTGCCGAGCGTTTTGATCAATTCCCGCTGCATGGCATTGCGCAGCGTCTGCCCACCGGCTGCCAGTACCGTAAAGATCGCCCACAGCCAGCCCGTCACGTGCCCTCCCGCATCCCACCAGCCATTGAGGAATCGCGCTGATATGCGGTTACCTCACGGCGGCGCGTGTCGCGAACATGGTGACGCCCGCTACCTCTGGAACTTCTTGTACTTGATGCGATGGGGCACGATCGCCTGCTCGCCGAGGCGGCGCTTTTTGTCTTCCTCGTAATCGGCGAAGTTGCCCTCGAACCACTCGACGTGGCTGTCGCCCTCGAAGGCCAGGATGTGCGTCGCCAGGCGGTCCAGGAAGAAGCGGTCATGCGAGATGACCACGGCGCAGCCCGGAAAATCTTCCAGCGCCGACTCCAGCGCCGACAGCGTTTCCGTATCGAGATCGTTGGTCGGCTCGTCGAGCAGCAGCAGGTTGCCGCCCTCCTTCAGCATTTTTGCGAGATGCACGCGGTTGCGTTCGCCACCCGAGAGCAGCCCGACCTTTTTCTGCTGATCGGCGCCCTTGAAGTTGAACCAGCCGCAATAGGCGCGCGAACTCATCTCCTTCTTCTCGCCGATCTTCATGATGTCGAGACCGCCCGAGATTTCCTCCCAGACCGTCTTCTTGTCGTCGAGGTGGCCGCGGCTCTGGTCGACGTAGGAGAGCTTGACCGTGTCGCCGAGGCGGATGGCGCCCTTGTCCGGCTTGTCGACGCCCGTGATCATCTTGAACAAGGTGGTTTTGCCAGCGCCGTTCGGACCAATGACGCCGACGATGCCGCCGGGCGGCAATTTGAACGAGAGATCGTCGATCAGCAGCCGGTCGCCGAACGCCTTGGTCACGCCGTCGATTTCGACGACGACGCCGCCGAGCCTCGGCCCCGGTGCAATCGTGAAGCTGGCCTTGCCCGACTGGTCGCGACTGGCTTCGTCGGCGAGCTTCTCGTAGGCCTGGATACGCGCTTTCGACTTGGCCTGCCGGGCTTTCGGGCTCGAGCGCATCCACTCGAGTTCGCGGCTGAGCGTGCGGGACTTGGAGTCCTCCTGCCCCTTCTCGACCTCCTCGCGCTTGGCCTTCTGTTCTAGCCAGCTCGAATAATTGCCCTTGTATGGCACGCCCTGCCCGCGGTCGAGTTCCAAGGTCCAGGCCGTGATGTTGTCCAGGAAATAGCGGTCGTGGGTCACCAGGATGACGCAGCCGGTATATTCCTTGAGATAGTTCTCGAGCCAGGCGACGGATTCGGCGTCGAGGTGGTTGGTCGGCTCATCGAGCAGCAGGATATCGGGCTTGGCGAGCAGCAGCTTCGTCAGCGCCACGCGGCGTTTCTCGCCGCCCGAGAGCTTGATGACGTCGGCATCGCCGGGGGGACAACGCAGCGCATCGAGCGCCACCTCGACTTGGGCGTCCAGATCCCACAGGCCTTCCGCGTCGATCTCGTCCTGCAGCTTCGCCATCTCGTCGGCTGTTTCGTCCGAGTAGTTGGCGGCGATCTCGTTGTAGCGGTCGATCTTCGCCTTCTTTTCGGCGACGCCTTCCATGGCATTGCCGAGCACGTCCTTCGACTCGTCGAGTTGCGGCTCCTGGGCGAGATAGCCGACCTTGATGCCGTCGGCCGGGCGGGCTTCGCCGAGAAAATCGTCGACCTCACCCGCCATGATCTTGAGCAGCGTCGACTTGCCCGAGCCGTTGAGGCCGACGACGCCGATCTTGGCGCCCGGATAGAACGAAAGATTGATGTCCTTGAGAACCTGCTTGCCCCCGGGATAGGCCTTCGAGAGCTTGTGCATGTGATAGACGAATTGCGGGTTGGCCATGATGTTGGGCCTCCTTATTGTTTGCGCCTTCGGATGCCCACTCCGCATCCGGCGCGAGAATTTGGGGGTGAGGGTTGGCCGGGTTGTAGCGGATGGCGCGGCCAGCCTCAAGCGATGCCACGAGGCAACCGTTTTTAGCCGCCATGCTATGGGTTGGCTGCCCAATATCGCCCATCCCGCCGATTCGACCGGAGCCCACCCTGGTGTCGAGCCTTCGCCAACTGCTCGCCGTTTTAACGCAGGGTGTTTCAACCCTCCCGGTGTCATTCCTCCCGCTGTCCTCCCATTGGATGTCATTCTCGGGCATGTCCCGAGAACCGATGTCTCCGCCTGCGCAAGCGGGACGGCATGGGCGCAAGCGGTACAACGGGTGGACATCTGATCTACTTGCGCGCGCTGCCCGATGGGTTCTCGGGACAAGCCCGAGAATGACACCCGTAATTTTTTTTAGCGCTGTCTTTGCCGTCCTCCTGTCACCGCCTACCCTCGCCGCCGATCCGGCCCATGGCATTGCCATGCACGGGCAACCTGCCTTAGCCGCGGGATTTCCGCATCTGCCCTATGCCAACCCGCAAGCGCCGAAGGGCGGCGTCATCAAGCTTGGCCAGATCGGCTCCTTCGACAGCCTCAATCCCTTCATTGTGCAGGGGGTGGCGGCCTACGGCATACGCGAAAATATCTACGAGAGCCTGCTCGGCCGGTCGGCGGACGAGCCGTTTTCACTCTATGGCCTCCTCGCCCGCTCCATTGAAGTCCCTGAGGACCGGGGTTCCATCACCTTCCATCTCGATCCTGACGCCCGGTTCTCGGACGGCCGCCCCGTGACTGCGGACGATGTGCTGTTCTCCTGGGCGCTCTTGAAGGACAAGGGCCAGCCCTACATGCGGTCGCACTACCGGACCGTGACCAAGGCTGAGCAGCCAGCGCCCGGCAGCGTACGCTTCACCTTCGACGACAGCGGCAATCGCGAGGCGCCGTTGCTGCTGGGGTTGATGCCGATCCTGCCGAAGCACCGCACCAATCCCGAGACCTTCGAGCGCTCCACCTTCGAGAAACCGGTGGGTTCTGGGCCCTATCTGGTCGACCGGTTCGAGCCGGGCCGCAATATCGTCTATGCGCTGAACCCGGTCTGGTGGGGACGCGACAAGCCCATCAACCGCGGCCGCTACAATTTCGGCGAGATCCGCACGGAATACTTCCGCGACCAGACGACGCTGTTCGAGGCCTTCAAGGTCGGCGATATCGATCTCCGGTTCGAGGACGACGCCGGCCGCTGGGCGGAAGGTTATGCTTTTCCCGCCGTCGCCGATGGCCGCATCAGGCGCTCTGAAATCCCAACCAGC
>JANLPL010000005.1:0-12835 GCA_031367195.1 Bradyrhizobium sp.
ATCTCCGTCCTCGCCCCAGCGGCGCAGTCACACAGATTCAGAGATGCTCCTAAGTTTCAAGGACGCGAACGACTAGCCTTCCTCTCCCGCAGCCCCCTTGTCCCGATGCCTTCAGATCGACCGAGGTTTCAGATGATCCATAAACGCATCCGCCCCTTCAACACGTCGAAGACCTATCCAGAACAGAGACTTGACAACGATCTTGCCCAGGCTGTGGCCGCGCGCGGCACGATGGTTTTCCTGCGGGGTCAGTGTCCGCAAGATCTCGATAGTGCGGAGGACGTCGGCATCGGCGATCCCGTCGCCCAGACCCACAAGGTGATGCAGAACATTCGAACCCTGGTGGGGGAGGCCGGCGCCGAGATGGCGCATGTCTGCAAGCTGGTCATCTATCTCACCGACATTCGCCATAGGGAGGCGGTTTATCGCACGATGGGCGAATATATCCGCGGCGTGCATCCCGTCTGCACCGGCCTCGTCGTGGTGGCGTTGGCTCGCCCGACCTGGCTGGTCGAGATCGACGCCACCGCCGTCATTCCGGACTGAGCCCGATGACTTTCTCCCTTGCCGCGCGTTGCGCGAAAACGGGCCGGTTTGGCGTCGCTATCTCCTCGTCCTCGCCAGCGGTCGCTGCGCGATGCGCCCATGTGCGGGCCGGCGTAGGGGCGGTCGCCTCGCAGAATATCACGGATCCCCGCCTCGGCCCCGCCGCGTTGAACCTGATCGAAGCGGGCGCGTCGGCGGCGGCGGCGATCGCGGCGCTCGTCGGCTCTCGCGCGAACATCGAGCACCGCCAACTCGCGGCGATCGACGCGCAGGGGCGAACCTCGGCGTTTTCCGGCTCGGCCACGCTGGGGATTCACGCGACGGCGGAGGGGCGGGAATGCGTCGCGGCGGGCAACCTTCTGGCGTTGCCCCAGATTCCCTCCGCCATGGTCGCCGCTTTCGAGCGTTCGGAGGGCGATCTCGGCGATCGCCTGATCCTGGCGCTGGCGGCGGGGCTCGCGGCGGGCGGCGAGGCGGGACCGGTTCACTCGGCGGGATTGGTCCTCGTCGATAAAGTCGAATGGCCCGTCACGGATCTGCGCATCGACTGGGACGAGAGCGATCCCATCGGGCGGCTCAGGGTTCTGTGGGCGCTCTGGAAGCCGCAGGCGGCGGCCTATGTGCAGCGGGCGCTCAACCCGGCCGCGGCGCCGACCTACGGCGTTCCCGGCGACGAGTGAAGTTGCGCGGACAATCATGAAGGAGACGGCGCCTATGTCGCCTGAGAAGATCGAGACCTTGATTGTCGGCGCCGGTCAGGCCGGATTGGCGATGAGCGAGCATTTGGGCAAACGCGGCCTGCCTCATCTCATCGTTGAACGGCGCCGGATCGCCGAACGATGGCGGGCCGAGCGTTGGGATTCCCTGGTCGCCAACGGACCGGCCTGGCACGATCGCTTCGCGAGCAAGACTTTCGACCACATCGATCCCGACGGCTTCGCCCCGGCCGCCATGATTGTCGACTATCTCGAAGAACACGCGAAAGAGATCAATGCGCCGGTTCGCTGCGGCGTCGAGGTGACGAGCCTGCGTCGTCGCGCAGACAGCTCGGGGTTCGTCGCAAACACTTCGACGGGCGTGATCGAAGCCAACAACGTCGTCGTGGCGACCGGACCGTTCCAGCGCCCGATCATTCCCGACATCGTGCCGAAGAGCGATGCGATTCTGCAGATCCATACCGCGCACTATCGCAATCCCCGCCAGTTGCCGGAAGGCGGCGTGCTGGTGATTGGCGCGGGTTCCTCCGGCGCGCAGATCGCCGATGAACTCTGCGCGGCGGGACGGCCCGTCTATCTCTCGGTTGGGCCGCATGATCGTCCGCCGCGACGCTATCGCGGACGCGATTTTGCATGGTGGCTGGCCGCGCTCGGAACGTGGAACGCGAAGGCGGTCGAACCGGGGACGGAGCACGTCACGATCGCCGTCAGCGGCGTCAACGGAGGGCGCACCATCGACTTCCGCCAACTTGCGTGGAGCGGCGTGACGCTGGTCGGCATGGCTCAAGCCGTTGAAGGCGGCGTGATGCGTTTCGCCCCGGACCTCGCCGCCAATGTCGCGGCGGGCGACCGGAGCTATCTCTCCATGCTCGACGCCGCCGACGCCTACGCCGCGAAGGAGGGCCTCGATCTGCCCCCCGAACCAGAAGCGCGCCAGATGCCGCCTAATCCCGACTGCCTGACCCATCCCATCTTGACGCTGGACCTCGCGGGAGCCGGCATCGGATCGATCGTTTGGGCGACCGGATACGCTCTCGATTTCGGTTGGCTGGACGTCGATGCGTTCGACCACAAGGGGCGTCCGGTGCATGATCGTGGCGTCTCAACTACGCCGGGGCTCTACTTCCTGGGCCTCGCCTGGCTGTCGCGGCGGGCCTCGCCCTTCATTTGGGGCGTGTGGCATGACGCCGAGCATCTGGCGGACCAAATCGCGGAGCGAGGTTGAGCGCGCCGGCGCTGGAGCAGGATTGTTTGGAAGCCACGCTCATCAAGGTCGGCATGGCTTCGGCGTCGCGCGAAACAGAGATTGCCGAGGCAGGCGCCCGGATCGCGTTGTCGATGCGGCGAGGTCAGACAACCCGCGCGCTGTGCGAGCCAGGCGCGCGTCGATGCCTCGGCGGTCGACGAGTTGGACGCCGAGCGGCCGACCATTCTAATTCTTAAGCAAAGGTGGCGAAAACGCCGGAACGCCCGTCAGCGTCCAGAAGGTACAGAACCTGGGACTGCCGCGGTGGTTGAGGTCTCCGACGCGTGGCGCATGGGAGCGATACTCTTAAGATCGCTGTACGACCGATGATGGGCGTCATCAGCGGCGGCGACCAGCAGAATATCTTGTTGGCGAAATGGCTGCGGCGCGCGCCAAAACTGGTTTTTCCCAACGAGCCGACCCAGGGCGTCGATACTGGCCCGCGGCAGACCGTGTTCCGCCACATCGCCCACGCCGCTGCTACGGAGGCGAAGCGCCTTGTGCGAGTTGAGACTACGAGCAACCTGTCGTGATCTGCGGACGCGTGCTGATCTTCTCGCGCGGCTGGATCGTCGACGCACGGGTCGGTTCTTAGATCAACAAACAGGCGATCGCCGAGCAATATCTCGGCGCGCCGGCCGGCCCCAAGGCGGCGCACGTGGGCTGGATGAACGCCGGGCGCAGACTGGAGCCGTTCGAGCTCATCATCATCTGGATCGCGATGATCGTCGTATTCGGCTATCTGCGACCGGCGACATTCTTCATCTGAGCGAATTTCTCGACCTTGCTTGGCTCGCAGGCGGTTTTGGTAGCAGCGGCGCCTGGCGTGCCCATCACGATTTTCCGGCTGATCGTGACGCTGGTGGTTGCCGCGTTCCTGCATGGCGCGACGTTATGGATGAGCGCTTCTACGACGATCTCAGGTGTCTAGCAATCACCGATCTCCGCGAAGATCGTCCAACGCCTGTTCGGCAATTCGCTCGAATTCTGCTGTGCGATCTTGATCGCCTTTGTTATTTGGTGCGTGCTGGAGTTCACGGCGATGGGACGGCGCATCTTCATCGTCGGGCGCGGCCGTGAAGTCGCGCGGCTCTCCGGCATCGACACCGACCGTGCACCGCTCGGCCGCCGCGTCGCCTCCGAGTTTCCCGGCCCGCTCGCGGGGATGCTCTAAACGGGCAAACAGGGGGCGCTGGTTGTCGCGGGGACGCTGTCGCAGCTCATCAGAGGAGGTCAGGAAAGCCAATTCTGATCGGCGACGGCCAGACTCCGCCCGTTCCCAAATGGCCCGGCGGCGCCCTCTCGCGCTGAATTTCGTGATGAACTATGAGAAAAGCTCCGAAAACAGCATCATCCGCGAAACGAGGATTTCGGTGTGGCGCTACCCGACGCGGACGGCCTTCAGTTCCGCGAATGCAAATTGAGCGCGTCGCTGCGATCGGCGTTGACTCCCCGCTGTGTAAGGGGCATTCGTGCACGATTCGCACGTGCCCGACGTCACGTTTTGCGCGCCAGTATTCGATGGCGCGACGCTGTATGGCTTTTCCGTCACCACCGCGCATCATCAAATCGGCAACCGTTTGCGTGGTGTTTGGATTGAGGTGCAGGAGTCGGGTCATCACGATCTCTCCGGGGCGGCGCCCAGACGAGCCACCGTGCGAAGAAACTTTGCGCGATTGCGAAGCCCGCCGAGGTGAGGAGAACAAGCACGAGCGACAACCGAAACATGCGGTCGAGATAGGCGCACTGCCGCGCGTGGACGATGACGAAGCCGAGACCGGTCTGCGCGCCCCGATATCAAGCCACTCCATGCGACCGCGGCTCCAGCGCGATCGGGAGACGACGAGCCCCAAGGCGAAGCCAACGCCGCCGCCGAGCCGCGCCAGCGTGTAGGCGAGATGCGAGAGCAACGACAGCGTCGCGGCGTGATAAGTTCTCTCAGCGTCATCGAAGACGGCGGCAACGCCCCAACCGTCGCCTCAGTAGTCCGCAAGCGAGAGCAACGTGCGCGCAAACAGCGCTTGCCAGCCCGCGACCATCGGGTCGCCGGGCTGCGTCGCCGCCGTTTGGACGAGCGAGAGACCCTGCCAGAGCCCCGCATGCGCGGCGAAGACGGCAAACGACAAGAGCCGCTCTCTCTATTTCGTCGCCCCGCTCATGCGTTCAAGCCCGCCGCGTTCGGACTCAGATGGGCGAGCGACTCTTGTTTGATCGCGATTATCTCGGGCGCCAGCAAACTGTCGTCGTTGCGGTCCGCCAAGGTCAGCGCCCAGTCGGCGTCGTGGGTGACAAACAATCTTTTCCACATCTTAGAACACCCGCGCTCCCATCGCGCTCCAGGCGGCAATGCGGGCGATGAGCCCGGCGGCGAGGGCGTCGGCCGCAACCACGTCGGCCACACCCTTGCCGTCGGGACCGACTGGCGGCGCAGCGCAGCTTCCATTTCCCCTACGCGCCTGCCAGCAATCAGTTGCGCGGATTGCAGAAGGCGCTGACGATGCTGGAGGAGGAAGGCCTGCCCAACGTGTTTGCGCGACGCGACCGCCACGCGAGGGCGCCACGCGCCGTCGTTCAGGTCTGGGGCGAAGCCGGCGCCGTCGCGACGCAATGCCTGGACGCTTCGGATTATTCATCCTCGCTCGGGGGACGTCGGCGTTTTACATTCCAGTTTGGCATAAAGTCTCGTCAGCACACATGGTGCCCGCCAGCCAGGAGCCGATCCCTTTCTAGGCGGAAGCGAATTCGAACGGAACCTGGAACGCCCATGCCATGGCAGATCCGATTCCTCATTGCAGCAACCGCACCCTCGTAGCGTCGCCGACAGTCTATCCCGGCATCTTGCGGCCGCAAACTCGAAGACACGGAACTCAGCACGCCTGAACGAAACTATTGAAATCTAACAACGGACATCGAAACCGCCCCGCAAGAGATGCATGGAGCCCAAGATGTCACTGGTGAAGAAGGCCGCGATCGCATTCCCCTCCAACGCCGCGCACCCTGCGGAAAGCCGCCGCTGGGGCGGCGTTCCCGAATCGCCGATGAAAGCCGAAAGACCGTACTCACGCATGCGCGGCAACAGAAGGCGGCCGAACGAATCGCCTCGGCGACCGCGGAACTCGCCAGTGGATCAGCGAATCCTCTTCCGCAGCAGAGGAACTGCGTAAGGCGATGGAATTGATCGCTTCGGGGGCGGAGGAGGCCTCCGCGGAAACCTCGCGACAAAAGACCGACGCCCTGCGCACTCTGGTCGCCGACCTTTCCAAACAAATGTCCGCCAGCATCGACAGCAACGCCACCGCCGCCGACCGGCAGGCGGTTTCGGTCAAGATGATCCTCGAACTCGAGCGACAGGCCGCCAGCATTGGCGACATCGTGCGCGCGGTCGGCCGCATCGCCGATCAGACCAATCTGCTCGCCTTGAACGCAGCGATCCAGGCGGCGCGCGCCGGCCAGCGCGACAAGGGCTTCGCGGTGGTCGCCGACGAGGTGCGAACCCTCGCCGAGACCTCGGAAAAGAGCGCCCTCGACATCCCGGAATTGATCGGAAAAACCCAGGGCGACGTGAAGGTGATCGCCGAAGGCCTCAACCGATCGGTGGAGGCGGCGCGCTGGAAGTCGTCAAGAGCAAGGCGATCACCGTTCAGCTTGATTCGGTGCGCGGCGCGATGATCTAAGTCCTGAAGGGCGCGGAAACAATCGCCGCCGCCGCCGAAGAGCAATCGTCGGCCTGTGAGGAGGCGCTCAAGACACTCGATCAACAGACGACTGCGCTTTCGCAGAGCGATCAGGCCGCCAACGAACTTTCCGCCCTGGCCGAGGATTCGAAGAACGCAATCGATTTCAGCAGGAGCGCCGAAGGGGTCGCCTCCGCGGCTGAGCAGCTGTCTTCAGCGGTCGAAGAGCTCAACCGTGCAGCCGGCCAGATCATGGCCGCGCTCGATCAGATCAATCGCGGCTCGCAGAGCCAATCGACCGGCGCGAAACAATCGGCGGCCTCGATCAGCCAGATCGAGCACGGGGCCGTGGGCACGCAGCAACGGGCGAAGGATTCTCTCGAGCGTGGCGAAATCGTCAGCAAGCAGATTGCGGAGAGCGGCACCGGCGTTGAGCAGTTGATCAACGGCGTCCTTCAATCGCTGGAAGCGACCAACAGGACACGCGATCAGGTCAACGGGCTGTAGCAGGTCAGCCGCAAGATCGACAAAATCGTCGATGCGATCTCGACCGTCGCAATCCAGACCAATATGCTCGCCGTCAACGGATCGATCGAAGCGGCGCGCGCCCGCGAATTCGGTCGCGGCTTCATGGTGGTCTCGCCCGATATCCGCAATCTCGCGCGCGACTCCTCGGAAAACGCCGAGCGGATCAAGGATCTCGTCAAGGCGATCCAGGATCAGATCGTCCTGGTGCGCAGCGACCTCGACGAGATCTCGTTGTCGGCCGCCTCCGAGGTCGAGAAGAACAAACTGATCACCGGCACGCCGCTCGTCGTGCAGGAAGATCTGGGAATCGTCGTCAACCGCAATCGCGATATCCAGACTGGCGCCGAACGGATGGTTCAGGTGCTCGGCGAGGCCAAGAAGGGCGTCGAGCAGATCACGGCGGCGGCGCAACAGGCGGCCACCGCTTCGGGACAGGCGCAGTAGGCCGCCAAGGAACAGTCCAAGAGCGCCGAGGAACTCGCGGCCGCGATCGGGGAAATCTCGTCGGTCGCCGACGAATTGCAGAGTCAGAACTGAGACCCGCCGCCTGGAGACGCCCCACGTCCAGTTCAACGGAAGCGACGCTCGAACAAGGCGTCGCACACGAGTCCTCCGACGTCGCCGGCGCGGCGGCCCCGCGCCAGTTCGTCGCCTTTCAGATGGAACAGGAGACCTTCGGCGTTCCGCTCACCGACGTGCAGGAGATCATCCGACTTCCGAAGATGGTTGAGGCGCCGATGGCGTCCGCGAGCCTGGAAGGGCTCGCCAACCTGCGCGGTTCGGTGCTGCCGATCATCAATCCGCGCCGCATATTCCATGCGGAAGACGCCATTCATGACGACTCCACTCGCGTCGTCGTGATGAATAACGGCAAGCCTGTCGGTTTTGTGGTTGACTGCATGGCGCGGGTCGTCACGGCGGAGCCGCGGGAGATCGAGAGCATCGACGGCATCCGCGCGACGGTCGACAGCGATCTCCTCGAGGGAATTATCAGGCGACCCGACGCGATGATCCTGATCCTCGACACCTCGAAGCTCGCCATCGAAATGGGCGGGGGCACGGCCCGCAAGCCCAGCGCCGAGCTCCGCGAAGCCGGGGCGGGAGTGGAGGCGAGGCGGGAAGTCGATCACATCTGTCGAATGAATAGCGGCAAGCGTCTGGTCTCTATCCTAATGCCTGAACGTCGTTTCCTGAACAACGCAATTCGCGAGGCGATCGATAAGGCGGGCCATGCGCGCGAGGAGGACGAAATGGCGGGTGAAAAGGACAAAGCGGCAGAGCGCCTCGACGAGGAGGAACAGTTCGTCGTGTTCCGGGTCGCAGACGAGGAATACGGCGTGCCGATCAATGCCGCGCAGGAGATAGTGCGCCGGCCCGATCAACTGACGCGCGTTCCCACAGCGCCGCCTTTCGTCGAGGGCGTCGTCAACTCGCGCGGCGCCATGCTGCCGGTGATCGACCAACGGCGCCGTTTCTCACTCCCCGACCTCGAGCACAACGACCGCGAGCGCATCATGGTGTTCGCGGTGCGAAGGGTTCGCACGGGGTTCATCCTCGATTCGGTTTCCGGGGTTCTGAAAATATCACAGCCTCAGATCTCGCAAGGCGCGAAGTCGCCACGCACGAGAACAGCGCGGTCGCGCGCGTCGCCAACATCGTTGGAGCGAAACGGTTGACCCTCATGTTCGACGTGGAGCGTTTGCTCAACGAGGCGGAAACTAAGGCCATCAAGAAGGCGAGCTAGTCGCATGCGTGAGAGGCCGCCGCGTAGCGCCAGGTGACAGCCAGAAATATCTGAATGGGATATCTTGCGATAGGCTGCGTCGGTCAAAGAAAGCGATTTTGCTCGCACCTTCGCTTCTCCCTAAAGCGTGAGAGGTGGACGCTCTCATCCAACCCCTTTGTTGAGAACGTGTGATCAAGCTCCTCATCGACGATGATTCCGCTTGGCGTGTCAACAGGAGGTCCGCGCACACTTGAGGACATTCTGCCAGAGCTGCCGGAGGATTTTCCGCGGCCGGTCGTGGTCGCGCAACATATGCCCGGCGCGTTCACGGGCTCCTTCGCCGCGCGCCTTGACAAGATCTGCGCGCTCAACGTCCTCGAGGTCTCATCCCCACTGCCGTTGAAACGTCGGCAGATCTGCATCGGTCGCGGCAACGCCGACTTGGTCGTCGATACGCGGCTCGACCGCCCAATCATCAATTCGATCGGCGAGGACAGCCAATATCTCTGGCATCCCAGCGTAGATGCGAATCTACGCGGTGAACATTCCTCAATCGCTGCGCAGTCCCAGGTTTCCCGACATCGCGCTGCGCGTCGCCGCCACCGATCGCCATGTCAACGTCTGCGCCGCGGCGGTCGACATCCTCGCCGAAGTGGGAAGACCGGAGATGGCGGACGAGTTGCGCGCAGTTGCGGCACGGTTCCGCGATCATCCCTTCCCGGCGTTCGCTGTGCGCGCAGCCATCAAACGGATCGGTTGAGCCCATGACCTTTCACGAGCCGATTCAGGCGCACCGACCTGCCGTCTCCGACCAGGATTTCCTGCGATTCCGGGAATTCTTCTACCGGAAGACCGGCGTCATGTTCGCCGACAACAAGCGATATTTCATCGACAAGAGACTCTAGGAACGCGCGGTGAGCGCCGGTTGCTCAACGTTCCGCCTGTATTTCGATCTCGTGTGCCTGCAACCGGACGGAACGGAATTCCAGTCGCTGGTCAACGCGATGACCTTTAACGAGACTTATTTCCATCGGGAAGAGTACCGGCTCAAGTGTCTGGTTCAGTCGATACTGCCTGAAGTCGTCAAGCGGCTGGACCCCGGCGACCCCCTGAAAATATGGTCGATGCCGTGCTCAACCGGAGAAGAACCCCATTCGATCGCGTTCTATCTGCTAAAGAACTGGAGCAGTGTGGACGAATTCAATATCGAAATCGTCGCCTCGGACATCGACACCGAAGTCCTCCTTCAGCGCACTTACGCCCGGCGGCCTCCTCCGCCTGGGCCATTCGGAGTCGATGAGCCGGATTTCTTAGTTGTACGAGTTGCGCAGGTTTGCCGAAGAGTTGGTCTATCAAAGACCCTTTTCGAGCAGGATCTAACAACGACGCCCGACGTTCTCATCATCGACGATTCCAGTACCACACGCTCCTACTACCTCGACGTGCTCGAAGCTGCGGGATTCGGCGTCGACGAGGCGATCAACGGCATCGAGGGGTTGGAAAAGACCATGAAGGCGCCGTTAGACCTGATCCTGGTTGATCTGAACATGCCGAAGATGGACGGGCACACCTTTCTTGAGCCGCTACGCCGCTCTGGGGATTGGCAATCGGTTCCCGCCATCATGATTTCGACGCAGTCGCGCGAGGTCGACCGGACCCGGGCCAACGCTGGCGGCGCGAACGTTTACATCGTCAAGCCGGTCGATCCGGTCGAGCTCGACAACCTTGCCCTGTTGCTGACAGGCCAGACGCTTTCGTCATGGAAGTCCGCATGAACGAGCTCCTCGCCCCGTTTATTCCCGAGGCTCGCGACCTGTGGGAACAGGCGGGCGCGGGAATGCTTGCGCTCGAACGCGACGCCAACTCGCAGGTCGTCATCAACGATGTCTTCCGCGCGGGGCATACGCTCAAAGGTTCATCCGGACTGTTCGACGTCGGCCCGTTGAGGCGCCTGGTTCATGCCGCCGAGGATCTCCTGGGCGAAGTCCGCAACGGCGATCTGGCGCTCAATTCCGATATCGTCGGGCGATGGATCGATTCGCTGGAGGCGCGCGAGCAACTGCCGGGCGATGCGGAGACGACGACAATCGAACGCGTCGCCGTGCTACGAAGCTGGCTGGCGCGCGGGCGCGCGGCTGGCGCGGTGACAGAACAGGGAAGCGCCGCATTCGACGAGCCTCCGGGTTGGCGCACGGATCTGCCGGAGGCCGATCGCATCGCCGCCTTCGCGGCGGCTGCGGGTCGGCCGCTGCTGGCCTGGTCATTCGATCCGGAAGAGGATTGTTTCTCTCGCGGTGACGATCCCATCGCCATGTTCCATCATTCGCTGGGGATGTTGGCGCTGCGGATTGCGGCGCGCGGGCCGTTTCCCGCCTTCGACCTGTTCGATCCACTGACGTGCCAGCTTCGTTTCCAAGCGCTGAGCGACACATCGCGCGAGGCGCTTGAAGAGCATATGCGCTACGTCGCCGACCGCATCGAGATCCGCCGCGGCGAACCGCGCCGCCTGTCGATCGCGACGGGCGCGCGCGCCAGAGCGCCCGTCCCGCGCGATTTCGCCGTGCTCGCCCGGAAGTATATCGCGGCGGGAGATCGCAAGGCGCTCGAACGGTCGGTCACAACGCTGCTCGGCATGATTGCGCCTTCGAGCCTGCAAGCCTCGGCGCTGCGTTGGTGCAGCGCGCTTCTCGCCAGTCAGGCGCCGCTCGACAGCGAATTCGAACGACTGATCGAGGCGATCGAAACCGGAGAGGCGCCGCCGCTGGAGCCGCCGCCTGTCGGGAACCCGCACATCGCGCTTGCGCGGAGAATCGCGCTCGAACAAATCCGCGTTCTCGAAACGCCCGCTGATCCCGCGATTGCGCCAGGTCGGCTCGCCGCGGTGAGCGGCGTTCTAAAGGCGGTGCTGAGCGCAGTCGGCGCGGCGCCCGACTCCATCGACGTCGCTGTCGCTGCGATCGGCGCGCGCGGCGATCCCGAGCCGTTGCGACGTCTTGTCTCGACCTTGGGCGCGCGTTCCGAGCCGCCCGCGCCCTCCGTCGCCGCGGTAGCGCCGGGGCCCGCCGCCCCGCCGGCGCCGCCGCCGAAATCGGGAAGCGACGGGAAGTCGATTCCCCGCGTGTTGCGGGTCGAGCAGGCCAAGATCGACGTGATCATGAATCTCGTGGCCGAACTTATCGTCGCCAAGAACGGCCTGTCCTATCTCGCGACCCGGGCCGAGCAGGTGCACGGATCACGCGCGGTCGCCCGTGAGATCAAGGATCAGTTCGCCGTCATCGACCAGATCACGCAAGGTCTGCAGGTCGGCGTCATGTCGGTGCGGATGATGCCGGTCAGCCAGTTGTTCCAGCGCTTTCCCCGCTTCGTGCGCGACATTTCCCGCAATTTGGGCAAGAAAATCGCGCTGGTGATCGAGGGCGAGGATACCGAGGCGGACAAGAACGTGCTCGAAAGCCTCGCCGATCCCCTGATCCATATGGTCCGCAATTCGCTGGACCATGGCGTCGAAACCCCCGAGGAGCGGATCGCGGCGGGCCAGTCCGAGCGGGGCGTGCTGCGCATTTCGGCGCGTCACGAGAACGATTTCGTCGTCCTCGAGGTGTCCGACGACGGCAGGGGCATCGATCCGCGGGTAATCAAAGACAAAGTGGTGCCCCTCGGGCTGCTCTCGCCGGAGCGTTCAGAACAAATAAACGACCAGGAAGCCGTCAATCTGGATTTCGCGGCGGGCTTCTCGACCAAACAGGAAGTTTCGGACCCCTCGGAACGCGGGGTGGGGATGGATGTCGTGCGGACCGCGGTTCTTAGGGCGGGCGGCGACGTCCTATTGCGCACGCCGCTCGGAACGGGCACGACGGTAAGGGTCCGCCCGCCGCTGACCATGGCGGTTACCCGGGTCGTGACAATCGAGTGCCGCGGTCGAATCTATGGCATTCCGATGGACAGCGTCGTCGATACGGTGCGGGTCACCCGCGACCAGATCCACCGCATCGAGGACATAGAAGTGTTCGTGCTGCGCGATGCGATCATTCCGTTGGTGCGGCTCGCTCGCGCGCTGCACCTCGGCGAGGACGAATGGCGGGATGAAGAAGCGGTGATGGTCGCGTGCGGGGCGCTGCGTCCGATCGCGCGTTCATGGCCTGCTTCGGCGATCGACTAATCGCCTGATCTTGTCTCCCTTCAGGATTGACGCGCGGGCAAGCGGGCGAAGCGCGGACCCTCCGGCTCGTTCAGAGCGGTCGATGGATCACGAAAATTTAGATATACCCCGACTCATCGGAAATCCGCGTTTACCCCTTGCCAACCAGCGATGAAGCGATTCTGCTTCCGGCATGATCCGCCCCAGCTTCCTCGACCCAGAATCCCGCCGCGACCTGATTGAGCTGGCGCGTGACGGCTC
>JANLPL010000063.1:0-5686 GCA_031367195.1 Bradyrhizobium sp.
CGCGCCTCACGTCACCCAATACCACGCCGCCAACCCCTTCGCTCGCCGCTCCGGCGAGGCGGAGGCGAGCGGCCATTTGCCGGGGATGTCGGCGACGAAGGCGGCGTGCAGCGTCTTGCCCGGACCGATCAGCAGCGCGTCGCGCCAATAGGGGTCCCAGCCGTCGTCTAGCGCGTGCAACTGCCGCGCGACATGGCCTTCGAGCCGCAGCGTTTGCGCCTGCGTCGTCTGGTTGACAAGGGTTAGCGCGACCGGCTGGCCGCGCGCAGCCTTGAACAGGGGCTTGGCGACCCAAGGCGCGCCGCTCGCGCCATTGACGGCGAAGCCCGCGCCGGCGGCGGTGAGGGTAACGGTGGCGCGCAGCGCCTTCTCCAGCGCGATCTCGACCGGTAGCCTGGGGTTGGCGGGCAAAGCGGCGATTGGCGGCTTGGCGGCGACCTTTTCGCCCTGCGCCAAAATCTTCAGCGCCGGTCGGTCGGGATCGCCGCGCAGGATGAAATTCACCCCGCTTTCGGGCAGGTCGAACATCAGCTCGAACCGGGCGCTGGGCGCGATCGGGAATTCCCCTCCCCGCGGCTCGAACATCTCGCTCGGCTGTCCGTCGATGGCGACGAGCTGCAACGCCGCGCCCTCACCCCTGAGGGTCAAAACGAGATCGGGCGAGGCGTTGGCGAGCCGCAGCCGCACCCGCCCGCGCGGGGGCGCATGCAGCGTCAACGGCGCCGGATCGGCGTTGGCGCGCAGCGTCGCGGGATCGCTGCCCGAGAAGACGACGAAAGCGTCGAGATCGACGGCGGGTGGGGCGGCCTCGTCGATCAGCAAGGGGCCGAACAGGCGCTCGCTCGTATAGAGATGGAAACCCGGCTCGGCGCCGGGAATGTCGATCTCGCGCGTTTCGCCCGGGTTCACTTGGCGGTCCGTCAGCCCAGCGAAGCCGGAATCGATTCGCAGGCCGGGCAGGGCGAGCGAAGTCGGCCGGTCCAGCCTGTTGACGAAGCGCAGCTTGCCCACCTGTCCCGCCGGCAGCCGCAACAGCGGCCCCGGCGTTGCGCCGTTGAACCCGAGCGGCCCCGCCTCCAGCGAAAACACCTGCGCCTCGCCGGCCCGCGCCGCCAAAGTCAGAACGGCGCAGATTCCGCCGCCGAGACACGCGCGCCGCGTCACATCCATCGCTTCATGTCCCATTTTGGCGCAATTTTCGCGGCGCCGGACTTGCGCGGCGTGGGCGTCGACGGGGTTTGGAGCGTGAAGCGTGCGCATTTGGGTCTTGCTTTTGGGGCTGGCGGCCGTGCTGGCGGCTCTGGTATTGGCCGGCGGGCAGGCGGTCATAACGCACGGCGTCGCCAACGCCAACGCGGCGCTGGCGGGCGGCGTCCTCACGATCCCGCTCGCCGCCTTCGTCGAACTGTAGCCGCCCCTTTTTTCGCTGGCGCGGGGTGGCTAAGCTGTCTATAGAGCCGCGCTTATGCGTGAAGGCGGCCGGGCGACCGGCGGCGTGAGCGCGGGCGTGGCGGAACTGGTAGACGCACTGGATTTAGGTTCCAGCGAGCAATCGTGGGGGTTCGAGTCCCTCCGCCCGCACCATACGAGCCGCGGCCGGCGCCCCGCAGGGCGTGCGGTCGCTTTGTCTTTTTGACCGCGGGCGTCTCGCTCGGGTCCGGAACGGTGGGACGAAACGATGCTGGTGAAGGAAACGCTGAGCGAGGGGCTCAAGCGGGCGTATGACGTGGTTATCCCCGCGAGCGACCTCGCCTCTCGGCTCGATAGCGAGCTCAACGACCTCAAGGGCAAGGTCCGCATCAACGGATTCCGCCCCGGCAAGGTGCCGATGTCGCATCTCAAGCGCGTCTATGGCCGATCCGTCATGGCCGATCTGGTGCAGAAGCAGATCGACGAAGCCCACAAGCAGATCGTCGGTGACGGCAAATTGCGCCTCGCCATGCAGCCCAAGATCGAATTGTCCAAGGAGCAGAGCGAGATCGAGGCGGCGCTTGAAGCCAAGGGCGATCTCGCCTTCAAGGTCGAGCTGGAGGTTCTGCCCCAGTTCGAGCTGGGCGGCTTCGACGACCTCAAGTTGGAACGCCCGGTCGCCGACGTGGCCGACGAAGAGGTCGAGCGCTTCGTGCAGCGCATGGCCGACAGCCGCCGCACCTTCGCCGATCGGCCTGAAGGCGAGGGCGCCGAGTTGGGCGACAAACTGAGCGTCGATTTCCTCGGCAAGATCGGCGGCGAGCCTTTCGAGGGCGGCAAGGGTGAGGACATCGACGTGATCCTCGGCTCCAAGAGCTTCATTCCCGGCTTCGAGGAGGCGCTGGTCGGCGTCAAGGCCGGCGAATATCGCGCGGTTGAGGCGCGCTTCCCCGACAATTACGCCACAGCCACGCTGGCGGGTAAGGACTCCGTGCTGGAGACGACCGTGAAAAAGGTCGCCAAGCCCGAGGCGCTGACCCTCGACGACGAATTCGCCAAGGCCCTCGGCTTCGAGTCGCTGGAGGCGATGCGTAAGGGCATCCGCGAGCGGCTGGAGGGCGATTACGCCCGCGTGTCGCGCGACCGCATCAAGCGCCGGCTGCTCGACGAACTCGCCAAGCGCTATTCGTTCGAAGTGCCGCAGGGTCTGGTCGATCAGGAATTCGGCCAGATCTGGTCGCAGGTCGAGCGCGAGCAGAAGCAGAGCGGCAAGAGCTTCGCCGACGAGGGCACGACAGAAGAGGCGGCGCGCGCGGAATATATGACGATCGCGCAACGCCGGGTGCGGCTGGGTCTGGTGCTGGCCGAGGTCGGTCGCATCGCCGACGTCAAGATCACGGACGAGGAAATGACGCGCGCGCTGATCGAGCGGTCCCGCGCTTTCCCCGGCCAGGAAAAAGAAGTTTGGGACTATTACCGCAACAATCAGGGCGCGCTCGCCGAATTGCGCGCGCCGATCTATGAAGAAAAGGCGGTCGATCATGTCCTCGGCCTCGCAACGATAGAAGACCGCAAGGTTAGTCCCGAGGAGCTGTTGAAGCCCGAGGACGACGACGAGCCCAAGGCGGTCGCCGCGGAACCGCCGGCGGCCTGAGGCTGGCGCGCACGAAAGCGCCGGGCGCCCCTTTTCTCCGCGAGCGGGGGCGCCTATGTCTAGGTTCGCAAACGAACAAGTGATTCTGGCTGAGAAGACCACCCATGCGCGACATCGTCGATAATTACACCAACAACCTCGTGCCGATGGTGATCGAGCAGTCCGCGCGCGGCGAGCGCTCTTTCGACATTTTCTCGCGCCTGCTGCGCGAGCGCATCATCTTCATGGTCGGCCCGGTCGAGGACATCTCCGCCTCGCTGGTCGTGGCGCAGTTGCTTTTCCTCGAGGCCGATAATCCGAAGAAAGAAATCGCGATGTACATCAACTCGCCGGGCGGCATCGTCACGGCGGGGCTTTCGATCTACGACACGATGCAGTTCGTGCGGCCGAAGGTGACGACCATGTGCATCGGCCAGGCGGCCTCGATGGGCTCGCTGCTGCTGTGCGCCGGCGAGGCGGGCCATCGCTACAGCCTGCCCAACTCGCGCATCATGTTGCACCAGCCCTCCGGCGGCTTCCAGGGAATGGTGTCCGACATCGAGCGCCATGCCGAGGACATCGTCAAAATGAAGCGCCGGCTGAACGAGATCTACGCCAAGCACACCGGCCAGAGCTACGACAAGATCGAGCGCACGCTCGACCGCGACCATTTCATGTCGGCCGAGGAATCCAAGGCTTTCGGCATTATCGACGAGGTGACGACCAACCGCCTCGGCGAGGATCCCGAGACCCCGAAGGCGATGTAAAAAGCTTGCCCCCGCCGCGTCCGCGCGCGGCGGGCTTGATAAACGTGACGTTTGGGGATTGACTAGGTTCTTAACCATGTCGCGGGATCGGCGACGAGAACCGGTCACGAATACGCATGTTGAGGGGCGCGAGGGGGCGAGGCTACCCTTTCTTAGGGCGTGACATCTAGGTTTGACAGTCGAATTGCCGCCCGAATCGGAGACGACTGTTCGGCCGGAAGGAGAAAAGAAATGGCCAAGGCCGAAGGCGACGCCAAGAACACGCTTTATTGCTCGTTCTGCGGCAAGAGCCAGCACGAAGTCCGAAAGTTGATCGCGGGCCCGACCGTGTTCATCTGCGACGAATGTGTCGAACTCTGCATGGATATCATCCGTGAGGAGAGCAAGACCGCGCTCGTCAAATCGAAGGACGGGATTCCGACCCCGCGCGAAATCTGCAAGGTGCTGGACGATTACGTGATCGGTCAGGCGCAGGCCAAGCGCGTGCTGTCGGTGGCGGTGCACAATCACTATAAGCGGCTGAACCACGCGACCAAGCACAGCGACGTCGAACTGGCCAAGTCGAACATCCTGCTGATTGGCCCGACAGGCTCCGGCAAGACGCTGCTGGCGCAGACGCTCGCCCGCATCCTCGACGTGCCGTTCACGATGGCCGACGCCACGACGCTGACCGAAGCCGGTTACGTCGGCGAGGACGTCGAGAACATCATCCTCAAGCTGCTGCAAGCGTCCGACTACAATGTCGAGCGGGCGCAACGCGGCATCGTCTATATCGACGAGATCGACAAGATCAGCCGCAAGTCCGACAATCCCTCGATCACGCGCGACGTCTCGGGCGAGGGCGTGCAGCAGGCGCTGCTGAAGATCATGGAAGGCACGGTCGCCAGCGTTCCCCCGCAGGGCGGCCGCAAGCATCCGCAGCAGGAATTTCTGCAGGTCGATACGACCAACATCCTGTTCATCTGCGGTGGCGCCTTCTCAGGCCTGGAGCGGATCATTTCCGCGCGAGGGAAAGGGACTTCGATCGGTTTCGCCGCAAAAGTGCAGGCGCCGGACGATCGCCGCACCGGCGAAGTGTTCCGGCAGGTCGAGCCCGAGGATCTGCTCAAATTCGGCCTGATCCCCGAATTCGTCGGCCGTCTGCCCGTGATCGCGACGCTGGAGGATCTCGACGAGGACGCGCTGAAGAAGATCCTCACCGAGCCGAAGAACGCGCTGGTGAAGCAGTATCAGCGCCTGTTCGAGATGGAGAACATCGAACTGAGCTTTGCAGACGAAGCATTGGGTGCGGTGGCCCGCAGGGCCATCGAGCGCAAGACCGGCGCGCGCGGGCTGCGATCGATCCTGGAGAGCATTTTGCTGGAGACGATGTTCGATCTTCCGGGTCTGGAAGGCGTCGAGGAGGTCGTGATCTCGCGCGAAGTGGTCGAGAACACGGCGCGGCCTCTCTACATTTACGCAGATCGCACCAAGGAAGAGACGAGCGCGAGCGCCTGATCCATTTCGACGCTGAGTTCCATCCCCATATGCGCCGCCGGCTCACGCCGGCGGCGTTCATTTGTCGGGTTCCGCGCACCCGTTTTATGCCAAAAAAGCTAGCAATTTCCGCTCACTTGACACCCCCTTGGGCCATAGCCACCTAATGGTGTGCCGCGAAGCAGAGTCGTTTCCGAGATTCGCGGCGCACTACCCGGACAGGTGAGAGACCGCGTTGCGGTCACGGCTCAAAAGAGCCCTTATTGGTCCGGCACATTCGGCACCTTGTGGTGGCTGCGCTCGAATTGCGGGCTGCGTGCAAGGGGGCACAACAAAAGGATCATGGGCATGACTGCCTCAAAGCCTCGTCCGACTATCGTTCACGGCGAAAGCCACTCTT
>JANLPL010000066.1:0-7828 GCA_031367195.1 Bradyrhizobium sp.
CGTCAGCCATCGCCCGCCGCCTCCTTCGCGAAGGCGCCGGTCAGCATGTCCGAAAACAGCGCCGGCGCCGGAAGCCCGACCACCGCCAGCGCCAGCGCTTCGTAACCCTCGCCGCCGACCGTCCACCAGAAACTCTGGCCGGCGAACGCGCCGCGATGGCCGAACCTGCGCGCGGCGCGAAAGGCGAGCGAGGGCTGCGCGTCGAGGCCGCGCACCAGCACGACGCTCTCGCCCAATTGCTCGACGCCCGAGATTTCCTCGACCCGCGCCTGCAACGCAGGGCTCGGCAGCGCCTCCACCGCGCGCGCGAAATCCTCGAACGCGGTTTCGGGGCTAAGTGCGCACAGCAGCGCCCCCTCCGCCGCTTCGCACCAGGCGTCGTTGGCCTCGATCTCGGGCGGCGGCAGCAGCCCCTCGCCCTCGCCCGCAAACACCGCCAGCGGAAACGGCCGGCCCACGCCGTCGACGGAGGCCATCAAGGCGCCCACGATCGCCTCGCCGGCGAAATTGGCGCCGAGCCAGAAGCGCCAGATCGGCGCGCGGTTATAGGCGCTGGCCCAGCCCGCGCCGAGCTTCTGGCGCGACGTAGCCAGGCTCGCCTGCAACCAAGGCTCCCACGTCTCCAGAAAGGCGCGCGAGGCGCCGACGGCGACGAAGTCGCGCTTGGCCGGAAGTTTGCCGAAGAACCCCGCAGGCATGAGCGCCTCTACAGACCGTTGGGACACTCGAAATGACGCAACGAACCCAGACTTAGCGGATTGTTGAGCGAGCCGGAACTGAACTCGAACGACACTTCGCGTCCGCCCACGATGAAGCTGACATTGATCGCCGAACCGCGCTGGATCATGGCGCCGGCGTCGATCAGACGAAAGAACGCCCAGGCGCCGGAGCGCTCCAGCGTGGATTTGCGGTCGGGCAGATCGGGAGCGATGACGATCGAAGCGCTGCCCGCGCCCGAGCCTGGCCATAGCAGCGCGCCGGGCGCGGCGGCGCCCTGTTGGGCCACGACCGAACCGCCGTTGACGTTCAGCGTCGCGGTGGTCGCCACGCCGCTCAGCGTCAGCGGCTTGACCGTGAACGAGAGATTGGGCGCCGCGCCTCCGGTGGGGAAGAACGCGTCGCGGATTTCCGCCGCTTGCTGGAACCGTCGCAGCGTTGACAGCGACAGGGGCCGCGTGATGTTGGAATCGCTGCGCCAGGTCCAGGTCTTCGCGCCCGTATTGGCGAGCGGCGCGAGATTGGCGGCGAAGAACTTGTCGATCACGCCATTGGGCGCAAACACGCGCGCGAAATCGGCCAGCGGAATGTCGCGGTCGCTGCGCGAGATCGGATAGCGGTTGCTGACGATCTGCTGGCACGGCGCCGTCACGTCCTGCGCCATCTGATCGGTGAGCTGCTGAATGGTGCGGCTGCTCGCGTCGCCCGCCGCGTCATGCGCGACCTTGTTCATCATGCCCGCCAGCGGTTGCGGCAGCCGCGACACATTGGAGCGCAGGCTCGCGACCTCGACCTCGACCTGCTCCAGCGCGCGCTTCGACTGCGCGGGATTGCTCGCCGCCAGCGAGAGCTGGCGATAAAGCTCGTTGAGATTGGCGAGCAGCGCGTCGATCGGCCGCGAACCGATCTCGCCGTCGAGCAGCAGCGAGATCGGCTTGAAATAGGCTTCGATCGAGGCGCCGGGCGTGGTCGACGGCGCTTCGCCCGCGCGCCGCTGCGACTTCATCGCCAGATCGACCGCCTCGCGCGCGTCGTTGGAAAGCCGCTGCTCGACCTTGCGCTTGGCGAGCGCGGCGGCGCCCAATTTCAGCTCGTCCTGAGCGACGGGCGGCGCCGCCTTCTCGCGCGTGAGCGCGGTCTCGCGACGGATCGATTCGAAGATCTGCTTGATCGGCGAGGTCGGCGCCGAGGCCGCGCTTAAGCTCAGATATTTGGGACGGTCGGCCAGCAGCGGACGCAACGCGAGATTGGAGATCGCCACGTTCCAGGACGAGATAAAATCGTTGCTGTAGAGTTCGAGGATATCGGGAAACAGCCGCTCGAACTGGCTCTGCACCGCGCTCTGTTCGCCCGAGGGCCCCAGCACCCAATTGTCCTTGGCGAGCGCGCCGGCGATCGTCGTCATGTGATCGAGCAGCGCCGCGTAGAACCCGTTAAAGGTGAAGAAACCGGGCACGCGCACCGTATCGAGGCTCGCCCCATTCTTGGCCTCGAACACCAGCCCTACATCCGGCCCGCCGCGCCGCGCGGCGACCCAGTCCTCCACCAGCGCATTGCGCGCCTGCGATTTCAACAAGGCGTAAGCGCGCTGCGCCACCGGCATCCGCGCCAGCGTCGCCTGCGCCTGTTCGACCAACGGGCCGTTGAGCGAGACTTTCGGCGTCGCGCCCCCATCCATCTCGAGCATCGCCTTCAGATGCGCGCGCAACAGCGCCCGCCCCTGCGCGTAAGGGCCGCCGGGAAACACGCGCTCCTCCCATTCGTGGGTGAACCAGTCGAGCACCAGCGCCTTATCGACCGAGGGCGCCTTGCCGCCGAGCATCAGATAGACCTTCAGCGCTTCGTAGATATAGGCGGGATCGTTGATGCTCTTTTGAATCTGCTGCTCCAGCGAAAGCACCAGACGCGGTCGCATCAACCGCTCCAGCGCCATCTGATAGGCGGTGACGGAGGCGTCCTGCACCCGGCCGCGCTCGCTCAGGCCGAACGTATGGTCGAGCGGCGTCGCCTTGTCGCGATTGTAATAGCCGTAGGGGAGCGGCGGCAACGCGCCGACCAGTTCATAGACCGGGCGCACGTCGGGATCGTTGACGGTCGGCAGCTTGACCAGCTGCGCGGCGGCGGCGGCGTAATTGTCGAAGCCGCGCTCGGTCGATTTGATCACACCCGTATTGCCGTTGAAACTCAACCACCACAGGCCCAGCACCGCCGCCGTGGCGAGCGCGATGGTCGCAAACAACGCCGTGCGCGCCAGCAGCGCGCGCCGCACCGCCGCCATATTGACCGACACCCAGCCCGCTTCGGCGAAGATCACCTTGGCCAGGAGATCGTGCAGGAAATAGCTTTTGCCGACGCCGGAATGGGCGGCCGAGCCAAAGCTCTCGACGCCATAGCTGCGTTGCAGCGCGCCGATCACCGCGTCGAGCGGCGTGCCCTCCTGCATACCGGAGGTGAAATAGAACCCGCGCAGTGCGGCGGTGGTCTGATAGCGCGTCGGCTCGAACACGCGGTTGAGGAATTCGACGATCGGCTTGCGGATCGCGCTGAGCTGCGCCGGCATGCCGAATAACGTCGCCCGCGCGCGCGGGTCAGGCTCCTCCTGCAAACGCTCGGGCATCCGCTCGAAGATGCGTTTGACCAGGAGATCGAATTCCTCGCCTACCTGCATCACCGTATTGGCGGTCTTGCTCGCGGTCTGGAACGTCGCGCCCCACACGACATTGCGGCCTGCCTCGTCGAGATCGGCGAAATAGGGCGTGAAGCCGGCGATCAGGTCCATCTTGGTGAAGACGGCATAGACGGGATAACTGATCCGCAAATGTTCGTGCAACTCGTCGAGACGGCGCCGAATGGCGTCGGCGTGGGCGGATATTTCCGTCGCGCTCAGCGTCAAGAGATCGGCGATCGAGATCGCCACCAGCACGCCGTTGATCGGCTGACGCGGCCGGTTGCGGCGCAGCAGATCAAGAAACGAGAGCCAGCTGCGGCGATCCGCCTTGGCGTCGGAATCCTGCGTCGTGTAGCGCCCGGCGGTGTCGATCAGCAGCGCCTGATCCGTGAACCACCAGTCGCAATAACGCGTGCCGCCGATGCCCTGCACCGCCTGCGGCCCGCCGCTGACGGCGAGCGGAAAACGCAGGCCCGAATTGACCAGCGCCGTCGTCTTGCCCGCGCCCGGCGGGCCGATGATGAGATACCAGGGCAGATCGTACAAAGCCGCGCCGCCCGCCTTGTTCGCATTGCGCAGCGTTGCGAGCGCGTCCTCCATTTTCTGTTTGAGGACGGGGGCGTCGCTGTCCTCCTGCGCCGCCTCCGTCATCGCTTGTTCGAGCGCGGCGGCCGCGCGCAGCCGCTTGTAAACGCGCCACCCGATCACGCCGCCGACGATCAGGAACAGCACGAGGATGATCGTCAGCCGGACGCCGGTCCCCTCCAGCAGCGCATAATCGGCCACCGAGATCAGCGGCCCGCCGAACCAGACCAACCCGGCCAGCAACAACGCGCCGAGAACGCTCAATCCGATCCAAAGCCAGAACGCCCAGGACATGGCTCAGCAACTCCCGCGTTCGTCGTCGCGGGGAATTGAGATTTCGACGCGTCGGTTCTTCGCCTTATTGGCCTCCACGTCGTTCGGTGCGACCGGATCGCCCGCCCCCTTGCCCTTGAACACCAGCCGCTTGGGATCGACCAGATTGGGCTTCAGCAACGCCGCGGCCGATTTCGCGCGCGCTTCCGAAAGCTCGAAATTGGAGGGAAATGCGAGGGTCTTGATCGGATCGGCGTCGGTGTAGCCGGTGACGGTGATGTCGCCGGGCTGTTTGTCGAGCGACTGTGCGATCTTATGCGCGATCGGCGCGAACGCGGCGTTGGCTGTGGCGCCGCCGGAGGGGAACAGCACCACGCTGCCGACCCGCACGAAGATCGTCGTCGCCGTCTGCTCCGCGCTGACCCTGCCCGCCATGATCTCGGGCGCCAGGGCCTTGCGGATACATTGCAGTTGCGGCGAAATTTCGCGCTTGGGCTCGGGCGGCGGCGCCACCGTGCGCCCAAGCTGAATTTCCGTGTCCGGGTAGAACGACGACATCTTCAACGCCAGCGCCTCGGCCTGACTGCTCAACAAATGCCGCAGCACCAGATAGACGCCGAGCAACAGCGCGCCCGCCGCCGCCGCCACCGCCCAGGCCGGGATTTGCAGCCGGTTTCCCGCCAGCCCGATCGTCAGCCCGCGCCAATGCGGCGATAGATCCTCGATCGTCTTCGGCCTTGCGCGGCGGATCGTCTCGTACAGATCGCGCCGCAACCCCTGCAACGCGCCCATGCCGCCGGCGGCGCGATAGACGCCCTCGAAGCCGAGGCTCAGACAGGCGTGCATCAACTCCAGCAGACCGAGATTGACGGCCGGGTTCTGCTTGGCGCGGTCCAGTTCCTGAAAGAATTTGACGCCGCCGGTGCGCTCGCCGAAGAACCGCACCAGCATCGAATAGCGCGTCCAGACGTGGCGGTCCTCGGTCGGCAGATTCTGCACGATGTCGTCGGCGGTGGCAGCGAGCGCATATTTGGCGACCTGCACCTGCTCGGCCGGGGCCCCGCCCGCCCGCGCGTCGCGCTCGAACGCCTCGATCGCCTGCGCCACCTGATCCATCAGCGGCCCGGTTCCGGCGCGCGACAGCGACGTCCGCAGCCGCCCCAGCGCCAGCAGCAGCGAAGCCGCCGCGCGCATCAGCGGATTGTCGGCCACCATAATGAGATCGACCGAGACATGCGGCGAGGCGGGCGCTGGCGTCAGCGGCGGCGGCGCGGCGCCGGTCGGCGCATAGGGACTGATGACGCGGCCCGCCATCCAGTCGTCGCGGGCGACGGGGGCGGACGAGGGCGGCGGCGGCGCGGTGGGATAGGCAACGGAGGATTGCGGGCGCGAAACGGGCGGCCCCCCGCCCTGGAAAGGCGAGGGCGGCGGAGGGATCGGCGACGGCGCGGGCGTGGGGGCAAGTCGCCCGCCCGGATTGGGGCGGATGATCGTCTTGTCAGCCTTCGCGAACGGGTCGTCGCCGTCGCTCATCGCCGGCCTTCCCTGAGCGCCCAGAACTCAAGCTGCAACTCGGGCCAGTCGCCGGCGAAATGCATCCCCACCGCGCTCGCGACGCTGAACTCCGGCCATAGCGGCGAGGTGCGGTCGAGGTAGAAATAGACGTGATCGGTGATGGCGCGGATCTGCGGCGGCGGCGTCGGCAGATGCACCAGCGGCACGCCCGGCAGATGCGCGTGCACGATCTCGTTCATCTTGGTGTTGGGGCCGACCTTGAGATAGGCCGGCAAGCTCTGCTGGATCTCGCTCAAAGGGCGCCGCGCCGACACTTCCAGAATGAAAGTCGCGTTGCGGAACAGCGTGCGGTCCTTGATGGTCGAGACATAGGCGTTGGGCGCGCGCTCGATCAGTTCGAGCCGGATCGCGCGGCGGTCGAGCTGCGCGGACAGGAAGTCCTGGATGTCGCGCAGGACCGGGGCGAAGGTCGGCTCCAGCTCGTCATGCGCGTAAGGGTCGTATTCGCGCGCGCGCCGCTCGGGCGTGGCGAAGGTCGCAAGCTCGCCCGCGACCCGCAGCAGCTCTTCGTAGAGCCGCTCGGGATGAAGGCTACGCGAGCGGCGGAAATGCTGGAGCACGGGCATCTCGCGGTTCAGCATTTGCAACATCAGATAATCGGCGCTTTGCAGGCCCCCGCCCGCCGTCGGGTCGCTCGCATAGCGCGCGAGTTCGTCGAGCTTGGCCGATATCCAGCCGATCACGCGGTCGAGCCAGCCCTCCACCGTCGGATGGGCTGCCGCCAGCAACACCGGGGGCGCGAATTTCTCATCGAACACCAGCGTCTTGTCATGCACTTCGACCAGCCGCGCGAGGGCCAGGCTGACGAAGCCCGGCTTCTGCGTCTTGCGGATCTCATAGGCGAGGCGGGGATAGGCGACCTCGATCTCCTCCTCGACGCGCAGATGCGAGGTCGAGTCGATCACCGTCTCCGTGCCGATGGCGTAGCGCGAGGCGCCTTCCGCCGCCGGCGGCGCCACTTCGCGCGCGTTCTCCGCCCGCGCCGGGGCGGTGAGCCAGATCGTCTGGCCGGAGGCGGAGTCCGGCACGTCGATCGGCGCCGGCGCGGGACTGTCGCCGGGAAAGTCGAACAGGCCGCCGTCGGGCAACACGCCGCTTGCGCGGCGCAGCGCGAATTTGCCCTGATGCGCGAGATCGCGGTCGATCTCGATCGAGGCGAACCCCCAGGGATAGGGCGTGACGAAACGCGTGCGCGCCTCCAGCGCGTTCTCCATATAGCGGTCGGCCTGCTGTAGGTGGTGCGGCCTGAGAAACAGACCCTCCGTCCAATGTACCTTCGCGCTCCATGACATGTTTCGAACGCCCCGCCTCAGCCGCCTTTGTCGCTCAACTTGTCGTAGGCCTGCGCGAACAGGCTCGTGAACGCGTCGTTGAGGCGCCCGTCGGCCCGCTTCGTCAGCGCCCGCCAGCGCTCCGCGTAAACGTCCCACAACCGCGCCTTACGGGACGCCATCACGGCGCCCAAGCCGCGCTCCTGCGGCGTGGACGCCTCGATCTTGTCGGGCGCGAGATCCTCGAACAGCGCGTCGAGCGCGCCCTGCATGGCGCCGAACGTTAGCATGGAATGGGCCTTCTGCTCCTCGAACGCCTCGGCGATCGCGGCCGGCGCCCGCAGATGCACGCGGCTCGGCGGCCCGAACAGAATTTCCAACGCGTGCTGGGCGTCGGCGGCGAATTTGATCGGGTTGTTCTCGGTCGGCTTGAACATCGTATGCTTCGCGGAGCGGATCGCCGATTTGGTCTGCCGCCGGCTCGCCGCCATCTGCACCAGATTGGTCGCCGTCAGCCGCAGCACCGCGCCGATCTCGTCGGCGAGTTCGCCCCGGTCGCGCCCGGCGATAACGGCGGGCGGAAGGCCGGCGGCGGCGGCGAGACGTTCGATCCAGGCGCTGTCGGTCAGGGAGGCCGCCAAAAGCGCCAGCCGCGCCGTTGGGGGCCGCACCAAAGCGCACCGGGGCGGCGCCACCGGGTGGGCCCGCCCCCACCGCCGCGGGCGGTAGCCCCCCCGCC
>JANLPL010000068.1:0-8127 GCA_031367195.1 Bradyrhizobium sp.
GTAAGGGTGCACGGGGCGCTCCAGCAGCAAGTCAGCCGGTCCCGTCTCGACGAAGCGGCCCTGAAACATCACCGCGATTTCGTCGCAGACATGACCAACCACCGCCAGATCGTGGCTGATCAGGAGATAGGTGACGCCGGCGTCGCGTTGCAGGTCGGCCATCAGGTTCAGCACCTGCGCCTGGATCGACACGTCGAGCGCCGACACCGGCTCGTCCGACACCACCAGCTTTGGCCGCGTCACCAGCGCGCGCGCGATGGCGATGCGCTGGCGCTGGCCGCCGGAGAACTCATGCGGATAGCGCCGTGCGGCGGCTTCCTCCAGCCCGACGGCGGCGAGGCCCGCCGCCACTCGCGCGGCCCTCTCCGAGCGGGAAAGCCCGCGGGCTAAAGGCTCGGCGACGATGCGCTCCACCTTCATGCGCGGATCGAGCGAGCCATAGGGGTCTTGAAACACCATCTGGAAATCGGCGCGCGCCGCTTTCAACTCGCTTCGTGACAGCGCGAACAGCGAGCGCCCTTCGAGCTTCACGTCGCCGGCGGTCGGCGGCGTCAGCGCCATCACGAGGCGGGCAAGGGTCGATTTGCCGGAGCCGGATTCGCCCACGATCCCGAACGAACGCCCCGCCTCGATGCGGAAATCCACGCCCTCGACCGCGATCCGCCGCGGCCGTGGCGCAAACCACGACGTTCGCGGCAGCGGGAACGTCTTGCGCAGCCCCGTGACCTCCAACAGGGCCTCGCTCATATCAGCCGCCCCAGCGGCGTCACCCGCACGCAGCGCACGACATGGCCGTCAGCCAGCGCGACCGTCGGCGGCTCCCGCTCGCAGGCGGGCAGCGCCAGCGGGCAACGCGGCGCGAAGGCGCAGCCTTGCGCCGCCGCCACATAGGCGCCGGGAATCGCGGCGAGGCGCGCGCCGCGCGGGGCCCCGAGCCTCGGGCGCGCCGCCAGCAACGCGCGCGTGTAGGGATGCACCGCCTGTCCCAGCACCGCCTCGACCGGCCCTTCCTCCATCACGGCGCCGCCGTACATCACCAGCACGCGCCGGCAATGGCGGGCGATCACCGCGAGATCGTGGCTGACCAGAAGGATCGACATGCCGCTCTCGCGCCCGAGCGCCGCCAGCAGATCGAGAATGCCCGCCTGCACGGTGACGTCGAGCGCGGTGGTCGGCTCGTCGGCGATCAGCAGTTTGGGGCCGCACGCCAGCGCCATCGCGATCATCGCCCGCTGCCGCTCGCCGCCCGACAGCGCGAAGGGGTACGCGCGGGCGAGCCGCTCGGGATCGCGCAGCCGCACGCGGGTGAGCAGCCGCACAGCCTCGGCGCCGGCGCGGGCGCGCGAAAAACCGCGATGCAGCCGCAACGGCTCGGCCACCTGATCGCCGATCCGGTGCAGCGGGTTGAGCGCGCTCATCGGCTCCTGAAACACCATCGCGACGCGGTCGCCGCGCAGTTTCTGCATCTGCGCTTCGCTCGCCGTCGCAAGGTCTCTGCCCTCGAACCGGATCGCGCCGGACACAAGCGCGCCCTCGGGCAAAAGCCCCATGATCGCCAGCGCCGTGATCGTCTTGCCCGAGCCGGATTCGCCGACAACGCCGAGCGACTGCCCTTCCGCAAGCGCGAACGAAACGCCGCGCACGACGCGTTTGAAGTCGCCGAGGACGGCCAGATCGACGCATAAGTTCTCGACCGACAGCAGCATCTAGCGCCGCGCCCGCAGTTTCGGATCGAGCGCGTCGCGCAGGCCATCGCCCAGCAGGTTGAGACCGAGCACGGAGAAGGCGACCGCGAGGCCTGGAAACACGGCGAGGCGTGGCGCGACATAGAGCCACGCCTGCGCGTCGGCCAGCATCCGGCCCCAGGAGACAAGCGGCGGCTGCGCGCCGAGGCCGAGATAGGATAGAGCCGCCTCGGCGAGAATGGCGATGGCGAACTGGATCGTCGCCTGCACGATCAGGGCGGCTGCGATATTGGGCAGCACATGTTCGAACGCGATAGCGAACGGCCCGCGCCCCGCCGCGCGGGCGGCAAGGGCGTATTCCCGCGCCAGCACGCCATTGGCCGCCGCCCGCGTCAGCTTGGCGAACACGGGGACATTAGCGACGCCGATCGCGGCGATGGCGTTGACGACGCCGGGGCCGTAGGTCGCGGTCAATAATATCGCCAGCAGCAGCGCGGGAAAGGCGAAAGCGAAGTCGCAGGCCTTCATGATAGCGTCCTCGACGACGCCCTTGACGCTGGCCGCGATCAGCCCGAGCGCGACGCCAAAGCTGAGCCCGATGCCGACGGCGATCACTCCCACCAGCAGCGACACGCGCGCGCCCGCCAGAATCTCGGAGGCGACGTCGCGGCCGAGCGCGTCGGCGCCGAGCCAATGCGCCGCCGAGGGCGGGATAAGTTTATGCGGCACGTCGATGACAGCGGGCGGGTAGGGCGTCCAGACCAGCGACAGCAGCGCCGCCAGCACAAGCAGCCCGACACAGAAAATTCCCAACCGCAGATTGCTCACGCGCTCGCCCGCAATCGCGGATCGATCGCCGCCGCCGCCAGATCGACGGCGGCGTTGACCAGGATCACCAAAGCCGCGAGCCCCATAACGCAATTCTCCACCACCAGCACGTCGCGATTGGCGATGGATTGCGCGATCAACCGCCCCAGACCCGGCAGCGTGAACACGTTCTCGACCACGACCGCGCCCGCGATCAGCGAGGAGAATTGCAGCCCGGCGATGGTGAGGATCGGCCCCGCCGCATTGGGCAGCGCATGGCGCCAGATCGCGGCGCGCCGCGACAGGCCTTTCGCGCGCGCCGTTCGCATGAAATCCTCGCCCATCGCCTCGATCAGCGCCGAACGGGTCACGCGGGTCAGAATCGCCGCCTGCACCAAGCCTAGCGCTAGCGCGGGCAGCACCAGCGCCCGCAAGGCTTTGAGCGGCTCGGCCCAGCCGGGAAAGCCCCCACTGGGAAACACCCGCCAATGCACCGCGAAAATCAGCACCAGCACGATGCCGAGCCAGAAATTCGGGATCGCCAGCCCGAACTGGCTCATGCCCATCACCACAGCGTCGCCCGGCCGCCCGCGCCGCGCGGCGGCGTAAACGCCCGCGCTCAGCGCTACGCCCGAGGCGATCGCCATCGCCAGCAAGGTCAGCGGCAGCGTCACCGCGAGCCGCTCGCCGATCAGCGGCGCGATCGGGGAATTATAGGCGTAGGATTGGCCGAGATCGCCACGCAGCGCGCCGCCGATCCAGTTGACAAAGCGCGCCGAGACCGAGAGATCGAGGCCGAGCTTGTGGGCGAGCGCGGCCACCGCCTCCGGCGTCGCGCTGGCGCCGAGCATGGTCTGCGCCGCATTGCCCGGCAGGATCTCCAGGGCGGCGAACACGATGAGCGAAGCGAAAGCGAGGGTCGCGACGAGAATGGCGAGACGACGCGCGACGTAGATAACCATGCGCGCAGGTTTAGGGGCGTTGGCGGCGTGTGGCAATCGGGTGCGCGCGGGCCAGCTCGCGCCCTCAGCGTCAAGCGCGCAAGGGCGCGCTCCTCCGCTTCGCTTCGGCCGCTTCGCGGTGACTCTGATGTCGCGACCTAGCTTTTGTCTGACATGAGCTTCGACGGACCCGCCCGACCGCCAAGGGGCGGCCCGGGCGCGCCCGCCGAAGCTCACGTCCAACGCGATTGATCCCGAGGCCGCCGCCGACTAGGCTCGCGCGGCAAAAAACTTGAGGAGCCCGACATGAGCGAGACCGTCTGCCGCGTTTTGAACGCGGGCGAGCCCTTTCAGGGCAAGCAGGGTTTTACTTACGCGCCCGCCGTCTCGGCGGAGTCGGTGCAGTCGCAGCGCATCCACATGCAGTTGCTGACGATTCCGCCGGGCGAGCGCGCCAGGGCGCACAAGCACGAGGCGCATGAGACCGCGATCTACGTGCTGAACGGCGAGGGCAGCATGTGGTGGGGCGAGCGGCTGGAGCATCACATGGTCACGCCTACGGGCTCGTTCGTCTATATCCCCGCCAACATGCCGCATCTGCCCTACAATCCGAGCGCGACGCAGACCTGCGTCGCCGTGATCGCCCGCACCGATCCCAACGAGCAGGAAAGCGTCGTGCTGATGCCAGAGCTCGACGCGATCCACCCGATCGCTAGCGAGCGTTGGGCCGGCGATGCGGATCAGCCCACCGTCCCGTCCGGGTTGGCCTCGCAGACCTCGATCCAGTAATTGTCGGGGTCTTGAAAATAAGTCTGCCGCACGCCGTCGCCGCGAAGGTTGAACGTCATCGGCTCGCCCGTCACGCTGCAATAACGGACCGCGCGCGCGCGCAGATATTCGAGCGTGGCGTCGAAATGCGGCGTCGACAGGCAAATATGCGCGGCGATCGGGCGCTGCGGCGGCGGTTCGTCGGGGCCGGTGATGAGATGGAACGAGCGATGTCCGTCGATGCCGAACCAACGGATCGCGGATTGCCGCGTCTTGTTCTCGATCTCCTTCAGGCCCAGCAGATCGCCGTAAAAAGCCGCGCTTGCGGCGACATTACGGACATTGAGCGCGACGTGGTCGAAGCGAAATTCGGCGTTCATGGCGACCCTCCCTTGAGCGCGCATTCTGCGCCCGCTCGCCGCCCCGCGTCCAGCCCTTGCGACAAGCCGCCGGCGGCGCCAGAACCGCGCGATGTTCGATCTCGCCGCCTGCCCGGAGCTGCTCACCCCAAGCGAAATGGGCCAAGCCGACGATTTTGCGATTCGCGCCGGCGTGCCCGGCCTCGCGCTGATGGAGCAGGCGGGGCTGGCGGCGGCGCGCGAGGCGGCGCGGATGGCGCGCACGCGCGGCCGCATCGTCGTGCTGTGCGGGCCGGGCGGCAATGGCGGCGACGGTTTCGTCGCCGCGCGCTATCTGCTGATGTGGGGCTATCCCACCCGCGTTTATCTGCTGGGCGAGCGCGATGCGTTGCGCGCCGACGCGGCCGAGATGGCCGCGCGCTGGGGCGGCGCCATCGAGCCGGCGGAGAGTTTTGCGCCACAAGGCGCCGCGCTCGTGATCGACGCGCTCTACGGCGCAGGCTTGGCGCGCGACATCGACGGCCTCGCGGCGGATTGCGTGGCGCGCATCAACGCGTTCGCAGCGGACGGCGGCAAGGTGCTGGCGGTCGATGTCCCCTCCGGCCTCGACGGCGCGACGGGGGCGGTGCGCGGCGTCGCGGTCGAGGCGAGCGCGACGATCACGTTCTTCCGCTTCAAGCCCGGCCACCTCCTGTCCTCGGGCGGCGGTCGGCCGGGTCGCCTCGCTTTGGCCGACATCGGCATCCCGGAGGCCGCGCTCGACGCGATCGCGCCGCAAACCCTGGCCAATCAACCCAAACTCTGGCGGGGCGCGATGCCGCAACTCGGCTCGGCCTCGCACAAATATGCGCGCGGCGCGGCGTTGATCCTGTCGGGCGAGGCGCATCGCACGGGCGCCGCCCGGCTCGCCGCGCGCGCGGCTTTGCGCGTCGGCGCGGGGCTCGTCACGTTGGCGAGCCCGCTCGACGCGGTCGCGGTCAATGCCGCGCAGGAGACGGCGGTGATGATCGCGCCGTTCGCGGGCGCCGCGGGATTTGCTGAATTGCTCGCCGACCCCCGCCGCAACGCGATCCTGATCGGCCCCGGCGCCGGAATCGGCGAGGCGACGCGCGCCTATGTCGCCGCCGCGCTGGCCTCGGGCGATAGAAGCGTAGTGCTCGACGCCGACGCGCTGACGAGCTTTTCTGGCGAGGCCGCCGCGCTCGCCGCGCTGATCGCAGCCTTTGGCCGCCCCACCGTGATCACGCCGCACGAGGGCGAGTTCGCGCGGCTGTTCAAGGGCCGGGCGGATGTTCTGGGCGCGACGGGCAAGCTCGCGCGAGGCCGCGCCGCCGCGCGCGCGCTCGGCGCGGTGGTGATCTTGAAAGGCGCCGACACGGTGGTCGCCGCGCCCGATGGCCGCGCCAGTCTCGGTTGCGACCTGCCGCCGAGCCTCGCCACCGCCGGCTCCGGCGACACGCTGGCGGGCTTCGTCTGCGGCCTGCTGGCGCAGGGCATCGCCCCCTTCGAGGCGGCGAGCGCCGCCGTTTGGCTCCACGGCGCCTGCGCGCGTGCGCTCGGGCCGGGCCTGACGGCGCAAGACCTCGCCGACGCGCTGCCGCGCGCGCTCGCCTCACGGGAATATTTCGCTCATGCGTAATCTCATCACCGACGTGCCGGGCGTGCTCGTCGGCCACGCCGACGACGCGAGGATCGCTTCCGGCGCGACAGTCGTGCTGTTCGAGACGCCGGCGGTCGGCGGGCTCGCCGCCTTTGGCGGCGCGCCCGCTCTGCGCGACGGCCTGCTGCTGCGACCGGAAATGACGGTCGAGACCGTCGACGCCTTCGTGCTGTCGGGCGGCTCGGCTTATGGGCTCGACGCCGCCAGCGGCGCGATGGCCTATCTCGCCGCCCAAGGGCGCGGCTTCGGCTTCGGCGCCACGCGGGTGCCGATCTGCCCGACCGCCGCGCTGTTCGACCTCACCCACGGCGGCGACAAGGCGTGGAAACGCCCGCCTTACGCCGATTTCGGCCATGCCGCCGCCGCCGTCGCAGCCAAGGATTTCGCGCTTGGCACGGCCGGGGCGGGCTACGGCGCCTGGACCTACGATCTCAAGGGCGGGGTCGGCTCGGCCAGCATCGTCTCGTCGCGGGGTTTTGTCGTCGGCGCGCTGGCGGCGGTGAATTGCGCCGGCCGCGTCACGCGCGGAACCAGCCCGCATTTCTGGGCGGCGGCCTATGAGCGGGGCGACGAGTTTGGCGGCCTGGGCGAGGGCGCGGCGGCGAAAGACCGGCTCGATTTCGCGCTGACCAGCGATCTCGCCGGCGCGACGACGCTCGGAATCGTCGCCACCGACGCAGGCTTCGACAAGGCGCGCATGACGCGCATCGCCATCATGGCCTCGGGCGGCCTTGCGCTCAGCCAGCGCCCCGCCTTCGGCCCCGGCGACGGCGACATCGTGTTCGCCGCCTCCACCGGCCGCGCGATAGAGGCCCCCGCCTATCGCGATCTCGCCGAGATCGGCGCGCTGGCGGCCGAATGTCTCGCCCGCGCCATCGCCCGCGCCGTCCATGCCGCGACCGCGCTGCCGTTCACCTTGGCGCGGCCGAGTTGGCGCGACCGCTGGGCGAGGCGGTGAGCCTGTGGGCGACGACGGCCTCCTCAAGCTCGGCTTTGGTGTTACAAAGCGGTGTTTGCGAAATGCCGAGGGGCGCGGCGAATGAGTATTGAGTCAAACGAAATTAACAAGGTCGTCGTCAACACAGCGATAGGTCTTGTTGTTACTTTGGTCGTCGCGACGCTCGGCGGGATCTGGTACGCGACGTTTCTGACTGCCGCGACGCGCACGGCCGCGATTGGGTTGGTGCTGCTGTTCATCGCCTTCGGCGTCTATTATTTCCTCCGGCTCGACGGGGCGGGGGCCGACGACGATAGCCTGGCGCGAGCGCGCTATGTCGCGTTTCGCGAGCGCTTCGCGGCGGGCGGCACGCCGGCGAAAATGTACGCAGCCTATCTCGAATGGACGCTCGACGGGGTCGACCGCCTCTTCGGCGACCCCGGCCGGGCGGATGAATCCTGGTTCACGCGCGCGCTCGGCTGGGACGCGCGCGGCGCGCGCTGGACCGCCGTCGCCTACGACCGCTGTCTGGTCCTGGCGCTTGCGTATCCCGTGTTGAGCGTGATCGGGTTTTGGACGATCTACAACAAGGTCGGGGGGGCGGAGCAAGCCTTGGGTCTGCAAGAAACGCCCGATTTTCAAAGGTATTTATTTGCCGGCGGGCTAATTGTGATGATGTTGGGGATTGTTTTGTCCAACTTGCTTTCCGGCTGGAAAGGAATTGTTTCTTTGGTTGGCGGTATTGTTGGTAGCGCGATGGTAGCATACGCTAGCGCTGGCGCTGGCGCTGGCGCTGGCGCTGGCGCTTTCGCTGTCGCTTTCGCTGGCGCTTTCGCTGTCGCTTTCGCTGGCGCTTTCGCTGTCGCTGTCGCTGTCGCTGGCGCTGGCGCTTTCGCTGTCGCTGTCGCTTTCGCTGTCGCTGGCGCTTTCGCTGTCGCTTTCGCTGTCGCTGTCGCCGTCGCTGGCGCTT
>JANLPL010000073.1:0-16827 GCA_031367195.1 Bradyrhizobium sp.
CGCTGCGGTACGAATATTATCGCGAACGTCAGGTCGCGTTCGAGGCGTTCAAGGCCGGCGCGATCAACTTCCATCAGGAGTTCACCTCGCGCACCTGGGCGACCGGCTATGATTTTCCCGCGCTCAACGAGGGCCGCGTCATCAAGGAGACGCTGCACAGCGGCGCGCCGAGCCAGATGCAGGCGTGGTATTTTAACCTGCGCCGCCCCGTGTTCGCCGATCCGCGCATCCGCGAGGCGATCACGCTGTGTTTCGACTTCGAATGGACCAACAAGCAAGTGATGTTCTCGGCCTACAAGCGGGTGACGTCGCATTTCCAGAACACCGCGATGGAGGCGAAGGGCAAGCCCGGCGAGGCGGAATTGAAGCTGCTGGAGCCGTGGCGCGGCAAGGTTCCCGACGAAGTGTTCGGCGAGCCCTATCTGCCGCCGGTCAGCGACGGTTCGGGCAACGACCGGGCGCTGCTGAAGCGGGCCAATGAATTGTTGCTGGCGGCTGGCTGCAAGCGCGACGGGGCGCAGTTGAAGCTGCCGAGCGGCGAGCCGCTCGGCTTCGAGTTTCTCGATTCCTCGGAATTGTTCCAGCCGCATATTTCGCCGTGGCGACAGAACATGAAGAAGCTCGGCATCGACGCGCGTTCGCGCGTGGTCGATGCGGCGCAATACAAAGCGCGGGTCGATGCGTTCGACTTCGACCTCACCGCCTCCAACATGGGCGGCAGCCTGACGCCGGGCACCGGGCTGATCAACGAGATGGCATCCTCCTCGGCCGATATCCCGGCCTCGCGCAATCTCTGCGGCGTCAAGAGCCCCGCGCTCGATGCGCTGGTGCAGCGGGCTGTCGAGGCGGCGACGCGGGAAGAGTTGACGACCGCCTGCCTGTGCATCGACCGGCTGTGGCGGGCCGGGCGCTACTGGGCGCCGGCGTGGTACACCGATGCCTATCGCGTCGCGCATTGGGACGTGTTCTCGCGGTCCGACCGACAGCCCATGCTCGGCGTCGGCGCGCCGGGCACGTGGTGGTGGGACGCCGACAAGGCGAAGAAGATCGGGCTGTGAGATGGGGTGTTTCGTTGCCGGTTGAAAGGAAGCGCGTTCGTCATGGCCGGGCTTGTCCCGGCCATCCACGCCGGCGGGCCCAGCTTCGTTGCAGGTGTGCGATGCGTGCGCCCGCGCCGGAGTCATTCCCAGTTCTGAGACGGACTTGTCTGGTCGCGGCGTGGATATCAGGGACAAGTCCTGATATGACGGCCCTCACCCTATGCTGAGCTATCTCGCGCGCCGCCTCCTGCTGATGATCCCGACGCTGTTCGGCATCATCATGGTCTCGTTCGCGATCGTGCAATTCGTGCCGGGCGGGCCGGTCGAGCGGGCGATCGCGCAATTGCAGAACGCGGATCAGAACGGCACGGTCGGCGGCGTCAATGCGGGCGCGGTCGATGTCGCGTCGCGTTATCGAGGCGCACAGGGGCTCGATCCGAAATTCATCAAGGAGCTGGAGAAACAATACGGCTTCGACAAGCCGGTCTGGGAACGGTTCGCGATCCTCGCGCGCGATTATGCGACGTTCAACCTCGGCCGCAGCTATTATCGCGCCGAGCCGGTGATCCAGTTGATCCGCGAAAAACTGCCCGTGTCGATGTCGCTCGGCCTTTGGATGACGCTGATCTCCTATGCGATCTCGATTCCGCTCGGCATCGCCAAGGCGGTGCGCGACGGTTCGCGGTTCGATATGTGGTCTTCCGCGCTCGTCATCGTCGGCTATGCGATCCCCAGTTTCCTGTTCGCGATCCTGTTGCTGACGCTGTTCGGCGGCGGCTCGTTCTGGGCGCTGTTTCCGCTGCGCGGGCTCACGTCCGACAATTTCGCCGATCTCGATTGGCCGCATAAGGCGCTCGATTACCTCTGGCACATCGCGTTGCCCGTCGCCTCGCTGGTGATCGGCTCGTTCGCGACCTCGACCCTGCTGACGAAGAATTCCTTCCTCGACGAGATCCGCAAGGCCTATGTGCAAACAGCGCGGATGAAGGGCCTGACCGAGCGACAGGTGCTCTATGGCCATGTGTTCCGCAATGCGATGCTGATCGTGATCGCCGGCTTTCCCGGCGCGTTCGTCGGCGCCTTCTTCACCGGCTCGCTGCTGATCGAGCGGGTGTTCACGCTCGACGGGCTCGGCTATCTCTCCTATGAATCGCTGATCAACCGCGATTATCCCGTGGTGCTGGGCACGCTTTATATATTCGCGCTGGTCGGGCTGGTGGTGAATCTGATTTCCGACCTCACCTATACGCTGATCGATCCGCGCATCGATTTCGAGACGCGCGAGGTTTGACGCGTTGAAACTGTCCCCGCTCAACCGCCGTCGTCTGGCCAATTTCAAGCGCAACCGGCGCGGGCTTGTCGCGTTCTGGGTCTTTCTGGTGATGTTCTTCGCCTCGATGGGCTCCGAGTTCATCTGCAACGACCGGCCGTTGTTCGTCGCCTACAAGGGCGAGTGGCTGTTTCCGGTTTTCGTCACCTATTCGGAAGACAAGTTCGGCGGCTTCGAGGCGATCACCGACTATCGCGACCCCGTGATCTCCGACGAAATCGAGGCGCATGGCTTCATCATTTGGCCGCCGATTCGCTTCGCCAACAATACGACCAAGCTCGACCCGCCGACGCCGGTGCCCTCGCCGCCGACCTGGACACTCAGCCAAGCGCAATGCAAGGCCGCGCTCGCCGCGCATCCCAAGCGCAAGCCGCTGGCAGACGGCGGAACCTGCCGCGATCTGGAGATGAATTGGCTCGGCACCGACGCCAACGGACGCGATGTGGTGGCGCGGCTGTTTTACGGCTTCCGCATTTCCGTGCTGTTCGGCTTGATCCTCGCCGGCGTCTCCTCGGTGGTCGGCGTCGCGGCGGGGGCGGTGCAGGGCTATTTCGGCGGGCGGGTCGATCTCATCATGCAGCGCGGCATCGAGATCTGGTCGTCGTTGCCGCAACTCTACATCCTCATCATCCTGTCGGCGCTGCTCTCCCCCAGCTTCGGCGTGCTGTTGGGAATTTTGCTGCTGTTCTCCTGGGTCAGCCTGGTCCATGTCGTGCGCGCGGAATTCTTGCGCGCGCGAAATTTCGAGTACGTCAATGCGGCCCGCGCGCTGGGCCTGGGCGATTTCAAGATCATCGTCAAACATGTGTTGCCGAACGCGATGGTGGCGACGCTGACCTTCGCGCCCTTCATCGTCAATTCCTCGATCGGCGCGCTGACTTCGCTGGATTTCCTCGGGCTCGGTATGCCGCCGGGCTCGCCTTCGCTGGGCGAATTGCTGTTCGAGGGCAAGGACAATCTGTCGGCGCCGTGGCTGGCGCTGTCGGCCTTCTTCATCGTCGCCGCCATGCTGTCGCTGTTGGTGTTCATCGGCGAGGCCGTGCGCGACGCGTTCGATCCGCGAAAGACATTCGCTTGAACGCGCCTCTGCTTGAGGTTCGCGATCTCGCCATCGCCTTCGGCGCGCGCCGTGTGGTGGACGGCGTCTCTTTCACGCTTCGCAAAGGCGAGACGCTGGCGTTGGTGGGCGAATCCGGCTCCGGCAAGACGGTGACGGCGCAGGCGATCGTGCGGCTGGTGCAAGGCGCGACCTTCCCCAAAGGGCAAATCCTGTTCGACGGGGCTGACACGCTCACGATGAACGAGCGCGATTTGCGGGGCGTGCGCGGCGCTCGGATCACCATGGTGTTTCAGGAGCCGATGACTTCGCTCAATCCGCTGCACAATATCGAGCGGCAGATCGCGGAGATCATCGAGTTGCACGGCGGGCGCGGCGGCGCGGTGCGGCGCCGCGTGATCGAACTGTTGCTGGAGGTCGGCATCCCCGACCCGGAATCCCGCCTCGGCGCCTATACGCACCAACTCTCGGGCGGGCAGCGCCAGCGCGTGATGATCGCAATGGCGCTGGCCAACCGGCCGGACCTGTTCATCGCCGACGAGCCGACCACCGCGCTCGACGTGACCGTGCAGGCGCAAATCATCGAATTGCTGCGCGATCTCCAGGCCAAATACGGCATGGCGATATTGTTCATCACGCATGACCTCAATCTGGTGCGCCGGCTCGCGCCGCGCGTCGCGGTGATGCGGCAGGGGCTGATCGTCGAGGCGGGCGAGACGGCAAAAGTGTTCGCCGCGCCACAGCACCCCTATACCCGCATGTTGATCGAGGCCGCGCCCAAGGGCGAGCCGCCGTCCTCCGATGCGAGCGCGCCGGCGCTGGTGAAGACGGAGGATCTCAAAATCTGGTTCCCGATCCGCAAGGGGTTCTTCCGCCGCGTGGTTGGGCATGTGAAGGCGGTCGATGGCCTTTCGATTGAGGTCAAACCGGGCTGCACGCTCGGCGTCGTCGGCGAATCCGGCTCGGGCAAGACCACGTTGGGGCTGGCGATCCTGCGGTTGATCCGCTCGGAGGGGCCGATCATTTTTCAGGGCCGTCGCATCGACGGACTGACGCGGGCTGCGATGCGGCCGCTGCGGCGCGACATGCAGATCGTGTTTCAAGACCCGTTCGGCTCGCTGTCGCCGCGCCTGTCGGTGGCGGAGATCGTCGAGGAGGGGTTGATCGCGCAGGAAACAAATATGAGCGCGCGCGAGCGGCGCGAGGCGGTCGCTCGCGCGCTGATCGACGTCGGGCTCGACGCGCAAACGATGGACCGCTACCCCCATGAATTCTCCGGCGGCCAGCGTCAGCGCATCGCGATCGCCCGGGCGATGGCGCTCAACCCCAAATTCGTGGTGTTGGACGAGCCGACCTCGGCGCTTGACAAATCCGTGCGGGCGCAGATCGTCGATCTGCTCAGCCATCTGCAAAAGCGGCGGGGGCTTGCTTATCTCTTCATCAGCCACGATCTTGAAGTGGTGCGGGCGCTGGCGAGCGACATTGTGGTGATGCGGGCGGGCAAAGTGGTCGAAAGCGGGCCGGCGCATCAGATTTTTAACCACCCCCGCGAAGAGTACACGCGCGCGTTGCTTGCGGCGGCGCTCGGTTAAGTCAGGGAGGCCGCATGTCGCGAGGCATCATCATCGTGCTGGATTCCGCAGGTTGCGGGGGCGCCCGCGACGCGGTCGATTACGGCGACGAGGGCGCGGACACGCTGGGCCATATTGCGGAAGCCTGCGCGGCCGGGCGCGCGGATCAGCCGGGCCTGCGCCAGGGGCCGCTGGCTTTGCCCAATCTCGACAGGCTGGGGCTGGGTCTGGCGATGCACGCCTCGACCGGGCGCAAGCCGCCAGGCTTCGCCTGCCGCGCGCCGACGGGGCAATGGGGCTATGGCGTCGAGACCTCACGCGGCAAGGACACCCCGTCGGGCCATTGGGAGATCGCCGGCACGCCGGTCGATTTCGCCTGGGGCTATTTCCCGCTGAAGACGCCGACATTTCCGCCCGAACTGACGCGCGAGCTGATCGCGCGTGCAAAGCTCACGGGAATCCTGGGCGATTGCCACGCCTCCGGCGCCGAAATCATCGAGCGGTTCGGCGAGGAGCATCTGCGGACGCTGAAGCCGATCTGCTACACCTCGGTCGATTCCGTGTTGCAAATCGCCGCCCACGAGGAGGCGTTCGGGCTGGAGCGGCTCTACGACGTCTGCCGCCTCGCGCGAACTTTATGCGACGCGCTCAACATCGGCCGGGTGATCGCGCGGCCTTTCCTGGGCGAACGGCCGGGTCAATTCCGGCGCACGCCCAACCGCAAGGATTTCTCGATGCCGCCGCTGCCCGGCAATCTGCTGGCGCGCGCGGGCGCGGCGGGCCGCGAGATCGTCAGCATCGGCAAGATCGGCGATATTTTCGCCCATCGCGACACCGGGTTGGAACTGAAGGGTCAGTCCAACGCCGAGCATATCGATCTCACGCTGCGCGCCTTGCGCGAGACCGGGGAGGGCGGGTTGATCCTCGCCAATCTCGTCGATTTCGACACCGAATATGGCCATCGGCGCGATGTCGCGGGCTACGCCGCCTGTCTGGAGGCGTTCGACGCGCGGCTGCCGCAGATACAGACGGCGTTGCGACCCCGCGACTTCTGCATTGTCACCGCCGATCACGGCAACGACCCGACGTGGCGCGGCTATGATCACACGCGCGAACATGCCCCGATCATCGCCTTTGGCGATGCGAGCCCGGGCCCCATCGGCGAGCGGACGACACTTGCCGACATCGCCGAGACGGTGGCGGCCAAGATCGGGCTGCCGCAAGGGCCGCGCGGGACGAGCTGGTTGTGAGCTTCGCACTCGACCCCAAGCTGGCGGCCGATACGCTGGAGATCGGCGATCTCATTCTGTCACGCGCCTTGTTGATGAACGACGCCCGTTACCCCTGGATCATCCTGGTTCCCCGCCGCGCCGGCCTCAGCGAGATCACCGACCTCGACGCGGCCGAGCGCGCGCAATGGATGGAGGAACTGGCGAAAGCGGCGCAAATCCTGCGCGCGCTGCCGGAGGTCGAGAAGATCAACCTCGGGGTGCTCGGAAACATCGTGCGTCAGTTGCACGGGCATGTCGTGGGCAGGCGGGCCGGCGATTTCGCATGGCCGGGGCCGGTTTGGGGCGCTGGGTCCGCGCTTGCCTACGACCCAATCCAACTCGAAAGCCGGTTGGAATGGCTGAGAAACAGATTCTGCCTGATAGCATGAGCCATTTGAATTGAATCGTCATGGTCGGGCCTGTCCCGACCATCTACGCCGCGCCGCCTTCGAAACGTCGAAGGATACCTGCAACGCTTCAGCCGCTTGGTCGAACTGCGCTGAAGCTCAACCGCGCAGATGATCGGGACAGGCCCGGTCATGACGACGGTCAGTTCCAAAAGCCGCTGGTATGACTTGAGGCAAATCAGCCTTTCTTGGCGACCTTCTTGGCGACCTTCTTCGGAGCGGCCTTCTTGGCAACCGCCTTCTTCGGCGCCGCCTTCTTGGCCGCGGCCTTCGTTGGCGCCGCCTTCGCAGCCGCCTTGGCGGGCTTCGCCTTCGAGGCCGCACGGCCGCGGGTGGTGTTGAGCGAAACGCTGAGCGCGGTCGCCTTCTGACGGGTCGCGCCTTCGGTGCGCTTAAGCGCCTTGGCGATCGCCGAAGCCGGCTCCTTGCGCGCCATCGACTTCAGCATCTTGACGTCGTCGGGCGCCCAGGGGCGTCGCGACGAGACGGATTTGGGAGCTTTGGCCACGTTGTCTCCATATGAGAAACGGACCGGCAATCAGGCCCGCCCGATTCGTTGAACATAAAACTTTGGGCTTGACAAGCCTTCGTATGACAAACAGCGTTGTTTGTGAAACAAACAAGAAACAAACCGGCCCAAATTCCCGTTTCCGACGCCGGGCTCGCTCAAACGGGACGGGAGATGGTGCAGGCCCCGTCCTTGCCGGCGCGAATCGCCAACGCCTTGCGCCGCGCCAGATAGTTGACGTGGGCCAGCGTCTCGCCAAAGGCGAAAGACATCTGATGCGGGTCGTCAATCGAGCGACCAAACACCACGGGAACCAGATCGAGCGCGCTGACCTGTCCAACCCCAAGCGCCTTGAGGATGGCCTCGCAGCGCGCCTCGTGATGCGCGATCAACTCGTCGATCCGAACGCCTAAGCCGACGAAGGGCAGGTTGTGGCCGGGCAAAGCCAGCGTTTCGGGCGGCAGATCTTGTTTGAGCTTACGCAGCGAGCGCAAATAGGCGCCGAGCGGGTCGCCGTGCGGATCGATCGCCTCGACGCTGATGTTGGGCGAGATTTTCGCCATCGCCTGATCGGCGCAGAGGACGAACCCGCCCTCGCGGCAATAGAGCATCGCCTGCTCCGCGGAGTGACCGCCGCCTGTGAGGACATCGAAGGTTCGGCCGCCGATCTCCAGCGTTTCCTCGGCCATCAGCCGGTTGAAGGTGGGCGGCAATTGGCTGACCATGCGAAGATAGTGCAGGCCGCGGTTGAGCAGAATTTCGATCCGCGTCTCGTCGAGCCCGTGGTTCAGGTAGAAGCTGCGATAGGGTTCGGCGTTGAGCGCGCCGGCGTCCAGCCGAATATTGCGGGCGTCCAAATATTCGGTCTGGGTGGCGTGAAGTTCGAGTCCGAGCCGGTCGCACAGCCAGCCAGCCAGGCCTAGATGGTCGGGATGGCAGTGGCTCGACAGGATGCGGGTGAGCGGACGACCTCTCAAAACGCCGGCGAGCAGGCTGTCCCAGATCTGGCGCGTCGTCGCGTCGTCGATGCCGGTGTCGAGCAACGCGAAGCCGGCGCCGTCCTCGATCAGATAGACGTTGACGTGATCGAGCCGGAACGGCAGCGGCAGGCGCAACCACAGCACGCCCTCGGCGACTTCGAGGGTTTCTCCCGGGGCGGGGGGCGTCGGGAAACGAAAGTCGAGTTGAGCGGCCAATGAAGAGCTCCGTGAGGCGGGATTCCCGTCTTTATATAGGTACGCCCGCGCTTGCACAGGGCGCGGAGATTGACGGGGCGGCCCGGCTGGGCCAAACAGCGCGCCGATCTTGGTTTGGGAAAGCGTCGTTACATGTCCGCTCCGCTCGATGTGCTTGGCCTCGGCAATAGTCTGATCGACCTTATTGCTCAGACTGACGACGCCTATCTCTCCACTCAGGAGATGGCGAAGGGCGCGATGACGCTGATCGACGAGGATCGCGCCGAGGCGCTGTACGTGGCGCGCCAAAACCCGCGCATCGTCTCGGGCGGCTCGGCCGCCAACACCATCGTCGGTGTCGCCTCGTTCGGCGTGAAGGCGGCCTATATCGGCAAGGTCAAGCAGGACGAGTTGGGCGAGGCGTTCGGCCGCGATCTGCGCGCGGTCGGCGTCGGCTATGCGACCGCGCTCGCCGCGCACGGCCCGGCGACCGGGCGCTGTTTCGTTTATGTGACGCCGGACGGCGAGCGCACGATGAACACCTTTCTCGGCGCCAGCACCTATCTCTCGCCCGACGACGTGGATGAGGCGCTGGTGCGCTCGGCCCGCTTCGTCTATCTCGAAGGCTATATGTGGGACCGTCCGGCGGCCAAGGACGCGTTCCGCACGGCCGGACGCATCGCCCACGCCGCCGGGGCCAATGTTTCGCTGACGCTGTCGGACGCCTTCTGCGTCGACCGTTTTCGCGGCGAGTTCATCGATCTGATGCGCACCGGCGTGGTGGATACGGTGTTCGCCAACACCGACGAGGCGTTGTCGCTGTATCAGACCCCGCATCTGCACGAGGCGCTCGACGCCTTCGCGGCCGAAGGGGTCTGCGCGGTCGTCACGCGCTCGGAGAAGGGCTGTGTGATCGTGCAGGGCGAGACGCGCATCGAGGCGCCGGCGCACCCAATCGCCAAACTGGTCGACACCACGGGCGCGGGCGATCTGTTCGCCGCCGGTTATCTCGCGGGGCTGGCGCGCGGCGCGCCGCCCGCGCATTGCGCGGCATTGGCGGCGCTGGCGGCGGCGGAAGTGATCCAGCACATCGGCGCGCGGCCGGAGACTTCGTTGCGCGAATTGGCGGGGAAAGCCGGCCTCTCGGTGTGACGGCTCAGGCCTGCGGGCTCTGGGTCGGGCGACCGGCGATATAGGCCTTAAACTCCGCCATCGAGGTGAAGCGGAATGCGCCCTGATCGGTCTCCGCCTCGATCGCGCCGTCGGAAAAGATCATGTATCTGGCGCCGCCGGCTTTGTAATGGCCGACGACTTTGGGCGCGCCTTCCGGCGCCGCGATCGCCTCCTCGATGGCGCGCAGGCTCGGCAAATGGCCGCTGCGATTGACGTTCACCTCGTCCTCGGGGACATCGAGCGCAGCTGGCGGCGCGGGCTCGGATGGGACTTTTGGCTTGGGCTGCGGCGCGACGATGCGGTCGAGCTTGGAGATCAGCGCCGCGATGGCGACAACAACGCCGGCCGCGCCGAGAAAGATCACGCCGCTGACGGCGTAGAGCATCCCCATTTCGGTGGGGATCAGGTTGACGCTTAGCAGCAGCCCGCCAAAGCCGCAGGCCAGCAGGATTACGCCGAGAAGTAGGGTCAGAATCGCCATGGCGCTAACGTTCTCGATAATGTGTCAAAAGCATGGGGGCTTTCCGGGCTTTGATGGGCGCGGTTAGGGTTGCGGGGCGGGCGGGCGGCGATTAGTTAACTCCTGTCCGCCGCGCCGAGCCTGTTTTTCTCGCGGTCGGGACGTCCAAGGAGTTTCTGCGATGTCTTTCACCCTGCCCGAACTGCCCTACGCGCATGATGCGCTCGGGCCCCATATGTCGAAAGAGACGCTCGAATATCATCACGACAAGCATCATCAGGCCTATGTCACCAACGGCAACAACCTGTTGAAGGGCACGGAGTTCGAAGGCAAGCCGCTTGAGGAGATCGTCAAGGGCGCGTTCGGCAAGAACCAGCCTTTGTTCAACAACGCCGGCCAGCACTACAACCATCTGCATTTCTGGCAATGGATGAAGCCGAATGGCGGCGGCAATATCCCCGGCGCGCTGGAGAAGGCGCTGATCGACGGTTTTGGCTCGGTCGAAAAGGCCAAGGCCGATCTCGTAGCCGCCGGAACCGGCCAGTTCGGCTCGGGCTGGGGCTGGCTTGCGGTCGTCAACGGCAAGGTGGTCGCGACCAAGACCGCCAATGGCGAGAGCCCGCTGGTGCACGGCGGCACGCCGATTCTCGGCGTCGATGTGTGGGAACATTCCTATTACATCGACTACCGCAACCGCCGTCCCGACTATCTCAAGGCGTTCGTCGAACACCTCGTCAACTGGGAATATGTGGCCGAGCTTTACGCCGCCGCGACGAAGTAAGCGGCCGCCGCCAAGTAATCCTTGAGGGAGCCCGTCGGGCTCCCTCTTGCCTCGCGCGTTCAGTCGGTCAGGTTGATCGCCTTGTCCTTGCACAGATCGATGCTGGTCTGATCGGTGTCGGCCTCGTCGGCGAATTGGGCGTGAATGTCGTAGAGGCAGTCTTTCGTCTTCCGCACGTGAATTACGGTCTTGCGGCCGAAGGCGAGCGGGCCGACGACCTTCATCAAATTGCCCTCGCCCGTCGGGCCGACCCGCAACTCCACCAGACCGACCGAGCGATCATTGTGCACTGTGACGGCGACGGCCTCGCGATGTTGCGGCTTGGCGCGCTCTTGGCGGTGTTTTTCAGGCGCGGCTTCGGTTTTTTCCGCCGCGGGAGCGGCCTTCGCCTTCGCCGCCTCGTCCTTGGCGGCTTCCGCCGCGGCTCCCGGGGCGAGCGGATCGGCGGGCGTGGATTGAGCAAAAGCCGCTCCCGCCGTCAACGCGATCACAACCGCCGCCGCGACGTTCCTTGCGAATCGCATCACTTCACCCCTTGTCCTGTTGGCCCGCATTCGGCCTCGCCGGGCGCTGCTACATTAAGCAAAATCGTTGCGAGGAAAAGCCCGATCAGGGGTTGAACGCCGCTATACCCCAGGCGCGTTGCAGAATATCGGGCACGTCGGCGATTTTCTCGGCCACCAGATAATGCGCGTCGAATTGCGGGCGGATGAACTCCGCCATCCGCATATGCGCCATCAGCGCCAGCAGCGGGCGCCAGAAGCCGGCGACATCGGCGATCAGCACGGGTTTGCGGTGGCGGTCGAGCTGCACCCAGGTCAGTTGCTCGACCAGTTCCTCCAGCGTGCCGACGCCGCCCGGCAGCGCCACGAAAGCGTCGGCGCGGTCGAACATGATCTGCTTGCGCTGATGCATGTTATCGACCACGATCAGCTCGCTCCAGGCCTGCGTCGCCTGTTCGCGCTCGTAGAGAAACCTGGGGATAATCCCGACCACCTCGCCGCCGGCGGCCATTGCGGCATGGGCGACGCGGCCCATCAGGCCGCGTTCGCCGCCGCCGAACACGAGCCGCGCGCCCATGCCCGCGATCGCCGCGCCGAGCTGGTCGGCGGCGGCGGCGAAGGCGGGGTTCGCGCCGAGGCTCGATCCGCAATAGACGCAGATTCCGCGCTTGGGGGCGGCCGTCGCGCTCACGCCGACAGCAACCCCTTCACGATGCCGCTGGCCTTGGCGAAATCCATCTGGCCGGGATATTTGTCTTTCAGCGCGGCGACGACCTTGCCCATGTCGCGCATCCCGGCGGCGCCGGTCTGCGCGATCGCCGCGCGGGCGGCCTCGGTCATCTCAGCGTCGGTCATCTGCTGCGGCAGGAATTCGTTGATGACGGCGATCTCGGCCGCTTCCTGCGCGGCGAGATCCTCGCGGCCATTATCCTTGTAGATAACGAGCGATTCGGCGCGCGTCTTGGCCATTTTGGTCAGCAACGCCAGTTCGTCGGCGCGGCTGACTATCTTGCCGGCGCCGCGCGCTTCGATCTCGCGGTCCTTCAGGGCCGACATGATGAGCCGCAGCGCGCCGACGCGGGTTTTCTCCCCCGCCTTCATGGCGTTTTTCATCTGCGCGGCGATGAAATCGCGCAGGGAAATCGGTTCGGCCATATGAGACTCCCGCCGTATCGGCTTGACGCCCGGCGCGGGCGGCGCTTAACCACAGCGCCATGTCAAACGCAACATTATCCGACGGCGGCGCCGGCTGGGCGCCGCGCAAACCGACAGCGCTCGTCGTGCTGGCCGATGGCCTCGTGATCGAGGGTTTCGGCCTCGGCGCGACCGGCGAAGCCGTCGGCGAGGTCTGCTTCAACACCGCCATGACCGGCTACGAGGAAATCCTCACCGACCCGTCCTACGCCGGACAGATCATCACCTTCACCTTCCCGCATATCGGCGTGGTGGGAACCAACGAGGAAGATATCGAGACGGTCAACCTCGCCGCTTCCGCTGGCGCGCGCGGCGCGATCCTGCGCGCCGAAGTGGGCGAGGCCTCCAATTTCCGCGCCACGCGGGGCCTCGACGCCTGGTTGAAGGCGCGCGGAATCATCGGCGTCAGCGGCATCGACACCCGCGCCCTGACGGCGCGCATTCGGCGGCTGGGAATGCCCAATGCGGTGATCGCGCATCACGCGCAAGGCGAGTTCGACCGCGCGGCGCTGCTTGCCAAGGCGAAGGCGTTTCCCGGCATCGACGGCATGGATCTGGTGCCGGACGTCGGCACGACGCAGCGCTACGATTGGGACGAAACCTCGTGGTCTCTCGACACCGGCTATGGCCGGCGCGAGGGCGTCAAATATCGCGTCGTCGCGATCGACTATGGCGTCAAGCGCAACATTCTGCGGCTGCTGGCGGATCAGGGCTGCGAGGTGATCGTGGCGCCGGCGAGCGCAAGCGCGGACGAGATTCTGGCGATGGAGCCGGACGGCGTGTTTCTCTCCAACGGCCCCGGCGATCCCGCCGCGACCGGCCGCTACGCCGTGCCGACCATCAAGGCGCTGCTGGAGACGAGGACGCCGATCTTCGGCATTTGCCTCGGCCATCAGATGTTGGGCCTCGCCATCGGCGCCAAGACAATCAAAATGGCGCAGGGACACCACGGCGCCAATCACCCGGTGAAGGATTTCACCACCGGCAAGGTCGAGATCGTGTCGATGAACCACGGCTTCGCGATCGACCCCGATACGCTGCCAGCCAATGCGCGGGTGACACATATCTCGCTGTTCGACGGTTCCAATTGCGGCATCGCGCTCGACGACCGGCCGGCCTTCTCGGTGCAGCACCATCCCGAGGCCTCGCCTGGGCCGCGGGACAGTCATTACCTGTTCGCTCGTTTCGTCGATGCGATGGAGCGCGCGAAGGCGGCGCGCTGATCAGGCGGCCTTCGCGGCCTTCTGGACGATGCCTTCTCGGTTCTCGCCGGTTTCGGCGAGTTTTGTCAGCTTGTCGTCGGCGCCGTATTCCTCGGCGAGCGTCGCCTTCAACAGCTTGGCGACGGCGTTCAGCTTCATCTCCTTCGCCCATTCGAGCATCGTGCCGTAGCGGTTGATCTCATAGTGCTCAACGGCCTGACAGGCGAAGATAATGGCGGCGTCGCCGGCGGGGCTCGAACCGAACTCGCCGATCACCTCGTCGCCTTCCTTCAGGATGCCTTCGATCGCCTCGCACTTCACCGACGCGGGCTTCAAAGAGAGTTCGGCGAACACGTCTTCAAGACGCGAGACATGACCGCGCGTCTCTTCCATATGCGCCGTCAGCCCCTTCTTTAGTTCGGCGTGTTTGGCGTGCTCGATCACCTTCGGCAGCGCCTTCAGAATGGCGTGCTCCGCGTAATAGATGTCTTTCAACGCGTGCACGAACAAATCTTTCAGGGTCTTCTCGGCGGATTTTGCAACCATGGCTTGGACCTCCACATATTCAGGGTGCGAGGTCAACGCAGGGGCCTGCCGGTTGGTTCCGAGAGAGCCGTCGGGTCTTTCAACGCGCGAAAAATATCGGCAGCGTCATGCTGGTGAGCAGGTTTCGCGTCGCGCCGCCGAACAGGCTCTCGCGCAGCGGCGAGTGACTGTAGCCGCCGCACACCATCACGTCGGCGCTGGTGTCGGCGGCGTAGGAGAGCAGGGCGTTGGCGGGGTCCTCATCGCTCGGCAGCGTATGATATTGCGCGGCGATATTCGCCCGCTCTAGCCGCGCGGCCAGCCGCTGGCCGCCTTGCGTGACAGCGCGCGCGGTGTGCGGGCCCGCGATGGTGACGATATCGACCTGATCGGCCTGCACGAAAATCGACTTGGCCTCGCTGAACGCGCGCGCTGCGGCGGCGCCGCCATCCCAGGCGACCAGCACGCGCTTGAATCGGGCGGCCTGACTCTGGATCGACGGCACGACCCAGACCGGGCGACCGCTCTCGCTCAGCAGAGCGGCGGTGAGATCGTCGCGTCCCGGCGCGCGGCCGGCCTGACGTTGTTGCACCATGGCGAAATCGAACGCGCGGGCGAAGCGCGGCACGATGTCGCGCGGCGGATCCTGCCAGACTTCCGGTTCGAGGATTTCGGCTTCGACGCCCGCAGCCTTGGCCGCCGCCGCGAAGGCGTGCAGACCCTCGCGGGCACGAGACTTGAGCGCCGGGCCGACGCCGGCGACGGCTTCGAGCCGGGCCTCGATCGACCCGTCCTCCGTCCCGCCCGCGTCGCGACGCGGCCAGGCGACGGTGGGATGCGCGTTGAGCGCCTTGGCGGCGGAGACGGCGTAGGGGATTAACGCCTCGGAACTGTCTTCGAGAACGACGAGAAAACTTTCAAGCATTGCGGATCCTCCTGACGATAAGAACTCGCACGCGGCCAAAGCGGTCGCGTTGATCCGCCGCAACGGGCGGCTACGGCGCGCATTTCTGACCCTACGGCTCCGCGGCGACGCTGCGGCAGGCCTCCGGCAGCTGGGCCAGGGTCAGCGGCTTGGGCGGCGGCTTGTTCGACGGCCTGGGATGCAGCGCCTCGTCGCTGAACCACCACGCCAGCGACTTGTCGCAGCCGTCGCCGGCCGGCGGCGGCCCCTGATTCTGGCAGCCTTCCTGTCCCGCCGGGCAGCGCAGGCGGACGTGGAAATGATAATTGTGCCCCCCCCACGGGCGCACCTTGTTCATCCAGGATTCGCCCGCGTGTTTCTCGCACAGCGCCTTCTTGATCGCGGCGTTGACGAAGATCATCGATACCTGCGGCTCCTGCGCCGCGAATCGGATGATGTCCGCCCGCTCCTCGGACCAATGCGCGGGATCGACCGCGAGCCCGTCGGAGCGCACCATATCGACCGCCGACATGTCCTCACGCTGCGCGGGCGTGAGGTCGGCCGGCATCGGGGTCAGCCAGATGTCGGCGTCGAGGCCGATCTGATGCGAGGCGTGGCCGGTCTGCATCGGTCCGCCGCGCGGCTGAGAGATGTCGCCGACGAGGATTCCGGGCCAGACGCCCGCGTCGGCCGCCTTCTTGGAGAAGCGTTCGAGGAAGCCGATGGTCTCGGGATGGCCCCAGTAGCGGTTGCGCGAGATTCGCATGACGCGCCAGCTTTCCCCGTCGAGCGGCAGAGCCTGCGCGCCGGACATGCAGCCACGCGAATAAAAACCAATCGAGCGCGCCTGCGCCTCGGTCGGGCTCATCGCGCGGCCGAACACCTGTTTGGCTGGATTTTGCGGATTGCCGGGATCGGCCAGCGCGGGCAGCGGTTTGGGATGCAGCGTGCCGACGTCCTGAGCCGAGGCTTCGGTGAGGAACGCGCATAGAGCTACGAAAGCGAACAGCGAGCGCATCGGTCTCCTCAAGCCTTGGCCGCCATTGTGCCGGCTCGGCGCTAACGATTCGTTAACCACGCGCGGCGACGACGAACAGGCGCGGGAACGCAAACAGCAGCACGCCGTTCGGCAGCACCGGATAGGCGCGCGCCACCTCCGCGCAATAGGCGGCGAGGAAGGCGCGCGATTATCAGCGTCGAGCGGATCGAGGAAGGGTCGCAGGCCGGCGCCCTCGACCCCTTTCACCACATCGTCGGGAGTGCCGAGCCGATGCACATAGGTCGTGCGCCAGAGATCGACGTGGCCGCGGGGCGGGCAAAGCGCCGATTCGTAGCCGGCGAAGGCGCCGATTTTTTCTCGGCGTCCCGCGCCGACGCCGGCGATTTCGCGCATTAGGCGATGGCTCGGCTCGTCCTCGTTGTCGGGCATTTGCACGGCCAGACAGCCGCCCTCGGGCAGCGCAGCGGCGATGCGCGCGAGCACGCCAAGATGATCGGGAACCCAATGAAACAGGGCGTTGGCGAATACGCAATCGAAGCCGCCCGTATCAAAATTCGCCGCGTCGCCCTGGACGAAGCGCGCCTCGGGCAGACGGCGCGCGCTGGCTGCGAGCATGTCGGGGCTGAGATCGACGCCGACGATCTCAGCCTGGGGGTAGGCGCGGCGTAGTTCGAGCGTTGACAGGCCGGAGCCGCAGCCGAGATCGAGCACGCGGGCGGGGGCGCG
>JANLPL010000091.1:0-8887 GCA_031367195.1 Bradyrhizobium sp.
TTCTCCGACGACATTCGCCAGGGCGGAACCAGTCATTATAGCGGCGTCGCCGCGCAGGTTGAGCCGCGACGAGGATGTCGTTGGGATCAAACAGGCGAATGGTCACGTCCAAATGAGCCAGATCGGCGCGACGCGCGTTGGCCTGGCGCTCGAGGCCCTCGAGTATTTCGGTCAATTCCAATCGCTTCTCGCGCAACGACGAGACAATAGGTAACTCGCTCATCGCCACCACCTATTGCCAGCATCAATCAGATGGCAGAATAGTGGCTCAGGCGCCGCGAACGAAGCGTCAGCCGGTGGTGGCTGCTACATAAGGCCGAAGTTCCCAGCGCATCGGTGATGCGGTGCAGTGTTGAAAGAGACGGCGCCGCCTTGCCGTTCTCAATTTTGGAGAGTAGACTGTCAGAACAGCCCGCTCGGTCGGCGACGTCCTTCAGCCGCATCGCCTTCGTCAAGCGCACCTGCTTCAGTATTTGTCCTAAATCAGCGTTCGGTCTTGCCCTGGCGGACCTGCTCGTTGATACAAATCCTGAACTCATTCTGTTAGGCGCTCGGGCTGTTCCCCTCATGCCAGCTTTACTCCGCTTTGCCCGCCAAATTAACACAATGGGAGCGCCTCGCGCCGTCACAAGCGTCAAAATGCAAAAAAAATCTGGGCCCGGTCTGGCAAGCTTGATTGACAATGGAACGAATTTGAATTCTCTTCAAGCGCATTCAAGTGGGTTCGCCTCGGGCGACGGGAATGGGCGGGAAGCGATGTCAACGAACGATAGCAATCGCAGCGTTGGGCTCAATCGGCGTAATCTGCTGCTGTCTGGAGTCGCCGGTCTTGCAAGTTACGCGGGCCTCGGCTCCCTCGCTCTCCCAACTGCCTTGGCGGCTGAGCCCGTAAAGGGCGGCATGCTCAGGCTAGCCTTTTCGGCTGATCCGGCCGGCTTCGATCCTGCTCGCGGCCCAAGCGGCATGTCCCATGTTGTGATAGAGCAGGTTTATTCGACACTGATGTCGCTTGACCCCGACGCCGTCCCCTACCCGGATCTTGCAGAACGCTACGAATTGACGCCGGACGGGCTGCAATACACTTTCCACCTTCGCAAAGGAGTGAAGTTCCACAACGGTGATGAACTCACGGCCGAGGACGTAAAATTCACCTTCGATCGACTCAAGGCGCCAAACTCTGGCTATTCGTACGGCTCACAGGTCGAAACTATAAAAGAGGTGGTGGCCGACAGCCCTGCCCAGGTCACCTTTAAGCTGTCTAAGCCGACCGGCCCGTTTCTGGTCTACATGGCGTTCCCGGGCTCCTCGATCGTGCCGAAAAAGCTTGTCGAGGCTGGACACGATCTCAACGCCAACCCGGTCGGAAGCGGACCGTTCAAGTTCGTTTCCTACCAGCCGCGGTCGATGGTCAAGTTCGCCAAAAATCCTGATTTCTACGAGGCGAACAAGCCGTATTTTGACGGGCTCGAATTTCACCTCATCGCGGACGTCACGGCGCTGACCAATGCGGTTGTTTCGGGAACTGTCGATTTCTCCAACGAGATCCCGCCGAAAGACTGGGTTTCGGTCAAGACGACGCCCGGTCTTGCTGCGCAGAGTCTCGAAGGCTCGCGCTACTATTGGCTGCTGCCCAACAACACCAAGGCGCACCTCGACCATCCCAAAGTGCGCCAAGCCATCGCCCACGCGCTCAACCGGCAAGCCATTGTGGCTGGCACCTTCTTCGGCCAGGCGACGCCGATCCTCGGTGGGGTCATCCCGAAGTGGAACTGGGCCTATGCCGATATCGCCGCCTTCGCGCCGGGCGGCAACGTGGCTAAAGCCAAGCAGTTGCTGGCGGAAGCTGGCGTGCCCGACGGATTCGAGACATCCATGGCCATGGTCTCGTCTTTTCCGGCCATGGTCTCGATGGCGCCCATCATCCAGGCGAACCTCGCGGCCGTCGGCATTAAGGCTACGATCTCGACCATGGAAGTTCCGCGCTACTGGGACGAGGTTTGGGGTCCTAGCAAGTTCGATATCACAACCATGTATTGGGTGAGCCCTTTGGCTGACCCGGACGACTTCGTGTCCAACAACTACAAATGCGGTATGGCGATTAACGTTCAGAAGAGCTGCGCCAAGGACATGGATGCGATACTCGAGGAGGCGAAGTCTGGCACCACCCAGGACGCACGCAAAGCGAGCTACAAAAAGCAGCAGGAGCTCTCGCTCGACCAGATGCCGATTGTACCGCTGGTGAACGCCTGGATTCTCACGGCTCATACCGACAAGCTGCAGAATTACAAAGCCATGCGCACCGGCTTCCTTAAGCCGCTCAAGGATGCCTGGCTGTCGGCGTAAGCCGACGTTTGTCAGGGCGCCGTCAGGCGGCCGCGCTTCGCTTCTCCGAGGTGCGCGCGGCCGTGAGGGGTAACCTCGAGACGCTTCATCCATGCTGAAACTTCTCGTCACCCGGATCGGCGCGTTTTTGTTGACGCTGCTCGCCGCGTCGTTGATTTTGTTCCTTACCATTACGGTCCTTCCGGGCTCGGCCGCCAAGGCGGCTCTCGGGATCGACGCGACTGCCCAGGCGATCGCCCGATTCAATGCCCAACACGGGCTCGACCGGCCTCTGCTCGTGCAGTACTTTGATTGGCTCGGCCGGGTTCTGCACGGCGATTTCGGCGCCAGCTTTCAAAATGGCGTCCCTGTCGGCCCCGAGCTCCTGAACCGCCTGCCGGTGACCTTGGAACTCGCCGTCCTCGCTTTCCTGGTCGCCAACGCAATGGCGCTGCCGCTCGGCGCCTACGCGGCCTTGCGGCATCAGCGCGGCGGCGACCGGTCCGTCACGTTCCTGGCGACGCTTCTTGGCGCGGTTCCGAATTTTTGGCTCGCGACCGTGCTGATCCTGGTGCTGGCGATGACATTGCACTGGCTGCCGCCGAGCGGCTTTACGCCGATCAGGTTCAACCCGGTCATGAACCTGAAACAGATGATCATGCCAGCCTTGTCGCTGGGCCTGGTCTCGTCCGCGCTGCTAATCCGCATCATGCGAGCCGCCATGATCGAGGTTCTGTCGACCGACTATATCCGCACCGCCTACGCCAAGGGCGCGAGCGAAAGGTTGGTGCTGTTACGCCACGCCTTCCGCAATGTTCTCATCCCCTATCTCAATGTTGCAGCAGTCGAGTTCGGCTTCCTATTCGGCAGTGTCGTAGTTATCGAGGACATCTTTCTCCTGCCCGGCATCGGCTCCTTCGTGCTCGTCGGCATCATCAACCGTGACTACCCGGTGCTGCTAGGCGCCTCGCTCGTCATCACCGTCTTCGTTCTGACCGTGAATCTCATGGTCGACCTTGTCGCAAGCCTGCTCGACCCTCGTCAGGTGAAAGGCAGTCCGGGATGACGATCGCGGTGAACTGGCGCCGCTACCGGCTGGTCCTGCTCGGCGGCGCCATTGTCGGGCTCATCCTGCTGTCCGCTATTTTCGCCAACTGGGTCGCGCCTTATTCGCCGCTCGACCTCGACGTCGTGCAGATGCTGCACGGGCCGAGCGGCGATCATTGGCTCGGCACCGATGAACTCGGGCGGGACGTGCTGTCGCGGGCGATCTTCGCGGCCCGGATTTCGATGAAGGTGGCCTTTGTAGCCGTGAGCGTCGGACTCGTAGGCGGCACACTCGTTGGCCTAGTCGCGGCCTATTTCGGCGGCTGGATCGATCTTGTGCTGATGCGCGCCATGGAAGTGCTATTTTCGTTTCCCGCGATCCTGCTCGCCGTGGTGCTGATGGCGAGCCTCGGCACCAACGTACTCAATGCGATGATCGCTATCGGCATCGTCTTCGTCCCCGGTTTCTCGCGTCTGGCGCGCGCGTCTACCCAGGCTGTGTTGCGCCAAAGCTATGTCGAAGCCGCCCGCACGATCGGGATGAGCGACGCGCGCATCATCTTCCGCGAGATCCTGCCCAACATCGCCTCGACCCTGATCGTCGAAGCCGCCGTCGCCTTCGCTTATGCGGTGCTGCTCGAATCCGCGCTTTCGTTCCTTGGTCTTGGCGCGCAACCTCCGGACCCGTCCTGGGGCAACATGCTGAACACGGGGCGCGGCTTTCTCGCCCAGGCCCCTTGGCTCAGCCTCGTACCGGGCATGGCGCTGTTCCTGTGCGTTCTGGGATTCAACCTTCTCGGCGACGGACTGCGCGACCTGTTCGACCCCCATCTGAGGGACTGAGGATGACAGCTGCCGACCCTCGCCCGCATCGAACGGGCGGCGAACCGACCCTCGCGATCCGCAACCTCGTGGTCGAATTCCCCAAACAGCACGAGACCGTGCGCGTCGTCGATGGCGTAGATCTCGAGGTCTGGCCGCGCGAGATTGTCGGGGTCATCGGCGAGTCCGGCAGCGGCAAGACCATGACGGCGCTCTCGACTCTTCGCATGCTTCCGAAGCGCTCGCGCGTCTCCGGCTCGATAAGTCTCGGCGGGCGGTCCCTGCTGGACCTCGAGGAGAGCGGCATGCGTCAGCTTCGTGGCGACCGCCTGGCCTTTATCCCGCAGGACGCCATGCGCGCCCTCAACCCGACGCTTCGTGTCGGTGTACAGGTCGCCGAGCCCCTCAACCTCCACAAGGGCACCCCCTGGCGCCAAGCACTGAACATAGCTGCGGATTTACTGGATTCGGTCGGCATTCACGGTGCGCGCGGCCGCGTCCGGCAATACCCGCATGAATTCTCGGGCGGAATGCAGCAGCGCGCCATGATCGCGATGGGCCTCGCGCTGGAGCCCGAACTCTTGATCGCGGATGAGCCCACCACCGCCCTCGACGTCACGGTGCAGGCGCAGGTGCTCCGCCTGCTGAAGCAAATCCGCGACAATAAGAACACCGCGATCCTGTTCATCACGCATGATCTAGGGGTGGTGGCCGAACTCTGCGACTGGGTTTACGTGATGCACAGGGGCCGAATCATCGAGGATGGGCCGATCCGCCGGATCTTCGCGGCGCCGCGCGAGGACTATACCCGCATGTTGCTCGCGGCGACCCCGAGCCTCAGCCACGCGGCCAACGTCCCCGTTGCCCTCGCCGCGGAGGTGCACGCGTGACGGAACCGCTGATCCGGATCGCCAAGCTCAGCAAGAGCTTCAGTCAAAAAGGATGGTTTGGCCGGCGCGAGGGCACGCGCGCCGTCGATGACGTGTCGCTCGAAATCCACGCCGGCGAGACGCTGGGCATCGTCGGCGAATCCGGCTCGGGCAAATCCACGCTGCTTCGGATGGTGCTCCGGCTTATTCAGCCCACTTCCGGCACGATCCTCCTTAAGGGGCGAGACATCTGGACCATGGGCGATGCCCGCAAGGTGCTGCCGCGTGAGATGCAGGCTATCTTCCAGGATCCAGCCTCCTCGTTCAACCCGCGGCAGACCATCGAGGCGATCCTCAGGGCGCCGCTCGATGTTCACCGGGTCGGATCAGGCGGCACGCGCGTAGCGGCGGTCGCCGAGAGCCTGGAGCGGGTGGGGCTCTCGCCCGACATGGCGAAGCGCTATCCCCATCAACTCTCGGGCGGCCAGAAGCAGCGGGTCGCGGTCGCGCGCGCCATCATCCTCAAGCCCGCTGTGGTGCTCGCCGACGAGCCTACATCCGCGCTCGACGTGTCGGTCCAGGCGCAGGTGCTGAAGCTGTTCCAACAGATCAAGCAGGACCTGAATTTCACCATGATTTTCGTGAGCCACAATCTCGCGGTGATACGGCAGGTGAGCGATCGCGTCGCCGTGATGCGCGGCGGCCGCCTCGTCGAATACGGGAACGCGGCAGATGTCTTCGAGCGTCCACAGACCGAATACACGCGCGAGCTCATTGCGGCCGTGCCCGACCCTTTCGCCACTGTCTCGAAGCTTATCGCTCAGGAGGCCCAAGCATGATCAACATCAATACCTTCTCGATCGCGGCCCGCTGTCCCCGCACGGGCATGTTCGGCGTCGCAGTCTCGACGGCCGTTCCGTGCGTCGGCGGTATCGTACCCTATATAAAGCCCGGACTCGGGGCCATCGCGACCCAGTCTTGGGTAAACCCCTATCTCGGCATTGACGGCCTTGTGCTCCTGGAACAGGGGCTGTCGGCCGAGGCGTGCCTCGACAAGCTTATGGCCGACGATCCCGGCCGAACTGTACGTCAGCTGGGCATTGTCGATGCGCAGGGCCGGGTCGCGACCCACACAGGCTCAGACTGCGTCGAATGGGCCGGACACAAGACCGGACATCAGTTCACCGTGCAGGGCAACATGCTGGTCGGCGCGGCCACGATTGACGCCATGGCGGAAGCAGCGGCAGCCAGCGAGGCCTCGCCTCTGCACGAACGCCTGATGCTCGTGCTCGAAGCCGGCCAGGCCGCAGGCGGCGACAAGCGGGGCAAGCAATCGGCCGCGCTGAAGGTGTTCAACAAGGAACATTACGCCTGGCTGGATGTCCGAGTCGACGAGCATCGCCATCCGGTCGCGGAGCTTCGCCGGGTGTTCGAAATCGCCAAGCAGCAACTGCTTCCCTTCGTCGACGGCATGCCGTCCCGCCACGATCCGCTTGGCCTCATTCCCGCAGCGGTTACCGCCATGATCATGACGCCGCCTCAATACAGGCCCGGCGGCAGCGGCGGAGCCTAATCACTCCGGCGCGACCGCAGTTTGTTTCTCTTGCAGGGAAAACTCGGGCCGCGCGACAGGCCCATGCCGAGAAGGCGGAGACATCGGAGGCGCTCGGCGCTCGATGGTTATCCGACCTGTGGAGAGCCTTCTCGCCAAAGGAGAAGAACAACACCGTTGCTGATGGACCGAAGCCCAACTTCGTCCCGAACACCTCATCGAATTAGCCGAGTACGCCGTGACCCATTCAACTCCGCCCATCGCCATCGACCCGGATTACGTCGAACGTCTCATCATGGAGCTTGCGAGCTTCGGCGCCTATGGCGGGACGGGGGTGTGGCGCCCTGTCTACACCCCGGAATGGGTCGCTTCAGCCGATTGCTTCGCGGGCTGGTGCAATGGCGCCAAACTCGAGGTCGATCGCGACGCCGTTGGAAATGTCTGGGGCCGCCTGCGAGGATCCGAGTTGGGGCCGTCGATCGTCTCGGGCTCGCATCTCGATACTCAACTGCCTGGCGGCCGCTACGACGGCGCTCTAGGGGCGATTGCAGCCTTCGTGGCCGTCAAGGCTTTGAAGGAACAGTTCGGCCAACCGAGGCGGACGCTCGAAGCTGTGGCGCTATGCGAGGAAGAAGGCAGTCGCTTTCCAACTGCCGGCTTTTGGGGATCTCGCGCGGTAATCGGCCGGATCGCGCCAAACGATGCGTACACCACAATCGGGCGCGACGGTGAGACAATCGCCGACGCCATGCGGCTCGCTGGTCTCGACCCCGCCCGCATCCCCGAGGCCAAGCGGTCCGACATAGAAATTTTCATCGAGCTGCATATCGAACAAGGCCCGATCTTGGAGCAGGCCGATCTAGCAGTCGCAGTCGTCGACGCAATTACCAGCATTCGGCATACAGAATATGTGCTGACCGGCGTCGCCAATCACGCCGGCGCCTTTCCGATGGACCTGCGAAACGACGCTATGGCGGGATTTGCCGAGATCGCCAGCGGCGTGATCAACACGGCGCATCGCATGGGCCGGCCGACGGTCACCACGGTGGGGCGGGTCGCAGTCGATCCTAACGGCGCCGCCATCATCCCGCGGGCCGTCACCTTCACCGTCGACGCGCGCCACCCCAACCCTGCAAAGGCCGAAGCGCTTTACAAGCTTCACGACGATCTGATCCGCGAGGTGGCGGCGCGGCGCGGCCTAACTGTTGAAAGCCGCATCCTTTTCAACCACAGGGCGTGCCCCAGCGATCCCACGCTCGTCCAGATGCTTAGGCAAGTCGCCGGCGACCAGGGCGTCATGACGCTCACCATGTCGAGCGGCGCTGGTCACGACACCCAACAGATGGCGAAGGCCGTAAAGCGCGTCGCCATGATCTTCGTGCGCAGCAAGGACGGCCGCAGCCATACGCCTGAAGAGTTCTCAAGCGTTCCCGACATCGTCGCCGGCATCAAGGTTCTGACCGCCGGGCTCTATTCGCTGGCGTATGACTGACACTTTACGCGCCCCGGCGAGCGCCTGGGCCGCGGAAGGCCCGTTTGCCGTCCGCCGAGGTACTTCACCGGTCTAGATTTTGCTGTCGCAGAAGCTCGATTATGGAACGAGCATTTACCGTGAAAGCTGGGGTTCCGACACGGCCGCGATATCAACAGCGTTGAGGTCTTAAGGCCCTGTTGGGGATGCGAGCCGCTGCCTGACCGAAGCGCGCGGTGCGATCCTATCAATCGTGTCAACGAACTGTTGCCCTCGAACTGGAAACTCTTGCAGAAACGGACGCAGCTGCAAGATTGGCTTTAGCAGGAGCTGCTCGGTCTCGGCGACGATGTGATTGCGCTCGACGACTTCACCTCTGCTAACCTAATCAGATAGTTACCGCGCCGATCGGCATGCAGTGTAACTCCCAAGCCAGGGTGAGTCCGCAAAGTCACAGTCGGACGGAAATGGGTTGAGGGGGGACGATTGGGGGCGGCGTTGCGGTCGTTTTCTGACTCAAGGGGGGAATGCTTGCGTCCGAAGTCGAAGAGCTGATTGCGTCTCTGAAGCGCGAGATTGAAGCGCTTCGAGCGGAGAACGCCGAGCTTCGGCGGCGGCTGGGGTTGGACAGCTCCAACGTAATTACCCACCCTCTATCGCTTCAAATGCGTGAATCGCGGCGTCGCGGGTTCAAGCCAGGGTGGCGCAGATCACCTGGAAGGGATTTGCGCCTTTGAGGCGAGCGGTGTCGATTGTCGTTCGCACGTCCGCTTCGGCTTGCGCGGCCCACATGGCGCGGTAGCC
>JANLPL010000198.1:0-15447 GCA_031367195.1 Bradyrhizobium sp.
TGCGGCTCGCGCCGCTTGAGCCGCCCGTCCGGCTCCAACTCGAAGTCGCCGGGCCAATCGACCCCGATCGCGCCCGCGCTCGAAGCGACCAGCAGCATCGCGTCCATCCGCGCGGGATCGAACGCGCCCGCCAGCCGCGCCAGATTGGAGCACGGCCCCTCGACCCAGAACGCGTCGGTGTTGCAGACATAGAACGGCGCCGCGCCCAGATGCGCGCGCGCCCGCTTCACTCCGCCGCCCTGGTCCAGCAACCGTTCGCGCTCGTCGGAGATGATGATGTGGGGGCGCTGGCGCGGCGCCAAGTGCGCCTCGATCTGGTCGGCGAGATAATGCACGTTGACCACCGCCGTTTCGACGCCATTGTCGGCGAAGCGATCGAGACAATGGTCGATCAGCGCGCGGCCGGCGACTTCGATCAGCGGCTTCGGCTTTGTGTCCGTCAGCGGCCGCATTCGCGTGCCGAGGCCGGCGGCGAACACCATCGCAACCCTGGGGCCCACTTCATTCCTCCAACGGGCTGCCGAGCGCGCGCGGCAGATGGGTTTCGAACCAGCGTCGCAGCGGCTCCAGCACGGGATGGTCGAGATTGCGCGCCAGCGCCTGCTCGATGCGCGGCAGCAGCTTGAGATATTGCGGCTTGCCGTCGCGCCGGTCGAGCCGGGTGAACAGGCCGAGAATCTTGGTCGCGCGCTGCGCCCCCATCACGGAATAATGGGCGACGAACGTTTCCAGATCGAAGCTCGGATCAATCTGGCTGCGCCGGCGCCCGTAAAGCGCCACCAGCCGCCCCTCCAGATCGCCCGGCACCAATTGCCGCGCATCCTGCAACAGCGAGGCGACGTCATAGGCGGGCGGCCCGAGCACCGCGTCCTGGAAGTCGATCAGACCGAGCCGCGCCAGGCCGCTGCGCTCGGCGAGCCAATGGATGTTGGGCGAATGATAATCGCGCAGGGTCCAGGTCAGCGCCCCAGCCAGCAGCGGCGACAGGATTTCGCGCCAGAGATTGAGGAATTGCATCCGCGCCCCCGACGAGGGCGCGCCGCGCGCGATGGCCGGCGCGTACCAGTCCAGCGCCAGCTCGACCTCGATCAGCATCGCATCGACGTCGTATAGCGGGAAAGCGTAAGTCTCACCCTCGAACGCGATTTCCCGCGGCAGCGTGCGCGAATGCAGATCGGCCAGCAGGGCCGCCGCCTCGGCGTAGCGCGACGGGTTGACGCCCGCGGAATCGACAATGGTCTCGGAGCCGAAATCCTCGATCAGCGCCAGCCCGTCGGCGACGCTGTGGGCATAGACGCGCGGCGCCGAATAGCCGATCGTGCGCAGGCCTTCGCCGACCGCGAGAAAGGCGCGAATATCCGTGCTGAGCCGGGCGATTTCGGCATAGGATCTGCCGAACCGCAGCGGCGGACCGGGCGGGCGCGGCGGCGCGATCATCAGGATCGCGGTGCGCCCCACCGGGTCGGTCAGGCGCTCGTAGGCGCGCGTGGAAGCGTCGCCATACATTTGCGTGCGCTTGGCGTCGGTCCAGCCGGCCTGCTCCATCAGCGCTTCAACCGCGCGGGCCGCCTTGAAACGCGCGGTCATTGACAGCCCGCGCGGGCGGAAAAAGGCGAGCCGCGTATCGGGGCCATGCTCGGGGTCGAATTCCAGCGTGATGTCGAGCCGCTCGGCCGGCAAAGCGGCGGCGGCGCGTTCGCCCCATTCGACCAGCGCGACGGCGCCTTGCGTCATTTCGCCAAAGCCGATCTGAAACAGATCCTCCGGCCCCTTGAGGCGGTAAAAATCGGCGTGCGCCAGCGGACACTCGCGCCCCTCATAGAGCTGCACGATGGTGAAGGTCGGGCTCGGCGTCTCCAGTTCGGGATCGCCGGTCGCCTCGCGCAGGAAGGCGCGGGCGAAAGCGGTCTTGCCGGCGCCGAGTTCGCCGCTCAGCACGAGAAAATCGCCGGGACGGGCGAAGCCCGCGCACCACCGCGCCAGCAGCGCAGTCGCCTGCTCGTCCTCAAGCTCGACGATTTCGACCGGCAAGTCCGTTTGCAGATAAGAGCTCATCTCAACCCGCCGCCTGGGCCGCCAGGCTGGCGGCCTGGGTAGGGAAAACACAGGTGACGACCGTACCCTCCCCTACCACGGAATCAATCGTCACGCGCCCGCCGTGCAACTCCACCAGCGCGCGCACCATCGAGAGGCCGAGCCCCGGTCCGCGTTGACGCGCGCCGGCGCTCTTGGCCTCGAACCGATCGAACACCCGCTCCAGCGCCTCGGGCGGAATGCCGCGGCCGCGGTCGGACACCTTGAACACCACCTCGTGGGGACGTCGCATCGCCGCCAGCGAAACCGTCTGCCCGGCCTCGGAGAAATTGATCGCATTGGAGAGCAGGTTGAACAACACTTGCCGCACCCGCCGTCCGTCGGCCTGTAATTTGCCGACGCCGTCGGTGGTGATGATGCGCAATTCGATATTGGCCTCGCGCAGTCGGTCCTGCACGCCTTCCGCCGCCGCGCGCATCGCCTCGGCCACATCGACGTCTTCCAGCCGCAGTTCGAGCGCGCCGGCGTCGACCGAGGCGAGATCGAGAATGTCGTTGATGATGGCCAGCAGCGCCGCCGAAGATTGTCGGATGTAGCCGGCGTATTCGAGCTGCTTGACGGTAAGCGCGCCCGCGCCGCCGTCGGCGAGCAATTGCGTAAAGCCGATGATGTTGGTCAGCGGCGTGCGCAGTTCGTAGGACACATGTTTGACGAAGTCGTTGCGCAGCTTCTCGGCGCTGACCAGCGCCTCGTTGCGCTCGGTCAGCGCGCGGGCGAATTTGGCGCTGTCGGTGACGTCGAACAGCGTCATCAGCGTGCCCCCGTCGGGCAGCGGCAGCGCGGCGCATTCCAGGATCTTGTCGTTGGTGAGTTCGATCCGCTCGCCCACGGGGTGGCGCTGATCGACGAGGCCCAGCGCCGCGCCCCGCAGGCTGTCCCATTTCGACGCCTCCGCGACGACCGGCAGGCAGGCTTTGGCGATCTCGTCGAAATGCGGCCGTTCCGACGCCTGCGGCAAGGCGACGCCCCAAATCGCGGCGAAAGCGGGATTGATGAGCTTCAACCGCCCATCCGCGCCGAACACGGCGACGCCCTCTTTCAGCGAATCGAGCGTCTCGCCCTGAAGCCTTGTCATCGCGTTGACCTGCGTGGCGAGCGCGAAACTCTGCGTGTTGTCGTCGAACAGATAGGTGACGCCGCCCTCGGCGTTGGGGCCAGCCGCGACCCGCAGGGCGCGCCCGTCGGGCAGATGCCAGACGTTCTCGATCGTCTCCGTTGATTGATAGGTCGCCAGAACCTGCGTCTTCCAGGCGCGAAAATCAGCCTGTTCGGGCAGCAGCCGGCGGGCGCGCAAGTGATCGAGGATTTCGCCGTCGGTCGGGCGCGAATCGAGGAAGGCGGCGTCGAGCGACCATATCTGTCGGTAGGCGGCATTGTAGAAGTCGAGCCGCTTGCCGCCGTCGAAGATCGCAACCGCCGTGGCGAGTCGGTCAAGCAGGCTCTTATAGGCGCGGTTCTGCCGGTCTTTCTCCGCCTTGTGCGCTTCGCTCTCGGAGAGGTCGATCGCCAGTCCAACCGCGCCGCCATTGGCGGTGACCTCGAACGCCTCGAACGGGCGCCGCTCGCCCGCCACCGTCGCGTGAGCGCGCGCGCTCCATTGCCCGTTGGCGACGCGCGTCTCTTCCGCCTCGCGCAGCGTGACGCGGTCGAACAACTCCGCCGTCGCCTCCAGCGGCTTGCGATCCCTTGGCATCAGCGCCCTGGCGAAAGCCTCGCTGCGCCAGGTCAACTGCCCGTCGCGGCCGCGCATCCAGGCGGGATGGGGAAGATTGTCTAGCAGCTTTCGCATCGCGTCGAGTTCGGCCTTCGCCTCGGCGAAACTCTCCTGCAACCGCACGCGTTCCAGCCGGTCGCCCGATATATCGCGAATGCGCATCACCGCATTGCCACCGATGGCGCGGCCGGCAAGCTCCAGATGGCGCCCCTTCAGGCTGGCCACCGTCGCCGCGAACCCCTCGCCGCGCGTCAGCAGCTTGACGACGGAATCCTCGATGCGTGCGGCCGCCTCCGGGTCGAGCCAGCCGGTGAAGGACAGAATGCGGCGCGGGTTCATCGCCTCCGACACGAGGCTGAATTCGCCCTCGACGCGCGGCTCGGTATCGGCGCGGTCCCACACCACCACGATCTGCGGTTCGCCGGCCAGAAACTGCTTGGCCCGATCGAGTTCGGCGCGCGCGCGCTCCAACTCGACGCCCATTTCCCGCTCGCGCGTCGCGTGGCGACGCCGCGTCGTCGACATCAGAAACACAAACAGCGCAATGATGATGATGAGCACGGCCAGCATGACCGGCGCCAGTTCGGCGTCGAAAAGATCGAGAGGCGCCGCCTGCGCCGGGGTCGTGGCCAACGCGGCGATGGTTGCCGCCATTCCAACGCCGTCGATTCGGCGATTGGCCCACGTCGAGCTTCGCAAGCTTTTCGCCCCCCGGCAAACAAGCAAATCGGCGCGCCCCGCCCGGCGTCCGCTCCGCTCCGTAACCCGATCCGCGCCTCCGCCGAAGCCGCGAATCAGTCGATTAAGACTTACGCAAAGCCGACGAGAAAGTCGTTAACCATGTTTTCACCCGCCAACTCGCCGAGGGCCGGAGAGAGCTAGATGTAGGCGATACGGGCACGGCCGCGCCTATATCTCGTGGTCGCGCCCCGTGCCGCAGCGTCGCAGCGGCTCAAAAAAAATTTGCGGCCGGGTTAGCGCACCAGACCCAGAATGTCCTTGACGGAGGCCATCACAGGCGCTGCGATTTCGCGCGCGCGCTCCGCCCCCGCGGCGAGCACCGCGTCCACATGCTCGGGCGCGGCGGCCAGGCGCTGCATCTCCGCCCGGATCGGCGACAGCCTGGCGACGATCAACTCGGTCAGCGCCGTCTTGAAGGTCGAGAATTGCGCGCCGCCGAAGTCGGCGAGCGCTTCCGCCTTGGTCTGATCGTTCAATCCGGCGAAGATGCCGACGAGATTATCGGCCTCCGGCCGCCCCGCCAGCCCCGCGACTTCGCTTGGCAGCGGCTCGGGATCGGTCTTGGCGCGGCGCACTTTCTGCGCCACCGTGTCGGCGTCGTCCATGATCGCGATCAACGAAAATTCCGACGCGTCGGACTTCGACATTTTCTTCGTGCCGTCGCGCAGGCTCATCACCCGCGTCGCCGGGCCCTGGATCAGCGGTTCGGGCAGCGGGAAGAAACCGCCCTCATGGCCGTTGGCGGCGATCGAGGCGGCGAAATCGTTGTTGAACTTCTGCGCGATGTCGCGCGCCAGCTCCAGATGCTGCTTCTGGTCGTCGCCGACCGGCACATGCGTGGCGCGATAGATCAGAATGTCGGCCGCCATCAGCACGGGATAGTTGAACAGCCCGACGGAGGCGTTCTCCTTGTCCTTGCCCGCCTTTTCCTTGAACTGGGTCATCCGGTTGAGCCAGCCCATCCGCGCCACGCAATCCAGCGCCCAGGCCAGCTCCGTGTGCTCGGCCACGCGGCTCTGGTTGAACACGATGTTCTTCACCGGATCGATGCCGCAAGCCAGGAACGCCGCCGTCACCTCGCGCGTCGTGTGCTTGAGGGTGGCGGGATCGTGCGCCATCGTCATCGCGTGGAGATCGACCACGCAATAGATGCAGGGGTGGGTCGCCTGCATCTCGACGAAGCGCTTCAGCGCGCCGAGGTAATTGCCCAGATGCAGATTGCCGGTCGGCTGCACGCCGGAGAAAACGCGTTCTGTGAAATTCGCCATGTCGGCCCGTTTGGAAGCTTGAGTTTGCCGGCCTTATGACGAAGCGCGCCCGCGCACGCAAGGGCGCGTCATGGAGTTGGAGCCTCCTGCGCCACGCGCGGCAGATCGGCGACGTCCCAGCCCCCGCCCAGCGCGACGATCAGCGACACGGCGGCGGAAAGCCGCGCCGCCTTGGTCGCCAGCAACGATTCCTCGTCCTGAAGCGCCGTCGTCTGCGCGGTCACGACCGTGGTGAAAGTCTGCGTGCCGGCGCGATATTCGTTGAGCGCGATCTGCACCGCCTGCCGCGCGATTCTGACCGCCTCAAGCTGCACCTTGATCTCGCGGTCGTACACCTTGATCGCGGCGAGTTGGTCCTCGACCTGTTGAAAGGCGACCAGCACCGTCTGCCGATAGCTCGCCACGCTCGCCTCGTAGGTCGCGCGCGCCGCCTCGACCTGCGCCGCCGTCAGCCCGCCGTTGAACAGGGGTTGCGCGATCGACAGCGCATAGGACCAGACCGGATTGGCGCCGGCGAGTTGCTTGATGAACGGATCGCCGCGATAGCCGAACGCCCCGCTCAGTGAAATATCGGGATAATAGGCCGATATGGCGACGCCGATGGCCGCGTTCTGCTCCTTCATCGTCCGCTCGGCCGCCGCTATGTCGGGCCGGCGCTCCAGCAGCCGCGAGGGCAGCGCGATGGGGGGATGGGGCACGCTCTCCGCCAGCCCGCGATGCGAGACGGAGACTTCCGAGGGCGGCTTGCCCATCAGCACGGCGATGGCGTGCTCGTTCTGCTTGCGCGCGACCTCGGTGTTGATTTGGCTCGCCTGGGCGCCGAGCCTCTGCGCCTGCGCGGTGATGACGTCGGATTTCGCCGTGGTGCCGGCGTTATATTGGTTCTGCGCGATGTCGAGTGAGCGCTGATATTGGCGGATCGTGTCGCCGAGCAGATCGTACAGCGCGTCGGCCTGGCGCACCTTGAAATAGGCCAGCGCCAGCGCCGATTGCGCCGCGAGCGTCGCATTGGCGAGATCGGCCGCGCTGACTTCGGCCGCCGCGCCGGATTGCTCGACCTGCCGCCGCACCCGGCCCCAGATATCGAGCGTCCAGGCGCCGGAGATCTGCGCGCCGAGATCGTTGCCCGCCGGCGGCCCCGCGCGGGTGAGGGTCGGATCGAAACCGACCGTCGGGAACAACCCCGCCCGCGATTGCGAGATCAGCGCCAGAGCCTGCCGATAATTGGCCTCATCCGCCTTCAGCGTCTGGTTGGAGACGGCGACCGTCGCCTCCAGCCGATCGAGCTCGACGTCGTGGAATGCGCGCCACCACGTGCCCTTGGGCGCATCGTCGCGCGGGGCGGCGAGCGTCCAGCCCTTCACTTCCTTGTATTGCACGGGCGCAATGGCGGCGGGCTTGAGATAATCCGGCCCGACTGAGACGCAGCCGCCAAGCGCCAACGACAGCGCGGCCCAAACGAAGCGCGCGCTCATGCGCCCGCCGGCCGCCGCTGCCCAAGATAAAATCTACGCCACCCCCGCCCCGCCGCCTTGCCCAACCCGTCCAGAAACAGGAACAATACCGGGGTCGTATAGAGCGTCAGCACCTGGCTGACGAGCAGACCGCCGACGATGGTGATCCCCAGGGGATGGCGCAGCTCCGAGCCCTCGCCCGTGCCGAAGGCGAGCGGAAGCGCGCCGAATAGCGCCGCCATGGTCGTCATCAGAATCGGGCGAAACCGCATCAAACACGCTTGCCGTATCGCCTCGCGCGTGTCGAGCCCCTCGCGCTCGCGCGCCAGCGCGAAATCGATCAGCATGATCGCGTTCTTCTTGACGATGCCGATCAGCAGAATGATGCCGATGAAGGCGATGATGGTGACTTCGGTGTCGAACAATCTGAGCGCGAGCAGCGCGCCGACGGCGGCCGAGGGCAACGTGGAAATGATCGTGATGGGATGAATATAGCTCTCGTAGAGAATGCCCAGCACGAAATAGACCGTCAGCAAGGCCGCGCCAATCAGCAAGAGTTGGCCACCCTGCGCCTGTTTGGAAGCCAGCGCCGTGCCCGCGAACCCACCCTGCACGGTCGTAGGCATGCCGACGGCCTGCCGGGCGGCGTCAATCGCGGTCTCGGCGTCGCTAAGCGCCTTGCCCTGCGCCAGATTGAACGAGATCGTCGCGGCCGCGAACTGGCCCTGATGATTGACGCCGAGCGGCGTATGGCCCTGCCTGAAATCGGCGAAGGCCGCGAGGGGAACCATGGTCTCTTTCGAGGTCGTCACCGCGGCCCCCGCCGAAGCCGCGGAATGGCCGCTGGCGGCGAGCGCGTTGGTGGCGAGATTGCGCGCAGAATCGGCGGCCAGCGCCGAGGCCGTCGCGCTGGTCGAGGCGGCGAAACTGGCCGCGCCCGCGTTCGTGCTCTGCGTGCCCGAGGGATTGGAGCCGGACGTGGAGACATAGACGCCGCGCAACGATTCCGGGTGTTGCAAATAGCGCGGCGCGACCTCCATGATCACGTGATACTGGTTGAGCGCATTGTAGATCGTCGACACCTGACGCTGTCCGTAGGCGTCGTAGAGCGTGTTGTCGACCGCGCTGAGGCTCAGGCCCAGCCGCTTCAGCGTCGAGCGGTCGATGTCGATGTCGGCCTGTAACCCGCCCTGCTGCTGATCAGAATTGACGTCCTTGAGGACGTCGGATTTGGTCATTTCCGCCGTCAGCAGGGGCGCCCATTTGTACAGCTCCGCGGTATCGTCGGACAGCAGCGTATATTGATAGGTCGCGTTGCTTTGGCGGCCGCCAACGCGCAGATCCGACACCGCGACCAGAAACAGCCGCGCACCGGCGACCTGCGCCAGCTTGCCGCGCAGGCGCGAAACAACCCCGTCCGCCGTGATTCTGCGCTCCTTGAATGGTTTCAGCGACATATAGACAAAGCCGGAATTGACCCCCCGCCCGCCGGTGACGCCCACCACGTTCGCCACCGCGGGGTCGGCCTGCACGATCTCCTGCAACTGCGCGATCTTCTTTCGCATTGCCTGAAACGAGATGCTCTGATCGCCCTGGATCGAACCGATCATCAGCCCCGTGTCCTGCACCGGAAACAGGCTGTAGGTGGCGTTGCGAAACAGCGAGACATTGAGCCAGATCGTCGCGAAGAACACGATCAACGTCAGCCAGCGATGCCTCAGCGCGACATCGAGCGTGCGGCGATAGAAGTTCTGCGCGCCCTCAAACGCGGCTTCACTCCAGCGATAGAGCCGTCCGTGCGTCGTCTTGGCCTGACGCGGCAACAACAGCGCGCACATCACCGGCGTCGTCGTCAGCGACACCACCATCGAAATCAGCACCGCCATCGATAGCGTGAGCGTGAATTCCTTGAACAGCCGGCCGACCAGCCCCCCCATCAGCAACAGCGGCAGGAACACCGCGACGAGCGACAGGCTGATCGAAACGACGGTGAAGCCGACTTCGCGCGCGCCCAGGATCGCCGCCTGCACGCGAGTCTTGCCCTGTTCGAGATGGCGGGTGACGTTCTCCAGCACGACAATGGCGTCATCGACCACGAAGCCGGTCGAGATCGTCAGCGCCATCAGCGACAGATTGTTGAGGCTGAAGCCGAGCAGATACATCGCCGCGAACGAGCCGATAATCGACACCGGAACCGCCACGCTCGGCACGGCGGAAGCGCGCACGTCGCGCAGGAATACGAACACCACGAAGATGACCAGGACCACCGAAGTGATCAGCGTCTTGATGGTGTCCGCGAGCGAGCCGCGAATGGTGATCGAGCGATCGACGACAACCTTAAGCTCCACGTCGCCGGGCAGCGCTGAGGTCAGGCTCGGCAGCAACGCTTTCACATTGTCGACCGCCTGAATAATGTTGGCGCCGGGCTCGCGCGACAGCACGATGCCGATCGCCGGCTTGCCGTTGGCCAGCCCCGCATTGCGAAGATCCTCCACTGAATCGACGACCTCGGCGACATCCCTGAGCCTGACGGCGGCGCTGTTGCGGTAGGCGATCACCAGATCCTGGAATTGCGCTGCCTTGCTCGCCTGATCGTTGGCGTAGATCTGATAGTTGAAATCGGCGTCCTCGATCTGGCCTTTCGGGCTGTTGGCGTTGGCGGAGGCGAGCGCGGCGCGCACGTCTTCCAAGCCAATGCCATAGTGGTAGAGCGCGTTCGGGTTCAGTTCGACCCTGACCGCCGGCAGCGCGCTGCCCGTCACGTCGACCTCGCCGACGCCTGAGAGCTGCGAGAGGCGCTGCTGCAAAATGTTGGCGGCGAGATCGTAAAGCTGGCCGGAGGGCCGCGTGGTCGAGGTCAGCGCCAGCACCATGATCGGCGCATCGGCCGGATTGATCTTGTGGTAGCTCGGATTCTGCTTGAGGCTGGCGGGCAAATCCGCGCGGGCGGCGTTGATGGCGGCCTGCACGTCGCGCGCGGCGCCGTTGATGTCGCGGTCGAGGCCGAATTGCAGGGTGATGCGCGTGGAGCCGAGCGAGCTTTGCGAGGACATCTCCGTCACGTCGGCGATCTGGCCGAGGTGGCGCTCCAACGGCGCTGCGACATTGGTCGCCATATTGTCGGGGCTGGCGCCGGGCAAATTGGCCTGAACCGAGATGGTCGCGAAATCGATCTGCGGCAGCGGCGAAACAGGCAATTGCGGGAACGCGAGCAGGCCGGCCAGCGCTATGCCGATCGTCAGCAGGATGGTCGCGACCGGGCGACGGACGAACAGTGCGATGAAGCCCCCGTTCACGACGCCTCCGTCGCGACCGCGCCGCCGGAGAAGCCGAGCGCCGCCGACAGCCGCTCGAAATAGAGGTAGATCACCGGCGTCGTATAAAGCGTCAACGCCTGGCTGACGGCGAGGCCGCCGACGATGGCCAGGCCCAGCGGATGTCGCAGTTCCGAACCGACGCCGCTGCCCAGCATCAACGGCAGCGCGCCAAACATCGCGGCCATCGTGGTCATCAGGATCGGCCGCAGCCGCAACAGGCAGGCCTGATAGATCGCCTCGCGCGGCGCCAGCCCCTCGACGCGCTGCGCCTCCAGCGCGAAATCGATCATCATGATTGCATTCTTCTTGACGATGCCGATCAACAATACGATGCCGATCACGCCGATGATGTCGAGCCCGGCGCCGGCCCAGTTGAGCGCCAGCAGCGCGCCGATGCCCGCCGATGGCAGGGTCGAGAGAATCGTGATCGGGTGGATGAAGCTCTCGTACAGTACGCCAAGCACGATATACATCGTCATCACGGCCGCGCCGAGCAGGAACAATTCATTCGACAGCGACGACTGGAACGCCAAAGCCGCGCCCTGGAACGCGACCTGAAACCCGCCCGGCAGATTCAGGTCGGAGACCGCCGCGTTGATGTGCTCGACCGCCCGCCCGAGCGAGGCGCCCGATGTCAGGTTGAACGAAATCGTGGTGACCGGGAATTGCTTGAGATGCGAGATCAGCAACGGCGAGCGCCGCACGGTGAGTTTCGAGATCGCCTCCAGCGGCGCCTGCCCCGTGGTCGAGGCGGAGGACGGCAGATAGATCGACCCCAGCGCCTTCAGCGAAGTTCGCAGCAAGGGATCGACATCGAGGATGACACGATATTGCGTGCTCTGGGTAAAGATGGTCGAGATGATGCGCTGGCCGAAAGCATCATAAAGCGCGTTGTCGATCGAGGCCGGCGTCACGCCGAACCGCGCCGCGGTGGCGCGGTCGATATCGACGCTGACCGCGCGGCCATTAGGTTGAGAATCGCTGGCGACATCGGCGATATCAGGGATTTGCGCCAGCCGTTCCAACAGTTTCGGCGTCCATTCCTGCAATGTCGCGAGATTCTGATTTTGCAGGGTGAACTGATATTGCGCGCCGCTGATCGCGGTGTCGATCGAGAGATCCTGCACCGGCTGCATGAACAGCGATATGCCGGCGATGTCGCGCACCTCCTGCTGCAACCGGCGGATGATCTCGCCTGCGCTCGCCTTGCGCGCCGCGTGCGGCTTCAGGTTGATCAGCAGGCGGCCGGAATTCAGCGTCACGTTGGAGCCATCGACGCCGATGAACGAAGACAGGCTCGCCACATCGGAATCATCGAGGATCGCGTCGGCGACTTCCTGTTGCAGCGTCGCCATCTTGTCGAACGAGATCGCCTGATTGGCCTGCGTCACCCCCTGAATCACGCCCGTGTCCTGCACGGGGAAGAAGCCCTTGGGGATCGTCGCATAGAGATAGCCGGTGAGCGCGAACGTGCCCAGCGCCACCATCAGCGTGAGAAAGCTGTGATCGAGCGCCAGGCGCAGCGTCGCGCCATAGAACCTTTGCACCGCCCGGAACAACGCGCCGCCGCTGGCGTTTCCGCCGCGCGCGCCGGGCCTGAGCAGGATCGCGCATAGCATCGGCACGAGCGTAAGCGAGACAAACGCCGAGATGACGATGGTCGCGGCCAGCGTGATGGCGAATTCGTGGAACAGCCGTCCCACCACGTCGCCCATGAACAATAGCGGGATCAGCACCGCGAGCAGCGAAACCGTCAGCGATATGATGGTGAAGCCGATCTGCCGTGAGCCCTTCAGCGCCGCCTCTTTCGGCGACAGGCCCTCTTCCAGATAGCGCGAGATATTTTCGATCACGACGATGGCGTCGTCAACTACGAAGCCGGTGGCGATGGTCAGCGCCATCAGCGAGAGATTGTCGAGACTGAAGCCGAATTGGTACATGATCGCCAACGCGCCGACCAGCGACAGCGGCACCGACAGGCTCGGAATGATCGTCGCGGGGATGTTGCGTAAGAACAGGAAGATCACCAGGACGACGAGGCCGACGGCGAGCGCGAGTTCAAACTCGACATCGCCGACCGAGGCGCGGATCGTCACCGTGCGGTCGGTCAGCGGCGTGATTTCGATCGCGGCCGGCAACGTGGCGGTGAGTTTGGGCAGCAGCTGCTGAATGCGGTTCACCACCTGGATCACATTCGCACCGGGCTGGCGCTGGATATTGACGACCAACCCCGCGGCGCGGTTGCTCCAGGCCGAGAGCCGGTTGTTCTCGGCCCCAATCTCGACCCTCGCCACATCGCGCAGATAGACCGGCGCGTTGTTGCGATAGGCGATCACCGAATCGAGATATTGGGCGGGATCGCGGATCTGATCGTTGGCGTTGATGGCGTAGGATTGCGTCGGCCCGTCGAAGCTGCCCTTCGGCGTGTTGACGTTGAGATTGGAGATCGACGTGCGAAGATCGTCGAGGTTGATCGCGTAGGCGCCAAGCGCCAGCGGATTGGCGTGGATGCGTACCGACGGACGCTGCCCGCCCGAGATCGACACCAGCCCGACGCCGGCCAGTTGCGACAGTTTCGGCGCCAGCCGGCTCTCGACCGCGTCCTCGATCTCGGTCAGCTTCGTGGTCCTGGAGGTGACGCCCAGCGTCAAGATCGGCGCGTCGGCCGGATTGACCTTGGCGTAGATCGGCGGCGCCGGCAGGTCGGCGGGCAGCAGATTGCCGGCCGCGTTGATCGCCGCCTGCACTTCCTGCTCGGCGACGTCGATAGCGAGATCGAGCCCGAAACGCAGCGTAATGACCGAAGCGCCGCCGGAACTCGCCGACATCATCTGCGCCAGATCCGCCATCTGGCCGAATTGGCGCTCCAGCGGCGCCGTGACGGAGGAGGCCATCACTTCCGGGCTCGCGCCGGGATAGAAAGTCTGCACCTGGATGGTGGGATAATCGACGTCGGGCAGCGCCGACAGCGGCAGGAATTTGTAGGCGACCCAGCCCACCAGCAGGATCGCGAACATCAACAGCGAGGTCGCGACCGGCCGCTCGATGAACAGGCGCGACGGGTTCAAGGCGCAGCCGCGCCCGACTTGCGAGGCTTGTGCTCGCGCTTAGGTTCGGCTTGCGCTGGCGTCGCCCCCGCGAGCCGGACTTCCGCGCCGTCCTTCAACCGGTCGACGCCATCGATCACCACGCTTTCGCCGGCCTCAAGCCCGCTCGCGATCACGATATGCTGGGCGTCCGAAGCGCCGGTCTTGACCGGGCGGGCCTCCACGCTGGCGCCGTCCTTCACGACATAGACGAACGGACCGTTCTGCCCGAGCTGCACCGCGGCGTTGGGCACGAGCACGGCGTCGGTTAACGTGTCCACCAGCAGGCGCATATTGACGAACTGATTGGGAAACAGCGCATTGTCGGGATTGGCGAAGCGCGCGCGCATTTTGAACGTGCCGGTGGAGGTGTCGATCTGGTTGTCGAACGTGGCCAGTTCGCCAACCCCGAGCGCTTTCACATTAGCTCGGTCGAATGCCGTGACGGGCAGTTTCGCGCCTGTGGCGAGCCGCGTGGCTATGCGCGGCAGATTGTCCTCGGCGGTGGAGAACATCACCGAGATCGGGTCCAGTTGCGTGACGACGACGATGCCCGCGGCGTCGGAGGGCTGCACGTAATTGCCGGGATCGACCAGCCGCAGCCCGACCCGGCCGGCGATCGGCGAGACGATGCGGGTGTAGCCGGCGTTGAGCTTGGCGGTGTCGATCTGGGCGTTGTCGGTGGCGATGGCGGCCTTGTCCTGCGCGACGAGGAAGGCCTGATCGTCCACCTGCTGCTTGGCGATCGAGTCCTGCCGGTTGAGGGTTTGATAGCGCGCCAGATTGGCTTGCGCCTGTTGCAACAGCGAGCTGTCCTTGGCGAGCTGTCCCTGCGCCTGCGCGAGCGCGGCTTCATGGGGCCGGGAATCGATCTGCGCCAGAAAATCGCCGGACTTCACGAGCTGCCCTTCCGTGAAACCGACGCTCATCAGCTTGCCGGAAATTTGGGTGCGGATCGTCACCATCGCCAGCGGCGTGACCGTGCCGAGCGCGTCGAGCGTGATCGGCATCTGTCCGCGCTCGGCGTTCGCCGCGCGGATCGTCTGCGGCGGCGGTCCGGATTTCTCGGTCTTTTTTTCTTCGATCGTGCCCGGCGCGAGCTGCTCCCAGCGCTCGAAGGCGAAAATCGCGATCGCCGCCAGCGCGATCACCAGGGTCGGCCGAACTCCCCTGCGCCTGCGCGCCGGGGCGAGCGGGGGCGCGCTGGGGAGACGCGTTGGCCAGACCTCGCGCATCTGGGCGGGGTCCACGTTCTCATTCATAGCTCTCGCCTCACGCGTTTCGATAATATCGCAGCCCCCGACAAGCGTTCCCCTGCTCTAGTTAGCCCGCTGTCGCCTTTACGCCATAGGCGTCGCGAGAGGGAGTTGCATTTTGTTTCCGTCGGCGCCATAAGCCCGACCGTCGGTGCTGCCGATACGGACGCGGGTGTAGCTCAGGGGTAGAGCACAACCTTGCCAAGGTTGGGGTCGAGGGTTCGAATCCCTTCGCCCGCTCCAAATTTCAACGAAATTTGCACGCTTCCGTTCCTCAGATTGCTGCGGCAATTTCGTCGGACTTAGGGCGGCCGCGTCGAGCGGCGCGCCTTCAAATATCACGATGCTTGAAAGCGGGCGCCTGGAGACCGGCTTGGGCGAACCGGCAGGGGAATCGGGTGAAGGAATTATTTGGCGACCAGACTGACGAGAAACTCATCGTCCCAAGCGGCGACTTTGCGCCTCAGGCGGATGGAGTCCTTGGTCTTGGCTCTTCGAATGAGGTTTAGCGCCATGT
>JANLPL010000108.1:0-20583 GCA_031367195.1 Bradyrhizobium sp.
TCGAGCATGGTGTTGACCTTCGGCACATAGGAGCCGGGCTCGATGTCGTAGGCGTTCAACAGGAAGGCGTAGTCGCGGTCGACCCGGCGCTCGGCGGGATCGCGGGGATGGACGATGAACAGGCCCATCATGCCCATCGCCATTTGCGTCATCTCGTCGGCGTGCGGGTGGTACATGAACGTGCCGGACCGCCGCAGCTGGAATTCCTAAACAAATGTCTCGCCGGGTTTGATGGCCGGCTGCGTGAGCCCGCCGACGCCGTCCATGCCGTTGGGCAAGCGCTGACCGTGCCAATGCACGGCGGTGTGCTCCGGCAGCCGGTTGGTGACGTAGATGCGAACCTTGTCGCCCTCGACCGCTTCAAGGGTCGGGCCGGGCGACTGGCCGTTGTAGCCCCAGAGATAGGCTTTCATGCCCGGCGCGATCTCGCGCACCACCGGCTCGGCGACGAGATGGAATTCCTTCCAGTCGCCGTTCATGCGCCAGGGCAGGGTCCAACCATTCAGCGTCACCACGGGGTTGTAATCGGGGCCGCTGGTGGGAACCAGCGGCGGTTGGGTCGCGGGGTCTTTCGTGCGCGGCGCTTCGGGCACGGCGGCGAAGGCGGCGCGGCCGCCGACGAGCGCGGCGCTCACCGCCGTCGTCAGCGAAGCGTTGAGCAGGCGGCGTCGGGTCAGCATGGCGTCTCCCTTCATGGCGCGGCGGCGTTGGCGGCGATGGCGGCGGGTTTGGGCTCGCCCGCCCCCATGCCGGAGCCGTTGAGCGCGGCGTGAAGATCTGTTTCGGCGAGCCAGAAATCGCGCCGGGCGTCGAGCGCGGCGGCCTGACTGGCGAGGCGCGCGCGCGCATCCTGCAACAACGAGAACAGATCGGTCAGCATGCCGTTGTAATGCAGCAGCGACTCGTCCTGAATGTGTTGGCGCAGCGGCAACACCTTGGACTCGTAGAGCCGCGCGACGTCGAACGCGCCGCGGTAGGCGAGATAGGCCTCGCGCACCTCGGAGCGGCCGTTGACCGCCTTCTCGGCAAGACGGTTGGCGGCGCGCATGTAGGTTTCCTCCGCCTCGCGGGCGCGTGCGGCCCCCCAGTCGAACAGCGGGATTTCGAGCTTGACCTCCAGCCCGTCCAACCGCTCCTTGTCCGGCCCTGATAAGGTGACGTTCTCGGCGGCGGAAAGTTCGAGCGCATTGACGTAGCGAGTAGCGCTGGTGAGGCTATATTGCTTGGCGACGCGGTCGAGTTCGCCTCGCGCCATGGCGATGTCGATGCGCCGGGTCATCGCCGTCCGCTCCAGCAGTGCGAGCCCGCCTATGCCGCGCGGCAGCGGCGGCAGGTTCGCCGGCAGGACGAAATCGACATCGCGACCCCAGAGCCCCAACAGGCGGGTCAGGCGCTCCTTCTCGACCTTTTCCTGTGTGCGGGCCTTGGCGAGTTCGGCGGACAGGTCGGCGTAGAAGGCGAATTCGCGGCTCTGGTCGAGCTTGTTGAGCGCGCCCGTCTCGCCGAGTTTGCGGGCGAGATCGGCGGTCGTCTCGGCCGAGGCGCGCGCCTCGACGAGCGCGCGGGCCGACGCCCGCGCCGCCACCGCGCGCCCATATTGCCGCCGCACGTCGGACGCGAGCCTCAGCGTGGCGGCGGCTGCCGCCAATTTCGCGCTTTCCCAATCGGCCGCCGCGATCTCCTGACGCGCCGGCAGAGTGGCGAGCGCCAGCACGTCGGCGGCGAGCCTCCGCTCGATGTCGAGCGAGACGGCGTTGCGGATGTCGAGCAGCGAGAAAGAGGGGTTCGGCGGCAGGCTCGCCTCGACATATTTCGCTTCGGAAATTCCGAGATCGTTGTAGGCCGCCTGCAAGCCCTTGTTGCGCAGGAACGCGACCCGAACCGCCGCATCCGCGCTCAGCGGCCGGCGCAAAAGCGCACGGGACCGCTCGGCGGCGGAGGTTTCCGCCGCCTCGGAGTTGATTTTGGCGGGCTCCGCGCGCTCTTCCGACAGCGCCCGCGCGCGGACCGAGTCCGTGCCGCCGTCCGCGGAAAAGCCGACACAACCGGAGAGCGTCGCAAGCGTCGGCAATATCAGCGAGAGCCGCCTCATTTCTGTTCCCCGTGCGGCGCGACCGCGCGATTGATCTTTTCCCAATCGCCGGGCTCGGCCGGGGAATAGTCGCGCGTTCCCGCGGTCGCGTCATCGACGCGGAGCGGAGATGGGTTGGCCGAAGGATTGGCGGCCCTGACAAGGTAGGCCGAAGGCGGCGGAGGATCGCAGGCCGAGAGCGTCAGGCCCAGCGCCAGCAAGAACAATCGAGTCATGAGTGCAACCGAGGCGAAGGAAAGCCGATCCGCCGCGCCTCGGGAAACGGGACGCGGGGATGCGAACGAAGCGCGGTTCGGGCTTTCTAGGCTCTGGGCGGACGTTCAATCGTCAAAGGCGTCAGGCCGTCGGCGTGACGCTCCTGAGAACCGGATACAAGTCCCGATTCAACGTAATCGGGAGCTATGGCTAACCCTTCAACCCCGATCACCGATAGGCAACCGGGCGCGCAACAATCGTGAACACAAGCGTCGCCGGCGGCGGGACGACCTCCCACGTGGTCATGATTGATATCTTGGCCCACTACCGCGTGCGTTCCGTGGCCGTGATGCACAAACGCCGCTGCACCGTGCTCGTGGGCGCCGAGCATACCCGGGAACGCAGCGCCCAAGATCAGGAACGCGAAAATACCGACGACAACGCCGTTCCTTTTCATGATCCTGAGCATCGCTCGCAGCATAGATTCCTGAATCCCTCCAGGCTCCAGAACGCACCAACCGCCGTATTCGATCAAAGCCCGCCTGTCAACCGCAACAAGAACCGGAGGCGCGTTGCGCGATTGCGTTCGGGCCTTAGTTCAGCGCGAACCCTCAACGACGCCATTAACGCCGAGATCAGCGAGGATCGGGCAATCCGGGCGGTCGTCGCCGTGGCAGGAATCGACCGGACGGCGCACGGCCGCCCCCTTGCCGCGCACGTCGTGCGGGCCATATTCGCGATAAGCGTTCTTTCACCGGGAGGAGGGGGCCGCAATAAGCCGGTCGCCTGACCATGGCGGATCATTTTCGCGCTTACCCCAGAGGAGGCGGCCGCCACGCCGATATTCACGGCCGCAATCTCCTTGACCTTGCCACGGTGGGAGGGTCTAACGGAATGCCCGCAACCCTTTCAACCGCGTGACTTCATCGCGCTACGAAATGTCGGACTATGACAGGCCATGATCGCCCTTCGCACGCCGCGCCGCATCCCGTGGCGGCACTTATTGACCCACCCCTGCCCTGGGGCAAAGCGCGCGATCCCGTCTGCGGCATGGCGCTATCCTCGGACAGCGTCATCGGCAACGCGCTGCGGCTGCGCATCGTGCGGCGCAACTGATCCAACACGGGAGAAATTGATATGATGGGCTACGGTCACATGTACGGCGGTTCGATGATGTGGGGCGGCGGCCTGATTTGGTTGCTGGTCGTCATCGTGCTCGTGCTCGCAGCTGCGGCGCTGGTCAAATATCTGCGGCGATGAACGGCCGCGCCGCACCGCGCTCTCAGTTCCTCACACTCTATGATCTCGTCGCTGGCGTAAGGTTGGACGACACGCCCGCCGCCCCGACTGCGCTCGCGATGACGGCGTTGGTCTTGCAGCGAATACCTGCTTAGCTCAGCTTAACCGTTTGACCCGTCTTCCACGACTGGTAGGCGGTGTCAGCCAGCACCAGCGCGAGAAGGCCGTCCTGGCCGCTCGGGCTTGGCTCGACGCCCGCCTTCACCGCTTTGACGAAAGCGTCCAACTCGCTGCGATAGGCGCTGTCATAGCGCTCGAGGAAGAAATTCAGCACTTTGTCGGTGGTGATTCCATGCGCCCCGGAATGTTCCACCGTCGTCTCCAGGATATTATTCGCCGCCAACATGCCTTTGGAGCCGTGCGCCTCCACGCGCTGGTCGTAGCCGTAGGTGGCGCGACGCGAGTTCGAGATCTCGCAGACTTTGCCGGATTTAGTCTGCAAGATCACCACGGCGGTATCGACGTCGCCGGCTTTGCCGATCTCGGGATCGACCAGCGACGATCCGAACGCCGAGACCGAGACAAGCTCCTCGCCGAGCAGAAAGCGGGCCATGTCGAAGTCATGGATCATCATGTCGCGGAACAGTCCGCCGGAGCGTTCGATATAGGAGACGGGCGGCGGCGAGGGATCGCGCGAAGTGATCTGCACGATCTCCACCTGACCAATCGCCCCGTCCGCGATCCGCTTCCGCACCGAGGCGAAATTGGGGTCGAAGCGGCGGTTGAAGCCGATCATAAGCTTCGCCTTGCAGGCTCGGACGACCTCCAGGCAGGCGCGCACGCGCTCGACCGAGAGATCGACCGGCTTCTCGCAGAAGATCGCCTTGCCGGCCTTGGCGGCCAGCTCGATCAGATCGGCATGGGTGTCGGTGGGCGAGCAGATGGCGACGGCGTCGATGTCTTTGGCGGCCAGGATCTCCTCGACAGAACCGACCTTGGCGCCGGTGGCGGTCGCCAGCGCATGGGCCGCGTTCGCGTCGGCGTCCGCCACCAAGGCTACCGAACAATCGCTGCGTTGCGCGATATTGCCGCCGTGAATCTTGCCGATCCGACCCGCTCCGATGACTCCGAAACGCATAACATCCTCCCTCGCGCGCCCTCATGCGGCTTTCACAAAAAGAATACCTGTTCCATATTGACTTGTGAATAGAATTTTTATTTCATTTGCGCGTCCGCTGGAACAGGTTTATCGCCGTCGAATTCGGGGAAACGCGACAGGAGATAGCCCATGGTGCGTCTGACCGCCGCGCAGGCAATGGTGCGCTTTCTCAGCCAGCAGCGCGTTGAGATCGATGGCCGCGAGCAGCGCCTGTTCGAGGGCGTTTTCGCGATCTTCGGCCACGGTAACGTCGCCGGACTCGGCGAGGCGCTGCACGCTTGCCGCGACGAGCTTCCCACCTATCGCGCCCACAACGAGCAGGCGATGGCCCATACCGCGATCGCCTTCGCCAAGGCGTCGCGGCGGCGTCGCATGATGGCCTGCACGACCTCGATCGGCCCCGGCGCCACCAATATGGTCACCGCCGCTGCGGTGGCCCACGTCAATCGGCTGCCCGTCCTGCTGATCCCCGGCGACGTGTTCGCGAGCCGGAAACCCGACCCTGTTTTGCAGCAGATCGAGGATTTCGGCGACGGCACAATCAGCGCCAACGACTGCTTCCGTCCGGTCTCCCGCTATTTCGACCGCATCACCCGCCCCGAGCAGATTGTGCCCGCGCTGCAACGCGCGATGGCCGTATTGACCGATCCGGCGGAATGCGGACCCGTGACGCTCGCCTTCTGCCAGGACGTGCAAACGGAAGCCCACGATTATCCCGATGCGTTTTTCGAACCGCGCGTGCATCGCATTCGCCGGCCCGCCCCCGATCCGCGCGAGATCGAGGACGCGGCGACGCTGCTCCGCACCGCGAAACGGCCGCTCGTCGTCTGCGGCGGCGGCGTGCTCTATTCCGAGGCTGAAAACGAACTGCTCGACTTCTGCGTCAAACACGGGATCCCCATCGCCGAGACGCAGGCCGGCAAGTCGGCGATGCCGGACGAGCATCCGCTCTCGATGGGCGCCGTCGGGGTGACGGGCACGGCCGCCGCAAATAAGCTCGCCAGCGAAGCCGACGTCATACTCGGCGTCGGCACGCGGTTCCAGGATTTCACGACCGGTTCCTGGGCGTTGTTCCAGAACCCGGACCGGCGCTTCGTCTCAATCAACGTCCAGCCGTTCGACGCCGCCAAGCACCGCGCTTTCAGCGTTGTCGGCGACGCGAAGGCGGCGCTGGATGCGCTCGACCAAAAACTTGGGGGCTGGAAGGCGCCCGCCGCCCATGCCGAGGCGGCGCGCAAAGCCAAGGCCGAATGGGACGCGACCGCCGCGCGTTACACCGCCGCGACCAACGCCGAATTGCCGAGCGATGCGGAAGTGCTCGGCGCGATCATGCGGTCGGGGGAAAAATCCGACATCGTGGTCTGCGCGGCGGGCGGTCTGCCGGGCGAGTTGCACAAATTGTGGCGAGCGGGGGCGCCGCTCGGCTATCACGTCGAATATGGCTATTCCTGCATGGGTTACGAGATCGCCGGCGGTCTTGGCGTGAAGATGGCCCGTCCCGAGCGCGAGGTGGTGGTCGTCGTCGGCGACGGCTCCTATCTCATGATGAACAGCGAGATCGCCACCGCCGTCATGCTGGGCTTCAAGCTGATCCTCGTCATCAACGACAACCGCGGCTATGGCTGCATCAACAGGCTGCAAAAGGCGACCGGCGGCGCGCCGTTCAACAACCTCTTGCGCGATTCACGCCAGCAGCGGATGCCGGAGGTCGATTTTGTCGCCCACGCCGCGTCGTTGGGCGCGCAGGCGGTGAAAGTCGGCTCGATCAGCGAATTGGAGTCCGCCTTCAAGGCGGCGAAAGCGGCCAGGACCACGCAGGCCATCGTCATCGACACCGATCCGGTCCAATCCACCGACGCCGGCGGCGCTTGGTGGGAGGTCGCGGTGCCGGAAGTGTCGATGCGCGCCGAAGTGGCGAGCGCGCGCAAAGATTACGAGGAAGCGCTGAAGAGCCGGCGGCTGGGAGACTGAAATGATTCGCATCGGCGCCAACCCGATTGGCTGGACCAACGACGATTTGCAGCACATCGGCGGCGACACGCCTCTGGAGACCTGTCTCGCCGAGGCCCGCGAGGCCGGAATCGTTGGCATGGAAAAGGGCCACAAAATGCCCGGCGACGGGGCCGCGCTGAAGGCCAAGCTCGCCGAGTTCGGCCATGTCTTCGTCGGCGGCTGGTATTCGACCGAGTTGCTGCGGCGATCCGTCGCCGACGAGGTCGAGGCGGCCAAAGCCCATGTCGCGATGACCAAAGGCGCGGGCGCCGACGTCATCATCCTCGCCGAGACCTCCAACGCGATCCACGGCGAAAGGGGCAAACCCTTGTCCGAGCGCCCGCGCCTCGGCAAGGCGGAATGGGCGGAGTTCGGGCGCAAACTCACCGAGTTGGCCACTCGGCTCGCCGATCAGGGCCTGAAGCCCTGCTATCACCATCACATGGGCACGGTGGTGCAGTCGGAGGCCGACATCGACCGCCTGATGGCGCACACCAAGGCGCCCTTGCATCTGCTGCTCGACACCGGACACGCGCGTTGGGGCGGCGCCGACCCGGCCGCGCTGGCGCGCACTTACCGCGAGCGAATCGGCCACGTCCATTGCAAGGATGTCCGGGAGAAGCAGATGCGCCAGAGCCACGCCTGCGACTGGAGTTTTCTCGATTCGATCCTCGGCATGGGCGACGATCTCGGCGTTTACACCGTGCCCGGCGACGGAATGGTCGATTACGGGGCGGTGTTCCGGGAACTGCCCGGCTATTCCGGCTGGGTGGTGCTGGAGGCCGAACAGGATCCCAAGAAAGCGCCTTCGCTCGCCTATGCCAAAAAGGGCATCGCGCATCTCAAGGCGAAATTGGCCGAGGCGGGCTTGAGCTAAAACCCTGCGCCATCTCGCCCTTTGCGGGAAATCGCGTATAGTTGGGCACGATCGTCCCCGGAGTGCCTGCGTGTCCGCTTTGTCCTTGCCGCATACCCGACGCCGCGCGCTCCTGCTGGTCGCCGCGGCGTTGGTGGCGGTTTCCACGTCCGGCTGCGGTCGGCGCGGCGATTTGGAGCCCCCGAGCGCCGGCGCGGTCCAAAACTCCGGCGGGAGACACGAGATCGAACGGCCTCGCCAGAGCCAGACGATCAAGCCGCCGAAAAAGGATTTCGCGCTCGACCCGCTGCTGCAATAAGGGCAGTCGCGCCGTCCCCAAACGTCCTGAAAGCACCATGCAGCATTTTGAATATCGCAACGGTCGTCTGCACGCCGAGGAGGTCGATCTCGCCGAGATCGCGGCGCAGGTCGGCACGCCGTTCTATTGCTATTCCTCCGCGACGCTGACCCGCCATTTCCGCGTCTTCAGAGACGCCTTCGCCGGCCAGAACGCGATGGTTTGCTACGCGATGAAGGCGAATTCGAACCAGGCGGTGCTGAAAACGCTGGTCAATCTGGGCGCGGGCATGGACGTCGTGTCGGAAGGCGAATTGCGCCGCGCGCTCGCCGCCGGGACGCCGCCACGGAAAATCATCTTTTCCGGCGTCGGCAAGACGCGCGCCGAAATGGCGCTGGGTCTCGAATCCGGCATCCGCTGTTTCAACGTCGAATCGGAGCCCGAGCTGGAGGCGCTCTCGGACGTCGCCGTCTCCCGCAACACGCGTGCGCGCGTGGCCATTCGCGTCAACCCCGATGTGGACGCGCGCACGCACGCCAAAATCTCGACCGGCAAGTCTGACAATAAGTTCGGCGTGCCGATTTCACGCGCCCGCGAGGTTTACAACAATGCAAAGGCGTTGCCGGGCATCGCGATCGACGGCGTCGACATGCATATCGGCTCGCAGATCACCGAGCTTTCGCCGTTTGACGACGCCTTCACGCTGCTGGCCGAATTCGTCGCGATTCTGCGCGCCGATGGACACGACATCGCCCATGTCGATCTCGGCGGCGGCCTGGGCGTGCCCTATCGCTTCGACAACGCGCCGCCGCCTCACCCCGACGCCTATGCCGACATCATCGCGCGCCGCACGCGGGCGCTCGATTGCGAGGTTTTTCTTGAGCCCGGCCGGCTCATCGTCGGCAACGCGGGCGTGTTGGTGACGTCGGTGCTCTATGTTAAAGGCGGCGAGGGCAAGTCCTTCGTTATCGTCGACGCGGCGATGAACGATCTTATCCGTCCTACGCTCTACGACGCGCACCACGAAATCCGCCCGCTGCGTGAAGCTGGCGCAGAAGATCGACGCATCGTCGCCGACGTCGTCGGGCCGGTCTGCGAAAGCGGCGACTATCTCGCTTTGGATCGCGAAATGGCGGCGCCTCGCGCGGGCGACCTCCTTGCCGTGCTGACCGCCGGCGCCTATGGCGCGGTGCAAGCCAGCACCTACAATACGCGGCTGCTCGTGCCCGAAGTTCTGGTCAATGGCCGCGCCTACGCCGTGATCCGCCCGCGCCCTAGCTATGCGGAATTAATCGGTCTGGACAAACTTCCGCCGTGGTTAGAGTAAGGATTTGACGGCGGCGCGGTCATTGCGGTGATCCAAACTGAGCGCTTGGAGAGTCATTTTGCCGGCAGAACCACTAGGCCCACAATCCAGACTTGAGCGGCTGCGGCGTGCGGCGGCGCTGGCGCTCTATTGGGAAGGCCTCTGGCCGCCGCTCGCCACGGCCGGCGTCGTGGCGCTGCTGTTCGCCGCCGCCTCCTGGTTCGGCCTGTGGCTTGAGGCGCCTCCCCTTGCGCGGTTGGCGGCGCTGGCGCTGTTCGCGCTGGCGCTTATTGCCGCTTTGGCTCCGCTGGCGAGGCTACGGTGGCCGCGCCGCGCGCAATCGCTCGCCCGGCTCGATCGCGACGCAGCCGTAACGCACCGCCCGGCGTCGGGGCTTGAGGACAGGCTCGTCAATGCGAGCGACGATCCGGCGACGCAAGCGCTCTGGGCGCTGCATAAGGCGCGATTGGCGCGCGACGTCGATTCACTGAGCGTCAAGCCGCCGTCGCCCAATCTGGCCGCGCGCGACCCCTATGCTTTACGGTTCATCGCCGTCCTGCTTGCGCTGGTGAGCGCCATGGCCGCGGGTTCGGAGCGCTTCGCGCGTATCGCAGCGGCGTTTCACGGCATGCCGATGCTGGCCGCGCACGCCGACGCGCGGGTCGATGCCTGGATTGATCCGCCGGCCTACACCGGCAAGCCGCCCATCTTTCTGAAGATCGACGAAACCGGCGCCGCGAAGGCGGTCGCGGTCCCCGAGCTTTCCGTTCTCGTCGTCCGCGCAGACCCCGACGCCATCAGCGTATCCGTCAGCGGCGGGCTCTCGCCGACCGCCGCGACATCGGGCCAGGAGCGTCGGTTCTCGATTGTCGGCAACGGCGAAGTCAAGATTTACCGCGGCGGCGCCGTGGCCGCCGATGTCTCGATCCAGGTCGCCGCCAAGACGCCTCCCTCGATCCGTCTGCTCGAACCACCCAAAAACAACATTTCCGGTTCGCTGACGCTGCACTACATGATCGAAGACGCCTATGGCGTGCGCGAGGCGGCCGGCGCGGTCGTTCTGGCCGATCGCAAAGCCCAGGCCGCCCATAGCTTGTTTGGGCCGCCGACGCTGGCGCTCTCCCTGCCGGAGGGCGCCAAAAGGACCGGAGAGGCGCATTCCACCGTCGATCTCTCGGAGCACCCCTGGGCTGGCGCCCGCGTGACGCTGTCCCTGACGGCGACCAGCGTTTCGCAAACGAATGCGACAAGCCCGCCGGTCGAGATCGCGTTGCCGCAAAAGAATTTCGTCAATCCGCTCGCCAAGGCGCTGGTCGAAATGCGCCGCGCCCTCGTGCTGGACCCCGATGGGAAAAGACCGCGCGTCGCGCGCGCGATCGAGGCGCTCCGTCTGGGGCCGGAATTGTTCGAGACCAGCCCGCGGGTTTACCTCGACCTCGACGGCGCTGGACGACGGCTCGCAATGGCCAAGAGCGACGATGATTTGCGCGATGTCGCGGCCTGGCTATGGGCCTTGGCGCTATCGGTTGAAAACGGCGACGCCTCGCAGGCGTTAAAGGATCTGCGCGCCGCCGAGGACAAACTGCGCGAGACCCTGCGCGAGGGCGCGAGCCCGCAGAAGCTGAAAGAACTGTCGCAGAAATTGCGCGAGGCGTCCGAGCGCTTTCTCGCGGAAATGATGCGAAATGCCGACAAACAGGCGATGCAGGACGCCGAGCCGATGGATTCCAAGGACATGGACGCCATGCTCGATCGGCTTGAAAAGGACGCGGAAGCCGGCGCCAAGGAGGACGCCCAGGCGATGCTCGACCAGTTGCAGGAAATGACGGAGAACCTCCAAAGCGCTGACAAAGGCAAGCAGAACCCGGCCGCCAAACAGATGCGGCAGTCGCTGCGCGATCTCGACAAATTGCTGAAGGACCAACAGGCGCTGCGCGACGACACTTTCCGGGAGGATCAGCGCGAGCGTTCCGAATCGCCGCCCGCGGCCTCGGGAGAGGGCTTGTCTTCGCTGGGTCAGCGGCAACGGGCGTTGCAGGACCGGTTGGAAGGCGTCGAGAAACGCCTGCGCAGCCTGGGGGCGGAAACGCCGAAGAATCTGGATGACGCCGCTGGCGATATGTCCGACGCCGAGCGGAACCTGAAGGGCGAGGGGTCAGAGGGTCAGGGCAAATCGAAGCGCCGCTTTGGCCATTCGCCCAAGGGCGACGCGGTCGAGTCGCAGGGAAAGGCGATCGAAGCGCTGCGACAGGGCGGCCAGGAAATGCAGAAGCAGATGCGCGGCAAGGGAAAGGGCAAGGGCGGCTATGTCGGATTGCCGGGGGCCAAACGCGGCGGCGGCGACGACCCGCTGGGGCGAGGCCAGGACGGCGCCAAGGGGGCGGCCGAAGGCGAATTGTCCGGCGGCGCTGATCGCGCCGAACGCGCCCGGCGCGTTTTGGAGGAAGTGCGCCGCCGGCTCGCCAATCCCAACAGGGCGACCGACGAGCGCGAGTATCTGGAGCGGCTGATCGACAAGCCCTAGCCCTACAGCTGCGTTTTCTCCACCGATTTTCCTCGACCGCGAGCCGGTCGCCCATCCTGTTTACGTTTCCGAAATCCTCCCGCCAAGATCCGACACCGTCTGACCGCCAGTTGCCGGAATCACAACCAAAGGTTGCAAAAGCGAGTCGCGCAAGTTTTGCGGGTGTGCGGGACGTAGCGGTCGAGTGAGCAGGTCGGACGAGCCAAATTCCGAAAGGGATCTGCGGGTCGAGGTCGAGGTTTTGGCCCGCCGCCGTTGCAACCCTCGATTCGCCGACGGGCTCGAGCGCCGGTTCGAATCGGAAACGGGCGCCCGCTACGCCGAACTTCTCTCCGGAGACCTGAGACGAACGGCGGCTTACTATACAATCTCTTTATAGTCGGCGATGTCCTTTTGACGCCGGACACGGTTTGGCTGGCGGCGGGGCTGCATTTCCTCGCGGTTACGCCGCTCATGCTGAGGGTCGCCGCGCTGTGTCGCCGGCGGCTGACCCCGCTGGCGCGCGATATCGCCGGCGCTTCGATTCCGTTCCTGATCGCCTGCCAGATTCTGTGCGTTTTCGCATTCACCGCGTCGCCGACCGCCTCGCACTACCTGTTCTTCGTCGCGCTCAACGCCGCAACGGTCAACACCTCGATGCGCCTGCGCCATCGCGCGGCGACCTGGGCGACCCGGGCGACGCTTCTGGCTCTGGCGGCGACGCTGTTGGCGACGCAAAAAATACCGATCCAGGTCGCCGTGATGCAGGTCTTTTCGTTCGTCGTTTGCGGCCTCGTGACGTTGCGCGGCATGGCCGATCGCGAGCGGGAGTTCCGCCGCGCCGATCTCAACGCCTTGCGCGACCGGCTCAAAATCGCCGACATCGACGCCGAGGCCAACCGCGATCCGCTGACCGGCGTCGCCAATCGTCGCGGGCTGGAAATCGCCGCGCGCGCGGCCTGGCTCGGCCCGGATCGCAAGGCGCCGGTGGCGGTGATCTTGTTCGACATCGACAGATTCAAGGCCTACAACGACCTTTGCGGGCATCCCGCCGGCGACCTCTGCCTGAAAAAGATCGCCGCCGCCGCCCAGTCCGTTCTGAGCCAACGCGGGGCGCTGCTCGCCCGCAACGGCGGCGAGGAATTTCTGGCGCTGCTGACAGGCGCCTGCGCGGGCGAGGCGGAGGCGATCGCCGAACAATTGCGCGCAGGCTTGTTCGCGCTCAACATCGTCAATGCCGGGGCGTCCGAGCGCCGGATCGTGTCGGCGAGCTTCGGGGTCGCCAGCGGACGGATCGGCGAAAACGGCTTCGTGGCGCTGACGGCGGCGGCGGATTCCGCGCTTTACAAAGCCAAATCCTCCGGCCGCAACAGGGTCAATTGCGCGCTCGCGGCCTGAGACGGTTGCCTTTTGCGGCGAAGTCTGTTTTTTTATCCCAATGCGAATTCGGGTCTTGAGCCTTATCCTACGACTTAGCCGCCCGGCGCCCTGAAGCGCCGGGACGCGTTCGTTCGACTTCGCTTAGATCTCATCCCGTCTATCGCGCGCGCCCTCAAGGGGCCGCGGCCCGCAAAGGCGCCAGCCATGCCCACGATGCCGATTCAGAAATATCAGGCGTTCAAACCGATCGCCTTGCCCAACCGGCAATGGCCGTCGCGCATCATCGATAAAGCGCCCTATTGGTGCTCCGTCGATTTGCGCGACGGCAATCAGGCGCTGATCGAGCCGATGGGCGTCGAGCGCAAGAACCGCATGTTCGACCTGCTCGTGGGGATGGGCTTCAAGGAGATCGAGGTCGCCTTCCCCTCCGCCTCGCAGACCGATTTCGATTTCGTGCGCTCGATCATCGAAGGGGCTAAAATCCCCGGCGACGTGGCGATCCAGGTGCTGACACAATGTCGGCCGGAGTTGATCGAACGCACCTTCGAGGCGGTCAAGGGCGCCAAAAAGGTGATTCTCCACTTCTACAACTCGACCTCGACCTTGCAACGCGAAGTGGTGTTCCGCACTGACGTCAAGGGCGTCAAGGAGATCGCGGTCGCCGCCGCGCGCCAGATCAAGGCGCTTGCGGCGCAAGCGCCCGAGACGGAATGGATCTTCGAATATTCGCCGGAAAGTTTCACCGGAACCGAACTCGAAGTCGCGCTGGAGATTTGCGAGGCGGTCAAGGACGTGATCCAGCCGACGCGCGAGAAAAGGTTGATCCTCAACCTGCCCGCTACCGTGGAGATGGCGACGCCCAACACCTATGCCGACATGTTCGAGTGGTTCGGGCGCAAAATCTCAAACCGCGAGACGGTGATCCTCTCCGTGCATCCTCACAACGATCGCGGCACGGCGGTCGCGGCGGCCGAACTCGCTTTGATGGCCGGCGCCGAGCGGGTCGAGGGCACGCTATTCGGCAATGGCGAGCGCACCGGCAATGTCGATGTCGTCACGATGGCGTTGAACCTGTTCACGCAGGGCGTCGATCCCGGCCTCGACCTCAGCGACATTAACAGGATCCGCGAGACGGTCGAGCATTGCAACCAACTGCCGGTGCACCAGCGCCACCCTTACGTCGGCGAGTTGGTCTATACCGCCTTTTCCGGCTCGCATCAGGATGCGATCAAGAAGGGGTTCGAGGCGCAGGAGAAGCGCAACCTCCCTTATTTTCAGGTGCCGTACCTGCCGATCGACCCCAGGGACGTCGGCCGCAGCTATGAGGCGGTGATTCGCATCAACAGCCAATCGGGCAAGGGCGGCATCGCCTATCTGCTCAAGACCGACCATGGCCTCGATCTGCCGCGCGATTTGCAGGTCGAGTTCTCCAAAATCGCGCAGGGCGTGATGGACGAGGAGGGCAAGGAGCTGACCTCCGACGACATCTGGACGCTGTTTCAGAAGACCTATTATCTCACCGAGGCGCCGATGACGCTGGTCAAACAACAAGTCAGCCCCACCGGCCCCGATAATCGCGAGCTGATCGCCAAGCTTCGCAAGGCGGACGGATCGACGCTGACACTGGAGGGCGAAGGCAACGGCCCGATCGACGCCTTCGTCGATGCGCTGCAAAAGGGGCTTGGCGTCAGCTTTTCGTTCCTCGATTATCACGAACATGCGGTGGGGCGCGGCGCCAATGCGACGGCGGCGAGCTATGTCGAGATCGAGAATGCGGGCGGGCGCATCGTCCATGGCGTCGGCATGGACCCGAGCATCGTCACGGCGTCGCTGAAGGCGATTCTGAGCGCCGTGCAAAGGATGATGGCGGCGGTTTGAGGGAGCGGGGGGAAACATGGGTATCGTGCTAATCGCCTTGCGCGGAATGGCGGCGAGCCTGGTTTTGGGCGTCGCGTCGCCTGCTGGCGCCGCCGACGTTCCCGTCAATCTGCGGTTCTCGATGTGGGTGCCGCCCGCCCATGCGCTGACCGTGGCGGCCAAGGCCTGGGCGGACGACATCGCCAAACAATCGGGCGGCGCGCTGACGGTGACGGTTTACCCCTCCGAGCAGCTCGGCAAAGCGTTCGACCATTACGACATGGCGCGCGACGGCATCGTCGATATCGCCTATGTCAATCCGGGCTATCAGCCCGGCCGGTTTCCCATCATCTCCATCGGCGAAATCCCCTTCACCTTCGGCGACGCCGCCAAGGGCGCGCAGGCGCTCGATAGCTGGTATCGCGGCTATGCGGCCAAGGAGATGAAGGACACGCATTTCTGCCTCGCCTTCGTCCACGATCCCGGCAGCCTGCACGCCAAGCGCAAGATCACCGCGCCCGCCGATCTCAAGGGGCTGAAGGTGCGACCCGCGCAAGGCACCATCGGCCAGCTCGTCAAACAACTGGGCGGAACCAACGTGCAGGCCTCCGCGCCGGAGGCGCGCGAAGTGCTCGACCGCGGCGTGGCCGACGCGATCACCTTTCCCTGGGGCTCGCTGTTCATCTTCGGCATCGACAAGGTGGTCAAGCACCATATCGACGTGGCCCTCTACACCACGGTGTTCACCTTCAGCGTCAACACGGACAAATACAATTCGCTGTCGCCGACGCAGCGCGCCGCGCTCGATTCGCATTGCACGACGGAATGGGCGGTCAAGATCGCCGCCGCCTGGGGCGAATTCGAAGCGGCCGGGCGCGAGAAGGCGCGCAACGATCCGAGCCATCATTTCTATAAACTGACGGCCGAGGAAATGGCGGCGTGGAAGGACGCGGTCAAGCCGTTGCAGACGAACTGGGCGGCGGCGGCGCAGAAAGCGGGGATCGACCCCGTTGAAGCGCGCAAGGCGCTGGACGACGACATAGCGAAGTTCGGCGCCGCTCCGTGAATGGCAGGGACCGGGTCATCGGGGGAATCGAACTCGCGGCGGCGTCCTTCATCGGCATCGTCGCGGCGGACGTGTTCGTCTCCGTTCTGCTACGCTACGCCTTCGGCGTCTCGATCCCCGATTCCTACGATTTCGGCCGATTGCTGCTCGGCATCCTCATTTTCTGGGGCATCGCCGCGACGAGCTATCGCGGCTCGCACATCACCGTCGATCTGCTGTGGAGCGCCTTGGGCGACCGGGGCAAACGCGTAATCGACGTGTTCGCGACGCTGGTGGTGCTGTTTGTCGTGGGCGTGCATTCCTGGATGCTGTTCGGCAAGGTCTATTCGACCTATCTCGACCATGTGCTGACCTACGATCTGCACCTGCCGACCTGGCCGTTCTTCGCGGTGGCCTGGGCCGGCGATATTGCGGCGGTCGTGCTGATCGCCGTGCGGGCGTGGAATTTCATCACCGGCCGCGGCGCGCCATGAGCCCGGAAGCCCTTGCGGTCGCCGGCTTCGTCGCTTTGTTCGCGTTGATCCTCTTGCGCGTGCCCGTGGGCATGGCGATGGGCCTGGTCGGCGTCACCGGCTACGCTGCAATCGTCGGCATCAATCCGGCGCTGAAAATGGTCGGCATCACTTCGATGCGGACGGTGACGGACTACACCTTCGGCGTGATCCCGATGTTCATGCTGATGGGGGCGATCGTCTCGCAGTCAGGCATGAGCGGGGAGCTGTTTCGCGCCGCCAACGCCTTCATCGGCCACCGGCGCGGCGGGTTGGGGCTCGCCACCATCGCCGCCTGCGCGGGCTTCGCGGCGATCTCCGGCTCGTCGGTGGCGACGGCTGCGACCTTCGCCACTGTCGCCTACCCCGAGATGCGGCGCCACAATTACCCCAAGAGCTTCTCGACCGGCGTGATCGCCGCCGGCGGCACGCTGGGCGCGATCTTTCCGCCCTCGACCGTGTTGGCCGTCTATGGCCTCATCACGCAGCAGGACATCGGGAAGCTGTTCGTCGCCGGCATATTGCCCGGCGTACTCGCGGTGGCGATGTATATGGCGACCATCGCCGTCATCGTCTGGGCGCGGCCGGATTTCCTGCCCGCGGGCGATCGTTTCAGCTGGCGTGAACGTTTGGCCGCGCTGTCGAAAGTCTGGGCGTCGCTGCTGTTGTTCGTATTCGTGATCGGCGGCCTCTATGGCGGCCTGTTCACGCCGACCGAGGCCGGGGGCGTGGGCGCCTGCGGCGCGTTCCTCATCAGCGTCGCGCGCGGCAAGCTTGACGCGCGGGGCTTGCGGGAGGCTTTGCTTCGCGCGACGCGCACGGCCTCGGCCGTGTTCACGGTGCTGATCGGCGCGCTGCTGTTCGGCTATTTCCTCACCGTGACCGGCGCGCCGCAAAGGATGACGGGTTTCCTGACCGGGTTGGGCCTGAGCCCGCTCGGCGTGCTGCTGCTGATCATGGCGATGTATCTCGTGCTCGGCTGTCTGATGGACGCGATGGCGATGATCATCCTGACTGTGCCGATCGTGTTCCCCGCCATCACCGCTTTGGGCTACGATCCGATCTGGTTCGGCATCATCATCGTGATGACGGTGGAACTGGGGCTGATCCATCCCCCCGTCGGCATGAACGTGTTTGTCATCAAGACGACGGTCGAGGACGTCAGTTTCGCCACCATCTTTCGCGGCGTCGCGCCGTTCATCGTCACCGATCTCGTCCGGCTCGCCATTCTGATTGCGATTCCGGAGATCGCGCTGTGGCTGCCGAGCCTGATGTGAGGTTCAGCCGCCGCGTCGCGCGGCGAGTGCAAACGCGCTAAGCGCGCGAAAGGCGGAGGCGCGGCCAAGCGCCGGGTTGCGCCGCGTGGTGATGAGCAGATTGAGCAGCGCCGGCAGCCGGCGCGCCAGCGCCTCCGGCGCCAGCGCGTTGGCCTGCGCCAGCACCGCTTTCTTCACGGCGAAGGGAAGACGGTGCAGCCGCTCCGGCTCGGCGCCGCCCTGCCGAATCTCAAGCAGCAGCGCCACGCGCTGGGCGAGCCGCGTCGCCGCCTGCGCCGCATCCCCGCTGTCGCTGAGCCCGAGCGCGACGCCGCGTTCGAGCGCGGCGAGATCGCCTGCGAGCGCGACATCGATCAGCGCCTCGACCGGCGAGGCGCCGCCGCCCGAGGCGGCCGCGTCGATATCGGCCGAATCGAGCGCGCCCGTGCTTTGCGCGTAGAGCATCAGTTTCACGAGTTCCCCGCGCGCGGCGGCGGGATCGGCGGCGAGTAGGGCGACGAGATGATCGCGCGCCGGCCCCTCGATCCTCACCCCCGCCAGCCGCGCCTCCGCCTCCACCATCTGGGCGAGGCTCGCCGCGCCGGCGGGGTAACATTCGATCGAAACCGCATTGGCGCGCGTCTCGAACAGGACGCGCAGGGCCGCGCCTTTCTTCAGCGAATCCGCCTCGACCACGAGGGAGGTTTGCGCCGGAAGATTGTCGGCGACGGCGTCGATCAGCGCGGAGAGGTCGCGCCCGCCCGCCTCGATCCAGATCGCGCGTTTGTCGCCGAACATGGAAATGGCGAGCGCCTCGTCGGCGAGGAGGCCGGGGTCTTTGGCGAGCGTGTCGGCGGTCAGGCGCACCATTTCGTCGGCGAGTTTGGGCACGAGCCGGCGCGCGCGTTCGCTCGCGAGATCGGAATCCGTTCCGTGCAACAGGAACAGGGCGACGCCCCGGGTCGGCCTTTGCAGGAAGGCCTCGAACTGATCGGTTTTGACGACGCTCAAGTCCGTCTCCGGGGAAAGCCTTGTTCCGTTACCCTGACTTGGGCTAGGGAGCCAGCCAATCCCTAAACAGGCGGAACCCCCATGGCGACGTTCAATCTCTTACTCCTCCCCGGCGACGGCATCGGCCCCGAAGTGATGGCCGAGGCCGAGAAGGTGATCGCGCATTTCAACGCCGAGGGCGGCGCGCGGTTCGAGACGGAGCGGGGCCTGGTCGGGGGCGGCGCCTTCGACGCGCATGGCGCGGCGATCAGCGAGGCCGACATGGGCCAGGCGACAGCGGCCGACGCGATATTGTTCGGGGCGGTCGGCGGGCCGAAATGGGCCGGCGTGCCCTATGAGATGCGCCCCGAGGCGGGCCTGCTGCGCTTACGCAAGGATCTCGCGCTCTACGCCAACATCCGCCCGGCCGTGTGCTATCCCGCGCTCGCCAGCGCCTCCTCGCTAAAACCCGAGGTGGTCGAGGGGCTCGACATCGTGATCGTGCGCGAACTCACCGGCGGCGTCTATTTCGGCGAGCCGAAGCAGATCATCGATCTCGGCAACGGGCAGAAGCGCGCCATCGACACCCAGGTTTACGACACGTTCGAGATCGAGCGCATCGGCCGCGTCGCATTCGATCTCGCGCGCAAACGCGGCAACAAGGTGACCTCGTCCGAGAAGCACAATGTGATGAAGTCGGGCGTATTGTGGAAGGAAGTCATGACCGCTCTCCACAAGCGCGAATTCCCCGACGTGACGCTGGAGCATCAGCTCGCCGACGCGCTCGGTATGCAGCTGGTGCGCTGGCCAAAACAGTTCGATGTGATCGTCACCGACAATCTGTTCGGCGACATGCTGTCGGACGTGGCGGCGATGCTGACCGGCTCGCTGGGCATGTTGCCCTCCGCCTCGCTCGGCGACGTCGACGCCAAGACCGGCCAACGCAAGGCTTTGTACGAGCCCGTGCATGGCTCGGCGCCCGATATCGCGGGGACAGGCGCGGCCAATCCGATCGCCATGATCGGCTCGCTGGCGATGTGTCTGCGCTATTCGTTCAGCCTGGGCGAACAGGCCGACCGGCTGGAGGCGGCGATCGCGTCTGTGCTGGCGCAGGGGCTGCGGACGAAGGACATCGCGGCGCCGGGCGAGGCGACGGTCTCGACCGGCGCGATGGGCGATGCGATTGTGGCGGCGCTGCGGGGGTGAGGCGCTCTGCGTCATGGCCGGCCGGGACAAGCCCGGCCATGACGGCGGCGGGCGCTACTCCGCCGCCTTCACATTCACCGCCGGGTTATTCGGATGCTTCGTCCAGTCCCCCGGCGGCCTATTGTAAGGCAGCCCCGTGCGCGGATCGACGCCTTCCGTCTTATGCACCAACGTGATGCAACTCTCCACCGGGCAGACCAGCACGCAGAGATTGCAGCCGACGCATTCGGCTTCGTTGACGACGAACTTGCGAACCCCATCGATGCGCGGCCAGATCGCCTGATGCGAGGTGTCTTCGCAGGCGATGTGGCAGCGGCCGCATTTGATGCAGAGATCCTGGTTGATCTCGGCCTTCACGACATAGTTGAGATCAAGATATTGCCAGTCCGTCACCTTCGGGATCGCCGCCCCGCGGAAATCCTCGATTGACGAATAGCCCTTGCGCTCCATGTACTGCGACAGGCCCGAGATCATCTCAGCCACGACCTTGAAGCCGTAGGTCATCGCGGCGGTGCAGACCTGCACGTTGCCCGCTCCCAGCGCGATGAACTCGGCCGCATCCTTCCAGGTGGTGACGCCGCCGATGGCGGAGATCGGCAGGCCCGCCGTCTGAGCGTCGCGCGCGATTTCCGACACCATCGACAGTGCGATCGGTTTGACGGCGGGGCCGCACATGCCGCCGTGGGTGCCCTTGCCG